>DFYA01000090.1:14118-23279 GCA_002382525.1 Opitutaceae bacterium UBA4094
ACGGGGGTGTTGTTGATGAAGCCGGAGATGGCGGCGACCATCACAACGAGGATAAACATCACGACCGGGTAGGACCAGCCGGCGGATTTTTCGACGAAACCCGAGAGGTGTTCAATCGCGCCGCAGCGCACGAGGGCGGCGCTGAGGATAAACATCGCCCCGACGGTGAGAGGCGCGGGATTGGAGAACACGGAGAAGGCCTTGTCGGGGCTCAGTAGCCCTGTCGCAATGATTGCGACGAAGAGCGCAAGCGCAGTGAGGTCGGGCGAGAATTTCTCGCGCACGAAACTCACCAGCGTGGCCGCCAGGAGGGCAAAAATGAGGGCGATTTCCCAGGTCATGGTTTTCCGGCACGGCCTTCGGAGGCCTGATACCAGCGGTAGAAAGCGACGATAAAGACGATGAACGTCACGCCCATTCCGCCGGCTTTCATGATTACGGCGCCCAGAAGTTGATCTTCGGCAGGACTAAAGCCGGCGAAGAGGCGCGGGGCGTATTCGTAAGTCGGGTAAAGGATGTCGCTGGAGAAGGCGATGAAGGCGAAGACGGGCGTCATGCCAATGACCACCGCGACGAGGTAGATCATCTGGGTGGCGTAGGTGCGGGGCGGGTATTCGCGGGACGGACTGATGATCGGCCACCAATAGAAGAGAGCGGCGATAAAAAACATGACGTGCTCGACGATGTGCACGTAGCGGTTTTGGAGGGCCCAATCGTAGAGGTTGGGCACGTGCCAAATCGAGTAGATGAGGATGTAGAGGATTCCGCAGATGAGCGGATGGGTGAGGATGCCCAAGGGGTGGCGGAGTCCGGCGCGCGCCGTGACGGGCGAGACGAGCCAAGCGGGGAGACCGAGCAGGAAGAGCACGGCGGCCACATACATGATGAGTTGGTGTTGCACCATGTGTCCGCTGAGCAGGAAGCGTTCGCCGATCTGGTCGAGCGGGGAGCCGACGGCCAAGTAAAAGACCACGAGGCCAAGGTAGAACTTGATCGCGTGGTTGAGCGGGTAGGGCTGGCCGGGAGCGATGCGTGCGCGAAATGGACCGGTGCACAACGCGTAAAACCAGCCGAGCAGGATCAGCCCGCCGATGAGGTAGGGTTCGTTGTGCCAATGGGTCCAGTCGATCATGGTGAAAGGCGTGAGGCTTTGGGGAGGCGATCAGAATGGCCACAAAAAGCACAGACGACGCAAAAGAAGAAGCAGCGGCAGGCACGAGGGCGCATCGAACTTTTGGCGCGGAGGGTGGGTGTCACCGTTGAAGATTTGGGGCTCAAAAAAAGCGGCCCGCAAAAGGGGCCGCTTATGTGATCGAACCGACGTTCCCGTTAGATCAAGCCGCGTGGATCGCGGCGGGGATCGAGCTGAGTTCCTGCGTGGTGAGGGGCGTGCTGTCTTTCACGGCGAAGAGCGCGAGCAGGGCGGCGACGGTGCCGCCGGCGAGGATCAGGCCGATAAAAAACAGGATCGTGCAGAAGAGTTTGTCCCACTTCAGGTGCATGAAGATGAAGATCACCAAGAGGAACTTCACCAACGAGAGGACGAGGAGGCTCGTGACGAGAAACCACTTCGCCAGCGGGAGGTAGATCAACACGATCTCCACGCCCGTGATGATCGCGAGGATCATCGCGAGCTGCACGAACGTGTGGAACTTGCTGGTTTCGTGCCCGTGGCTGTGACCGGTGTCGGCGTTTGAGGGAGAGGCGCTCATGGTGGGAGGATCAGAGGTATTCGAGCAGGTAAACGGCCGTGAAGATGATGATCCATACGATGTCCACGAAGTGCCAGTAGAGGCCCATCGACTCCACGTCGACGGCGTTGGCTTCGCCGAACTCGACGGCCTTGCGTTCGCGTCCGAGGAAGACGAGGGCGACCAGGCCGGCGACGGTGACGAGGATCGCGGGGAGTTCATGGCTCACGAAGCTGGAGAGCATCTGGCCCGTGGCGCCGAATTCCTCGACGGCGTGCACGCAACCGAGGACGGCCTTCATGGAGGCGACCACGAAGACCGCGAAGACCAACAGGTGAATGGCGGATTTGAGAATCCACGGGGTCCCGTCGGCGGGCTTGAAGGTGCGGATATACATGAGCACCAGCCAAAGAACACCGATGGCAACGTGCACGCCGTGAGTGCCGGTGAGCGTGTAGAACGTGGATCCGAAAATGTTGCTGCTGAGGGTGAGACCGGCGTGGACGAAGTGGTTGAACTCATACACCTGGCACGCGAGGAAGATCAGACCGAAGAAGATCGTGCCGAGGAGCATCTTGCGGGTCGCGGGAACGTGGCCTTTTTGGCACGAGTTGACGGCGAGCGCCATCAGGAGCGACGACATGAGCAGGATGAACGTCGAGAACGACGTGAGCTCGAGGGAGAACAGTCCGAGGACGTCGGGGGCGTTGGGCGTCTCGTGAAGGCGGTAGATCAGGTGCGACGAGATGAGCGCGCCGAAGAACATGCAGTCCGACGCGAGGAACGCCCACATGAAGAGCTTCTTGTTGGGAATGCCCGTCCGTGTGGTGTGGTCGTGGTGGTGGTCGATGGCCCCGGTGGCCGCGTGAGTGCTCATGGCTGGAAAGAGGGAGGGAAGGGGAGGGGGATCGGCGGTTGGCTCGTTCTCTTTCTCGTTCTTCGTTCTCGTTCTCGGATCGGGAGGGATCGTAATTAATGCGGGAGAACGAGTAAGGAGAACGAGAACGATTTCGGACTTAGTGATGCTTGGGCGTCTTCTCGTTTTTGTGATCGAGGTGGATGTGGTAACCGCCGGGGCCTTCGACGGCCCAGAGGTAAACGCCGAGGAATAGGATCACGCCGCCAGCGATGGCGCCGATCATGATG
The DNA here is from genome assembly GCA_002382525.1 of Opitutaceae bacterium UBA4094. Taxonomy (GTDB): domain Bacteria; phylum Verrucomicrobiota; class Verrucomicrobiia; order Opitutales; family Opitutaceae; genus Rariglobus. The sequence goes on from DFYA01000090.1 coordinate 16,956, forward strand.
TGGTTCACGAAGAAGATCGCGCCGATGAGCAGACCGAGAGCGGCGACCAGCGGGAACCAAGACTGGCTGGGCATGTGGATGCCGCCGTGGCTTTGCTCTTCGGCTTCCTTGGCGGCTTTCTCGCGGTCGATTTCGGCCTTGTGGGTCTTCTCATACCAGAAGGCATCGCGGGCGTGCACGGTCGGGATAACGTCAAAGTTATGCTCGGGCGGAGGCGTGGTGGGCACGGTCCATTCGAGGGTGCGGGCGTCCCAGGTGTCGCGGGTGGTCTTTTCGCCCTTGAAGTAGGTATAAACCATGACCGCAAAGTAGATCGTGACGCCGACGCCGAGGATGAGGGAGCCGACGGTGGCGATCATGTTGGCGTCGTTCCAACCCATGTTGCCGTCGTAAACGGCGGTGCGGCGCGGCATGCCGTTCAGACCGAGGAAGTGCATCGGGAAGAACGTGATGTTGAATCCGGCGAAGATGACCCAGAAGGAGAGTTTGCCCCAGAACTCGGACACCTTGCGGCCGAAGATGAGCGGGAACCAGTAGTGGATGCCGGCGAGGAGGGCGAAGACGGATCCGCCGATCAGCACGTAGTGGAAGTGGGCGACGACGAAGTAAGAGTCCTGTTGTTGGGCGTCGGCGGGAGCGGCGGAGTGCATGACGCCGGAGAAGCCACCCATCATGAACATCCAGACGAAGCCGAGAGCGAACAACATGGGCGTGCGCATCTGGAGGTGACCGCCCCAGAGGGTGCCGATCCAGTTGAAGATCTTGACGCCCGTGGGGACGGCGATGGCCATCGTCATGAGCGAGAACGCGGCGGTGGCGACGGTGCCCATGCCGGTGGTGAACATGTGGTGCGACCACACGCCGAACCCGAGGAAGCCGATGGTGGCGCCGGAGAACACGATGATCGGGTAACCGAAGAGCGGCTTACGAGAGAAGGTCGGCAGGATCTCCGAGATGATGCCCATCGCCGGAAGGATCAGGATGTAAACCTCGGGGTGGCCGAAGATCCAGAAGAGGTGTTGCCAGAGAATCGGGAGGCCGCCGTTGGAGACGTCAAAGAACGAGGTCTGGAACGTGCGGTCCATCATCAGCTCGACCAAGGCGACGGTGATCGCGGGGAAGGAAAGGATGATCAGGAAGGCGGTGATCAAGGTCATCCAGGTGAAGACCGGGAGGCGCATCATGGTCATGCCGGGCGCGCGCATGTTGATGATGGTGACGATGAAGTTGAGCGAGCCGACGACCGAGGAGACACCGAGGATTTGCAGGCCGATGACCCAGAGGTCAGTGGACATGTCTCCGGCGAATTGGTTGGAGTAGGCGACGGAGGTAAGCGGGGCATAGCCGAACCAGCCGGCGTCGGGCGCACCGGATTTCACGAACCAGCCGATGTTGATGACGATGGCGCCGGCGATGAAGACCCAGAAGGCGAAGCCGTTGAGGCGCGGGAAGGCGACGTCACGGGCGCCGATCTGGAGCGGCATCATGTAATTAAAGAACGCCGCCGAGAGGGGCATGACCGCGAGGAAGATCATCGTGGTCGCGTGCATCGTGAACAGCTCGTTGTAGAGCTGGTGCGAGATGAACGTGTTGTTGGGAACGGCGAGCTGGATGCGGATCAGCAGGGCCTCGAAGCCGCCGACCAAGAAGAAGAACAACGCCGAGATGCCATACATCAGGCCGATTTTTTTGTGATCGACGGTGGTGAGCCAGCTGATGAGGCCGGTCTTGGCGGTCGGGCGGGTGAGGAGCCAGGACCGTTTCTCCTCGGGATAGGAGATGTGCGGTTCGTGGCCGACGGTGTCGGTGTGGGCGTGTGCGGACATGGTGCGTTCGGTCGGTCTGGCGAGTCGTTAAAGTCGGAAAGGATTACTTCAGGCTGTGCAGGTAGGCGACGAGCGCGCGGGCCTCTTCGTCGTTGATCACGATGTTGTGTCCGGTGGGTTTGCCGGTGGCTTTGTCGATATTGACGTAGCCAGCCATGATGACGCCGGGCCCGGTGGGCAGGCCTACATACATCTTGTTGCCGGGCTTCACCTCGTCGGGATAAACGATCCAGCGGTGGAGGTTCTCGGGGGAATTTTCGAGGAGGCCGGCAGCGATGGTGGTGCGGGAGCCGACGTGCGTGAGATCGGGGGCGACGGGCGTGCCGCCGGGGGCGTGGCCGCGAACGGTGTGGCACGTCACGCAGGCTTTTTGTTGGAAGAGCTGGCGGCCTTGGGCGATGAGGGCGGGGTTTTCGCCGGGGTTGACCTCTTGGAAGGTTTGCCAAGCGGTGAAAGGCGCGGCGTCGAATTCGGGGGTCCAGCCCGGAGCGTTGCGCCCAGGGTTCTTGAACACGTAAGGGGCGGCGGGTTCGCCCTCGACTGGCGCGTCGGCGGCGACGGTGCGGGCGGGGGCTTTTTGCTTTTCGACCCAAGCGGCGAAGTCGGCCTCGTTGAGAGCGATGACGCGGAAGCGCATCACAGCGTGAGATTCGCCGCAGAACTCGGCGCATTGACCCCAGAAATAGCCGGGTTCGTCGGCTTGCAGCCAGAGGTGGTTGCCGCGGTTGGGGATCATGTCCACCTTGCCGGCGAGTTTGGGCACCCAGAAGGAGTGGATAACGTCGCGGGTGCGGAGGTTGATGCGCACGGGGCGGCCGGCGGGGATGACCAGTTCGTTGGCGGTGATGAGTTGGCCGGCACCTTCGATTTGTTCTGCGGGGTATTCGAAGCCGAACCACCATTGGTAACCGACGGCGGTCACCTCGTAGGCGTTCTCCTTTTGGTCGGCCGGGACCTCATAGGTATACCAGATGGACTTGAGGGTGGGGACGGCGATGAAGACGAGGGCGAGGACGGAGAGGCCGATGAGGCTGAGCTCAATGAGCGGGTTGCCGTGGCCTTGGTGCGGGATGGCGGCGTGAGGGTCGTCGGTGGGGCGGGCTTTGAACTTGAGCGTCGCGTAGGTGAGGATGCTGACGACGATGACGAAGGTGATGCCGGTGACCCAGAGGGTGACGTAGAACACGTCCAACTGCGATTTCGCGACGGGGCCTTGAGTGTCGAAAGTCGATTGGGGGCCGGTGAGCCAGTTGAACCAGCCGCCGAAGAGCAGCGGCATGACGGCTACGGCCGCGCAGGAAAGGGCGCGGGTCTTAAGCAGACGGAAGAGAGACGTGAAGGTCATGTGGCCGGAAGTAAGGGACCGTTGGTCAAACGGGCGACTGAGAGAGGATAAACGGACAGAGGGTCAGGAAGAGGTTGGGCATTTCAAGCCATAAAACCATCCATGATGCAGGTAATAAGTTACGCGATTACACGGTTATTAATTTTAAATGGCGCGCGCTGGCCGGCGATGCGCGCAGGCACACAAACCGGTCGGGATCGCGGGGTTGCCCGCGTGAGCGGCGTCGCGCTTCAAGCGGCGGACGGCCACCACTGATACAAGAAAAAATAGACCAACACGCCCGTGATGCTGACGTAATACCAGATGGGAAACACGACGCGCGCCCAGCGTTTGTGGCGTTCGAACTGGCCGGTAAGGGCGAGCGCGAAGGTCTTAGGCACGAGGTAGGCGATGCTGATCGCGAGCACGACGTGGGTGAGCAGGATCACGAGATAGACGACGCGGATCGCCCCTTCGCCGCCAAACTGGGTGTGGATCGCCTCGCCCGCCCCGGCCGCCATGCCCTTGAGGATTTTGTGGCCCACATAGCCGACCAGAAAAATCGCCGAGACGACGCCGGCCGACAACATGCAGGCGCGGTGGGCGTTGACGTTTTTGGAGCGGATGAACACGAAGCCCGCGGTCATCAAGAGGGTGGCGAGAGCGTTGAGCGCGGCGTTGAGGGCGGGAATGTCGTTAAGGGTCACGTGCGAGTGGTGTGGGCGGATGCGTCGAGCAGGAGTCGGGCCGGCCCGATTTGGGCCGAGCGGACGATCTCGGTTAGTTGAAAAGAAAACGGTCGGCGACCAACGCGCCGAGTTGCAGCGGCAGCCAGCCGATGGTCGTAAAGAACAACGTGCGCGCGGTCTTGTCGCGTTCGGTCGGTTTGAGAAACGCGGCGGCCCGCGCCAAGAACCAGACCGCGAGCAGCGCCGTGACGATCGTGTAGTAAATGCTGGCGAGTCCGAGCGGCTGCGGCAGGAGACACACGACGGCGAGCGCGATCGAGTTGACGAAGGACCACCGGGCGACCTTGCCGCCCTCGTGGTCGCGCACGGGCAACATCGGGAAGTTCACCGCGCCGTAGTCCTTCCGATACGTCCAAGCGACCGCCATGAAGTGCGGGATCTGCCAAAAGAACAGGATCGCAAACAAGATCCACCCGAGCGCCGTCACGCCGCCGGTCGCGGCCGCCCAACCAATGAGCGGGGGAAACGCGCCCGCGACCGCGCCGATCTCGGTGGACCAACGCGACCAGCGTTTCGACGGCGTGTAGATTGCGAGATACGAAATGATCGTGAGCAACGCGAAGAACGCCGCCGGGCCGTTGGTGTAGGTGAACAACGTGCCGAGTCCGCCCGCGCACAAGCCGGCGCCGAGCACGAAGGCGGACCCCGTCGCCACTTTGCCGGACGGGATCGGCCGGTCGGAGGTGCGCGGCATGACGGCGTCGGTGTCGCATTCCATCCATTGGTTGAGGGCGGCGACGCCGGCGGCGCAGGCGCAGGTGCCCAAGACCAGCGCGGCGAACTCCGCCGGAAACCAACCCGGGCGCGCCGCCGCGTAGCCGACCAGCGTCGTGATAACCGAGAGCGTGCTGAGGCGCGGTTTGGTGAGTTCGAGGTAGTCGCCGAAGCGGGCCTTGGGCGCGGAGTGTTCCATGAGGTCTTCGGCGGTCATGCGGCGAGAGGCGTCCGAGCGCGAGCGGTTTCACGACGAACAATCACCTCGCGATACGACCACCAGGCGACCGTGAACACCACGGCGAAGATACTCACGCCGCCGATCACATGCGCGGTCGTGTAATAGGGACCGCGCAGCGTCCACACCGACATGGCGCCCAGGAAAATCTGCACCACCAGCAAGCCGACGATCAGCGTCGCCACGTTCTTTAATGCGCGCCCGGCGGACGGCGAGCGCCACAGCGCGATGGCCAACCACACCAGCGCGACGGTCAACACGGCCGCGAGAGCGCGGTGGGCAAAGTGGATCGCCACGCGGAAATCCCACGCCGCCGGGATCAGCCCGCCTTCGGGCGTGAGCGGAAACGTCGGGATCGCGAGGCCGGCGTTGTTGTGACGCATCACGGCGGCGACGATCAGTTGCACAAAGACGAGCAGTGTGGAGATCACCGCCAGCCGGCGGATGTTTGCGGACACACCGGAGTTCATCGGCGAGCCCTCGATCCAAGGGCGTGACAGCCCGGCGGCGATGGCAAACAACACGCACACATACACCTGCGCAAGGATCCCGTGGGGGATGCGCAGCATCTGGCCGAGTGACATTTCGAAGCCGGGCACCGCCAGCGAATCGAGCAGCACGCGTTTACCGCCGAGAATACCTTGCACCACTACGATCACGAGTGCCGTCCAACCGAGTTTGCGCAACCAGCCGCGCTCCTCGCGTAGTTGCAACCACACTACAAGCCCGATCGCGAGAAAACCCATGATCATGCCGAAGAGGCGATGGGAGTGCTCGGCGAACTTGTCGATCTCGGTGAGCCAGCCGTCGGGGTTGATCGAGCCGTTGGACAGCGGCCAGTCGGGAAACACCATGCCGGCGTGGATGCTGGTCGTGAACGCGCCGAGGGTGACGACCGCGAATACCCAGGCGGCGCCAAGCGCGGCGAACCAGGCGAGCGCGGGCTTGTAAGAAGAGGTGCGGGAAGTGCTCATGATGGAGGTCATCAGCCCGCGTTGTGGCGCGGGGAAGCGAAAGCACTACCCGCAGCAAAGCCTTTGACAAATTTTTCCTCGGGCGAATCCGTAGGTATATGGTTTCTTCCCGACCCCGGTCCCTTCTGCTTATGGCGACCGCTTCGTTGCTCCTGTTGTTTTCCGCCTGCAAACCGGGCGGCTCCTCCGGCCAAGCCGCGTCGGATAATCCCAACGAAAAACGTTATCCGCTGACCGGCGAGATCATCAAAGCCGACCCCGAGCGCCTCACGTTGCTCGTCAACCACGACGAGATCCCCGGCTACATGGCGCCGATGACCATGGAGTTTTCCGTGTCGCTCGGCGACGTGACCAACGCCCGCCCCGGCCAACGCATCCGCGCCGAACTCGTCGAGCGCGAAGACGGCGAGTTTGCCCTCGAAAAAATTTGGGCCGTCGACCCCGTCGCCGACGCGCAAGTCAGTGCCGCCGGTGGCGCGCTTCGCCAAGACACCTCGAT
>DFYA01000060.1 GCA_002382525.1 Opitutaceae bacterium UBA4094
CCGGGGCGCGGTGTGGTGACCGCGAGCGAAGGCTCGGTGGCAGACACGGCCAAACGCGCATTTGACGGTGTGAATCACACGCAGTGGCAGATTCGAATCAACGAGGGCGAGACCGGCTGGATCGAGTATCGGTTCGATGACGAGATGAGCTGGCTGCTCACGGAATACACGCTGACCAATGGCTACGCGGGCGGCAGTCGCGACCCCCAAGAGTGGGAGTTGCAAGGGTCCGTTGATGGAGAAACGTGGACGACGATCGACGCGAAAAAGCGCCAGTATTTCGCCGGCCGGCAATCGCCGAAAAGCATCCGCGTGCGGCCTCGGGAAGCGTTTAACCGGTTCCGATTTGTATTCACCGGGAATAGCGGCGGGCTCATCGAACTCGCCGAGGTCGGACTGGTCGTCAAAGCGCATGTTCTACCGCCGATCGGAGTCGTTGCGGAGGCCGAACGAGGCGGCATGTTGGTGCGCTGGCAACCTGTGGACAAGGCGACGAGCTATAGCGTGAGGCGTGCGGAGAAACGAGAGGGTCCTTATACTGCGGTGGCTGCGGGAGTGCAGGACACGCGTTTGATGGATGGGGGGCCGTTCGGGGCCCACGAGCTGACTTATTACACGGTGTCGGCAGAATTGGCGGAACGGACCGGACCTCCCTCGGCGCCGGCCGGCTCTGCGACTCCGGCGAGCGCACCCACGGATTTACGAGTGAAGTTGGGGAGCGGTGTTGCCGTGCTGGAGTGGACACCGTCTCCACGGGCGGTGGCGTATGTGGTGAAACGGTCCTTGGTGCGCGAGGGGCCTTATACGCCGATCGCTTCGCTGGTCACCGCACCGGCTTATACGGACGAAGGGCTGAGCGCAGGAACGGCCTATCACTACGTGGTGTGCGGCGTGGCTAATGGAAAAGAAGGCGCCGAGACGACCCCGGTGAGCGCGCTGTTTCCGCCACTAGCACCGACCGGTTTGACGGCGGAGCCCGCGAAAGAGGGAGTGGTTCTGAAGTGGAACGCAGTGGCGTTGGCGAAAAGTTATCGAATTCTTCGTTCCGAGTCCGCCGACCGGCCCAAGCAAGAGGTGGCGGTGGTTACAGGAGGCACGAGCTACACGGATGCCGACCTCGATTTCAGGAAGGTTTATCACTACACCGTGACGGCGGTGAACGACTGCGGTTCGAGCGCGGAGGCGACAGCTGTATCCGCCAGCCCGATACGGCCGCCTTCGTGGTGGCGGCGCTGACCGGTGGCACGGCGGGCGTCGGTCGGGTCAGAACCGCAGGTGTTTCACGGTGACGCCCTGATTGATGAGCTGCTTCAGCGATCCGATGCCGATCTTTAGGTGGTCCTCGACGTAGACCTGATCGACCGAGGCGTCGCTCTCGATGGTCTTAACGCCGTCGGGTAACATGGGTTGGTCGCTCACAAGAAGGAGGGCGCCGGTAGGCGTCTCGTTGAAAAAACCGGTCATGAAGATGGTGGCGGTCTCCATGTCGATGGCCATGGCGCGGATCTTGCGAAGGTATTTTTTGAAGTCGGCATCATGTTCCCAGACGCGGCGGTTGGTCGTGTAAACGGTGCCAGTCCAGTAGTCGCGCGCGAACTCGCGGATAGTGGTGGAGATCGCCTTTTGGAGCGCAAAGGCCGGCAAGGCGGGGACCTCGGGCGGGAAGTAGTCGTTGCTCGTGCCTTCGCCCCGGATGGCGGCGATCGGCAGGATCAAGTCGCCGACCTCGGCGCGATGTTTGATGCCGCCGCATTTGCCAAGGAAGAGCACGGCCTTGGGGTGGATGGCGCTGAGCAAGTCCATCACGGTGGCGGCGGTGGCGCTACCCATGCCGAAGTTGATGATGGTAATGCGGCCGGCGGTGGCGCTCGGCATGGGTTTGTCGGCGCCGCGGATTTTTACCCGGTTCCACTTGGCGAACAGTTTCACGTAGAGCTGAAAGTTCGTGAGCAGGATGTAGTCGCCAAACTCGTCGAGCGGCACGCCGGTGTAGCGCGGGAGCCAGTTTTCGACGATGGCCTGGCGGGTTTTCATGGCGCTAATTTGAGCCGGGTTGCTGCGCAGCGCACGGAGAAAAATGACGCGAAGGCTGTGCGCTTGCTCCGTTATTTTCGGGGTGTGTGTGAGCGAGGTTTCAAGCGGAGGTCGATACTGGTCCCGCTCGTAACGGGTAGGCTGATAACGGGCGAATCAACGTCGCCGTGATCGGAGACGATTCGGAATTTTCCGGTGGGAAAGGTGGAGAACTGGAAGCGGCCGTCCGCGTCGGTCTGGCTTTCGGCGAGGATCGGCAGACGCGACTGCGGCGGCGCATCTTTTAACTCTCCGTGGTCGAGGCGCGCGCGCACCTCGATGCCGGGAAGCGGTCGTCCGGTGACGGCATCCAGAATGCGCCCGGACAGCCGATGGCCGGGCGTCAGCGTGAAGGTCTGAGGTTGGGCCGGAAGATTGCCGGAAAGCCGGGTGACGAAGGGCTGCCAGGTTTTGCGACTGATCAACTTGAGTTCGTAGCGCTCCAGCTCGGCGGGGTTGATGCCGGGGATTTCGAAGCTGCCATCGGCCTCCGTCACGATTAGATTTCCGCTGCTGAAGGAGTGGTTGTGCCGGGCATGGAAGGATAGCCCTAGGCTCGCCATGGATACGGGGGCGCCATCGGCACCGACGAGGCGGCCTCGGTAAGGGAGGGCTGCGGGTAGGCGCCATTCCAGTTCGTGCAACGGGTCGCGGCGGGTGAGCTGGATCGTGTCTGTGGTGGCGTAGAAAAAATTGCGATGGGCGACGATGACGTAGTGATGGTCAAAGGGCAGGCTCCCCGCGATGAATCCGCCGACGACATTGGTTTTCTGCTCGCCCCAAAACGCGTTGTTCAAATTCACGGCGGACTGCGACTCTGCGGGTTCGTCCGAGCGGCAACTGAGGAACCAATTCGGGACAGGCGTGCCGTTGGCATCGGTCAGCCGACCATGGATGGCGCCGCCGGGAACGACGTCGAGTTCCAGATTCAGCGGGGCGGAACCGTCAGGGATTTCAAAGATGCGGGTGACCGGCGCGTAACCCGGAAGCCGAGCTTGGGTGACTTGAAGTCGGTTGGGGGCGGGGAGGAGCAGTTCGACTTGCCCCTGCGAGACGGGCAACCGTGGACGCGGCCAGAGGGAACCGCGCGCGCGGTTGAGGCCGTGTTTTTGGTAGTCCACTTCCAGTTCGCCTTCAGGCACGGGCTCGCCGTCAGGAGGACGCAGTGTGAGCACAACCTTGCGTTGAGGGAGTTCGCCCAATGGCAGAACGTCGGGAGCGTCGCTGGTTGCGGCGGTGAGATCGATCACGAGATCATTTTGGTCGGCGTCATTCGCGACGGCCACCGAGCGTCCGGCCACTACGAGCGAAATGCGGTCGGTGCCGCGTGGCACGTTCTCGAAGGCGAAGGGCGGTTCAGTCGCAGTGTGGTCGAGTGGTTGTTCGAGTCGGTGGCCAAACGAGGACTGGGGACCCGTTCTCAGCGAGTAGTCCGCCGTGATGCGTGCCGACTTGGCCAACTGGCCGGCGGCGGCGCGCACGCGGCCTGCGATGCGGATGCCGCGGTCGAGGCGAACGTGCAACGGGGTTCCGATCGTTGCCTCGACCGAGATGGGCGCATAGCCGGGCGCGGTCACGTAAACGTAGGTCGTCCAGCGCTCGTTCAGCGTATTGAGGACAAAACGTCCGGCGTCGTCGGCGACGGCCATCTGCACGGTGTTCGTCAGGGAATAGATCGCACTGGTCTCAGGCCGCTGATGACCGGCCAGCAGAATGTGCGCGCCCGCGATGGGGAGTCCGGTGTCCGCGTCGGTGACGTGACCGCGCGTGGGGTGGGCCGGAGCGAGCGGTAACTCCATCAACGCGTCAGGCGTGAATTCGCTGAAGCGGCGGATGGTTTTCTGAAAGCCGGGATGTTCGATGGTGATCTCAAGCTCGGTGTCGGCTCCCACATTGGCGAACGTCGCCTCGCCTTGGGTATCGGTGACCAGATCGGGCCAAGGGCGATTGAGGTTGCGGTTGCCGGAGGGGCCGGCCGCCCGAATGAGCGGTTGATGGAGGCGGACGCCGGCGAGGGGGCGGTTGTCCGCGTCGGTGATCCGCAAATGCACAGGAAAACCTTGGCGCAAAATCAGCGGGGGCAGCACGAGTTCGTCATCCGCGCGCGTGGGCTGGAAGGGGCCGGCAAATGTCGGTGCCCAGCCCGGGGCATGCACCAGCACGTAAAATTCACCAGTCTCCATCGGTTGGCGCACTCGCCCGTCGGCGACGTTTACGGTGACTGTCATGCTGCGGCGCGGGTTTTGAATGAGTCCATGGACAACCAGATTTGCGGGAAGCGGCCTTCCGTCCTCGGTGCGGATTTCGGCCACCACGGTCATGCGGGCGCCGTCGGGCAACTCCGGGGTGGTTTGGGCGGCGACGGCGGCGGCGGTTTGTTTAACGAGAGCGATGCGCTCCGTCGGCGTGAGCAGGCGGGCCGTCAGCGCGGGGAGGCCGAACATGGCGGCGAGATAGAGGACCGCGCCGATCAGCGCCGCCCAAGCGAGCGTGGCGAGGGGGCGGGGGTGTGCGGGATCGCGGCCCAGCAGGCGGCGAATACGCTGGATCAACCCGCCGCTCCCGTCCGCACCGGTGGCGGCAAGCGCGAGCGGCGGACCGGCGTGCGTCGCGAGCGCGGCGAGAGCGCGCGCGTAACCGACGGGGTCGCCGGTGAGTTTTACGGCCAAGTCGTCGCAGGCGTGTTCGCGCTCTTCGCGGATGACCCGGTTGATCGCGTGAACCGCCGGGTGATAAAAGAAGAGCGCCTCGGTGACCGCCTGCAGCAAGTTGACGAGAAAATCGGCCCGCCGGATGTGGGCGAGTTCGTGGATGAGAACGGCGTCGATTTGCCCGGGCGTGAGTCCGGCGAGCGCCTCGATTGGCAGGAGCACGATCGGGCGCAGCCAACCCACGACGGCGGGGCCTGGCACGCAGGCCGAGAGTCCGATGCGGACCGTGCGATGAAAACGCAGGCGAGCGAGCAGCGAAGCAAAGCGCGCCGCGAGTTCGGCGGGGGGCGGTGTCAGGGGGCCGCGGGCGAGGCGGCGGGTTTGTTGCCAACCGAGCAGCAGGCGCAGGCATGAACCGCCGAAGCCGATCAACCAGAGGCCGACGAGCCACGGAAACGCGGGACGGAGAACCGCCCCGAAATCTCCGGAGCCGACTCGGCGCGCGGGCGGTGGAGGCGAGGGCGCAACGGCCGCCGGACGGGCGGAGCTGACGGGTTGAGCGAGAGTTGGCTCGGGCGAGGTGGAGGCGTGTGAGGGAACGGCGGCGGAGAGCCGTTCGGTGACGTCGATTTGGAAAAACGTGATCCACGGCGCGGCGCTGGCGAGCACGAGCGCGCCGCATGCGGCGAGGTAACGCGCTTGCGCGGAGTATCGGCGGAGCAGCGGCAATGCGACCCGCAAGAACGCCCACGCGAGGGTGCCTTGCCAAAGCGAGTGCAGAAGCGTCCATCCGAGGCGTTCGATCAGCGGGTTCATGGGCGGAGGCGCGAGACGGCTTTATTTGCCGTCGTGCTCGGCTTGATCGAGGAGTTCGCGGATGGCCTTGAGCTCCTTCGGCGAGACGGATTTCGAGCCGAGCGCGTGCAGGACCAGACGACTGGCGGAACCGCCGAAGACGCGGTCGATGAAGCCGCCGACAAGATCGGTCTGGGTTTCGGTTTCCGAGAGGGCGGCGGCGTAAACGTGGGACGTGGCCTGTTCGTCGCGGAGGACCAGGCCCTTCTCTCGCATGATTTGAAGGAGCTTCAGGACCGTGGTGTAGCCGACGTCGGAGCCGAGGTGCGTCCAGACCTCGCGCACGGTGGACGGGCCGTGGTGCCAGAGGACGTTGAGGAGGCGCAGTTCGGTGTCGGTCGGGCGGGGCAGCGCGGGCTTTTTCTTGGGCATGACCGATGCCTACGATGAGATTCGTAGGGGTAAACGAAGATCTTCGTAGCCGTGGGTTGACGCGAGACGGCTTGACGAATTGGCGATGCTTGAGCGTCGGCGTTTGGGGGCGCGCGCCGCGCTATGGTTTTGTCGTCGTCGCGGCGCCGGTCGGGGGCGGCGGCGGCGAAGAAGGAGAAGACGGGGGCGTCGGCGGCGGAAATTCGAGGTCGGCGGCGGGGATCGTGTGTTCCCACTGGAGGGTGTTGGTTTTGTCGTAGCAGCAGATGACGACGACGCGGGCGTTGGCGGGGCCGGCGAGGTGGACGTGGCAATAGTTTTGCGTGCCGACGAGGGTGCCGGGGACGACGAACGGGTCTTTGGCTTTTTCACTGGCGGCGGCGTTCCAAGAGCCGCTCGTGAGGGGCGAGGAGGTGAGTTCGTAGATGGCGCGTTGGTCGTTGAGTGGGCGGCGATAGAGGCCGGTGTGATGAACGTCGCCGGTGAGAAAGATAACGCCGGTAATCTTGTTGGCCTGAATGAACTCGATGAGTTCCTCGCGTTCGCGGCGGTAGAGTTCGTGAGACTCGGAGCGGGTGGTTTTTATCGCGGTTTGGAGAACTTGGCCGCCGGTGACGATGAACTTGAAACGGTAGTTTCTAAGAGCCTTGGCGTGGAGGAGGGATTGTTTGAGCCAGTCGAGCTGGCGGTCGCCCCAAGCGGTTTTGCGTGGGTGGTTGTCCTGGTCGAGGGCGGTGTCGTCGCGGTGGGTGCGATCATCGAGCAGGAAAAACGCGGCGTCACCCCAGACAAATTTGCCGTAAACGCCGGGGTTGTCGGCTTCGCCATAGGTGGGATTGCCCCAGTAGGTTTTGAAGGCGGCGAGGGTGACGTCTTTGAACTCGAAGGAACGGTTGGCGTTATCTGGGCCGTAGTCGTGGTCGTCCCAAATCGCGTAGTGATGCATGACCGCGTAGAGTTTTTGCAGGTCCGGCGTGGCGCGGTCGCGGGAGTAGCGATACCAGATGCCGCTCTCGGAGGAGTAGTCGGCTTCGCGCAGATAGATGTTGTCGCCTCCCCAGAGGGTGAAGTCGGCGCCGCTGTCGGCCATGTGGCGGAAGATCTCGGTGCCCTTGCCGTAGGGCGTGCCGGGGCGGTCATAGGCCGGGTCGTTCAAGTAGGCGCAGGAGCCGAAGACGAACGAGAAATCCGGCGGGGCTTTGCGCCATTCCCACAGGTCGGTGGTCTGGAACGTGAGCGGGTAGGGAAACGTCTGCAGCCGCCCATCGATGGTAAGGGAGTAGGTATAGCGCGCGCCCATTTCGAGGAGGGGCAGGACAATCTTGATGGGTTGTCCGCCGGCCGGCGAAACCCAAGGCGACGTGATGACTTTGGAGCGGGCGGTGTCCGGGCGGTCTGCGATCTGGTAGTCGATGCGAACTTCGCGGGCGTCCTTGGTTTCAAGGACGATGACGGTTTCGCGATGAGCGCGGTAACCGAGCATGGGGCCGGAGACGAGGGTGCCGGCGGCAGAGGCGACGTGGGTGGCAACGCAGAGCACGACGGAGAACAAAAGCGGACGCATGACGCACCGTGGCGGGGGTCAAGAGCTTGGGCAAAACGAAAGCGGACTGCGTCCGCTCGGACGCGGAGGGATGTGAGGATTACGGCGATTAATAAATTGCAGCAGTGGGGCTTTCTCCCAAAACCCCGGGCGGTGCGCATCGATTATTCAACGGGACCGGGACCGATTATTATCACGCTGAGGGGACAACTCGACTCGACGACGGCGTCGTCGCTTCAGGTCGCGTTGCAGGGCCTGTGCGCGGACGGGCACCGTTGCTTTATCCTGGCGTGCGCGGAGCTGAATTATCTGAGCAGCGCGGGGCTGCGAGTGTTGATGGCCGTGCGTAAGGCGCTGGCCAAGGAGCGGCACGACGGTGGTATCCATCTGGCCGAGGCGCGGGCGCATGTGCGCGACGTGTTTCAGATCAGCGGGCTCGACGGTATTTTCCCCCTGCATGCAACGCTTGCCGAGGCGCGGAGCGCGGTCGGAGGCGTTCCGTGAGCGCGAAGGGCAAAGGATTTTGGGCGGGCGTGACGCCGTTGGCGCACTGGTTTCTGCTCGCGGCGGGCGCGGGGATGGTCAACACGGGCGGCTTCCTCGCGTGCCGTCGTTTTGTGAGCCATCTGACCGGATTTGCGACGATGCATGGCGTCGGGTTGGCCGAGGCGCATTGGGGAGACGCGGCTTCGATGGCGTTGGTGCCGCTGTATTTTTTGCTGGGGTGCATGTTCTCGGCGTGGGTGGTGGATCGCCGCATTCAAAAAGGGCAGAGTCCGCTCTACGTGCTGCCGCTCGCGGTGATCGCCGGGCTCCTGGGCGTGGTGACGCTGATGGGCTGCCAAGGTTTGTTCGGCCCATTCGGGCACTATGATCTAAAGGCGAACCACTTGTTGCTCGCGATCCTGTGTCTGGCCTGCGGCATTCAAAACGCGGTGGTGAGCACGGCAACCGGATTGATTTTGCGGAGCACGCACCTGACGGGAACGACGACGGATCTCGGGACGGGCTTGGTGCGTTGTCTGTGGATGGCGCGCAATTCGCCCGAGCGCCGGCTGGAAGCGCGGTTCAACGCGATGCGCGCGGGACAAATCGCGGCGTTCATTCTGGGCGCGAGCATCGGCGCGTATGTGTTTCCGCACTGGCATTTCGCGGCGTTCGCGATGCCGGGTGGAATCGCGCTGGTGGCGGCCGTGATCATCTGGCTGCGGCACCGCTGAAGTTTTTGAACATGAATACCTTAGACTCAAACGACCCGCGGCTCACGCCCGGTCAAGGACTCACCAAGGAAGACGCGTTGCGCCGCATGCTGGAAGGGCATTGGCGCTATTTGGAAAACCGTCGCAGCCAGCGTGAAGTTACGCCGCAACGCCTGCAGGAGCAGGCCGACGGGCAGTATCCCTTTGCGGCGATTCTTGGCTGCGCGGATTCGCGCGTGTCGCCGGAGCTGATTTTCGACCAAGATCAAGGTGATCTCTTCGTGGTGCGCGTGGCGGGCAACATCCTGGACGCGGGCGGGCTCGCGAGCTTGGAGTATGCGGTGGCGCATCTCCAGGTGCGATTGATCATGGTGTTTGGCCATGAACATTGCGGGGCGGTGAAAGCGGCCACGCAAGGCATGTCGGCGTCGGGCGCGATGGGCTTTTTGCTCAGCGAACTCGTCGAGGCGGTGGAGATCGCGAAGGCGTTGCCGCCGCCGCTGCTCGACCGCGCGGTGGAGGCCAATGTGCGCCGCGTGACGCAACTCTTGCCGCAGCGCAGCGAGACGATCGGGAAAGCGGTGGCCGACGGGCGAGTGCGCATCGTGGGCGCGGTGTATCGCTTGGGCTCAGGAGACGTGGATATCCTCGATCTGCGCAACGCGGGCGTGGCTGCGGCGAAACCGTAAGGCGACCGGGCAAAAAAGAACCGCCGCCCGGATAGGGGCGGCGTTTGGCGGGCGGAGGATCTGCGGGCTTCGGCATCCTGGACAGGATGCCCATGCCACGACGGGCGCGCGCGCGTTACGCTTCGGCGAGCGCGTTCGCGGTGTTGAGGTGTTCGACGCCGGTGTATTTCTGGGACTGCTCGTCGGCGTGGTAACTGGAGCGGACCATGGCGCCGCTTTCGATGACGCCGATGCCGAGGCCGAGGCCGAACTCTTTCCAGCGGGCAAATTCGTCGGGGTGCACCCAGCGGGCGATTTTCCAGTGTTGCGGCGTGGGCTGAAGATACTGGCCGATGGTGACGATGTCGGTCTTGTCGGCGGCGATGTCGCGGAGCGTCTGCGCGATCTCCTCCTCGCGTTCGCCGAGGCCGAGCATGATGCCGGTCTTGGTGGTGAAACCGCGGGACTTGGCGTGTTGGAGAATCGAACGCGAACGGTCGTAACGGGCCTGCACGCGCACGGGCTTTTGGAGGCGTTCGACGGTTTCCAGGTTGTGGTTAAAAATGTCGGGACCCGCGTCGAGCACGAGGTCGAGCAGCGCGGTATTGCCCTTCCAGTCGGGCGTGAGGACTTCGACCGCTGTATTCGGATTCCGATACTTCACGGCGCGGATGGTGGCGGCCCAGACGGAGGCGCCGCCGTCTTTCAACTCGTCGCGGGCGACGGAGGTGATGACGCAGTGCTTGAGGTTCATCTTGGCAACGGCCTCGGCGACGCGGGCCGGTTCACCGAGATCAAGTTCCGTGGGGCGGCCGGTTTGGATCGCGCAGAAATTACACGAGCGCGTGCAAATGTTGCCGAGGATCATCACGGTCGCGGTGCCGCGGGACCAGCATTCGCCGAGGTTGGGGCACTGCGCGCTTTGGCAGACGGTGTGGAGCGAGTTGTCGTCCACGAGCTTTCGCACGGCGGCATAGCCGGGGCCGGTGGGTAATTTGGCACGGAGCCAGGAAGGTTTGCGCGAAGTGTCGTCCATCGGAAGGGATCAGAATAAAGGGTTTTTAACCGCTAATGCACGCTTATGGTCACTAAATTTCAGGACAGCTCGGCGGCTTTTAGCGCAGATTAGCGCGTATTAGCGGTTTCCAAAAAGGTCGGCCAGAGCGCTTGAAACTCGCGGGCAAGGAGGGTTTTCACTTCGGCCATGTCGAGATCGCGGCCCAATTCGGCTTGGAGCGACGTGACGGTGCCTTCGGTGGCGCTGATGCCGCAGGGGACGATGCCTTGGAAATGCGTGAGGTCCGGGTTCACGTTGAGCGCGAAGCCGTGGTAAGCGACCCAGCGGCGAACGGCGACGCCGATGGCGGCGATCTTGCGCGTGCCGACCCAGATGCCGGTTTTGCCTTCGCGGCGGGAAGCGGCGAGGCCGAGCGTGCCCGCGGTGTTGATCATCACCTGTTCGAGAAAACGCAGGTATTCGTGGAGGTCTTTGCGTGGCGACAAATCCACGATCGGATAACCGACGAGTTGTCCCGGGCCGTGATAGGTGATGTCGCCTCCGCGGTTGGTTTTTACGACCTCGATGCCTTCGCGGGCGAGGTGTTCGGCGGACCAGACAAGATGATCGGCGGCGCCGCTGCGCAGGCCGACGGTGTAGACGGGCGCGTGTTCGGTGAACACCAGCGTATCGGTGATCTCGCCAGCGAGGCGTTTGGCTACGAGTTCTTCCTGAGCCTGCCGTGCGGGCTCGTAACGCGTGCGGCCCCAATCGAGGACGGCAATGGGCGTTGTTGATGAATGCGGAGCGGCGGCAGACATGAGTGACAATCGATAGGTGGGTGGACGGGCGGCGCAAGGTCGCCGTTGCTCATGTGCCGTTCAGGTCAAGAAAAGCGCAGCCGCCCCGGCGAGCGCCGTGGCCACCAATGCGCCGCCTGCGCGCCACCGCAGAAGAGGCGAACCGAGGCTGGCGGCGAGCACGGCTTTCAGCAGCGAGTTGGCGATGCCGGCGATGATCACGGCGCGGGCGGCGAGATCGAGGGCCACCGTTTCGGAGCGGAGGTTGTTGGCCATCGAGAGGGAAATCGCGTCCATGTCGGTCAGGCCAGAGACGAAGCTGAGGGGCAGGATCCCCGCTTGCCAATCGAGCTGCGTGGCTGCCTTCACGAGGAAGGCGATGACCGCGTAGAGCAGCGCAAACTTGATGGCTGTCATCAGACTAAGCGGGTTCGCCATGGCGGGGGAGGCGACCTCGGTCTTGGCCGAGCGACGCGCGCGCCACCAATGCCAGACTCCGTAGGCCACCGCCGGGGCCATCATCACGGCGAAGGCCGGGGCGACTCGGAGCGCGAGCGCGGGGCTTAGGAAAAAGATCAGCACGCCGACGCGCGGCAGCATTACCGTGCAGGCGATCACCACGGCGATGGCATAGTCGGGGGAGAGGTCCGGCTCCTCCTTGCTGCGGCGGCTGAAGGCGAGCGTGGACGCGGTGCTGGAGGCGAGCCCGCCGAACAGACTGGTCAAGAGGATGCCGGCGCGCGTGCCGAAGAGCCGCATCGCGATGTAGCCGACGAAGCCTAGGCCGGAGATGAGCACGACCATGAGCCACGTTGAGAAAGGGTTGAATCCGTCAAAAGGGCCGAACGCGCGGTTGGGCACCAGCGGCAAAATGACTCCGGTGATGGCGACGAATTGCAACGTGCCGCGGATGTCCGCCGGGGTGAAGGCGCGCGTCCAGGCGTGCAGCGGTTGTTTGATGCCGAGGACGACCATGGTGAGCGCGGCCACCACGACGGCGGTTTGGGTGTGGTCCCACGCGACCAACGCGCCCGTCATGAGCGTGAGCAACGACGCCGCGAACGAGGTGCTGCCGGGGGAGGTGGCGTTGGCCACGCGACCTTGGGCGACCATGAGGTGAGCGGCGACCACGGCGATGACCACGGGCAGGGCGAACGCTGAAAAATCCCGCGTGGCGATGGCGGCCAAACAGCCGAGGATCGCCCACAACGTGTGCGTGCGCACGCCGCCGAAATCCGCTCGGCCACCGTGTTCGGTTTGTTCGCTCCATTGGCGGATCAAACCGATGAGCGCGCCAAGTCCGGCGCTGGCGAAGATGGCACCAAGCAGGGGAGGGGTCACGCGATCAGACTAAGCGACGTCGTATCCGTCGCAAGTCCGACCATGGCGCCCGGTGTTCACATCCCCGGGAAACCACCCTTGCCCTTCATCGCTTCCATCTGGCGCATCATCTTTTTCGCGCCGCCGCCCTTAAACATCTTCATCATCTTCTGCATCTGCTGGAACTGCTTCATCAGCTGGTTCACTTCGAGGACCTTCACGCCGGCGCCGTTGGCAATACGCAGGCGGCGGTTGCCGTTGAGAATCTCGGGCTTGCGGCGCTCCTGAAGGGTCATCGATTTGATGATCGCTTCGGTGCGGCCCATTTGTTTCTCGGCGTCGTCGGGGATCTCCATGCCGCTCATGCCGGGCATCATGCCGATGATGCTCTGCATGGAACCGAGCTTCTTGATTTGCTGCATCTGCGCGAGGAAGTCCTCGAGGTTGAAGTCGGCCTTGCGGAGTTTCTCCGCCATCTTCTCGGCCTCTTTTTGGTCGATGGTTTCCTGGGCTCTCTCAACGAGCGAAACGACGTCGCCCATGCCGAGAATGCGCGAGGCGAGGCGGTCGGGGTGGAACGTCTCGAAGTCCGCGACCTTTTCGCCGGTGCCGATGAATTTGATGGGCACGCCGGTGATCGACTTGATCGAGAGCGCGGCGCCACCGCGGGCGTCGCCGTCGAGCTTAGTGAGGATCAGGCCGGTGAGGGAGAGCGCTTCGTGAAACGTCTTGGCCACGTTGACAGCTTCCTGGCCGAGCGCGCCGTCGGCCACGAGAAACACCTCGTCGGGCTTGATGCGCTCGCGGAGTTTTTTGACCTCCTCGATGAGGTCGGCATCGATCTGCAGGCGGCCGGCGGTGTCGAAAAGGATGGCGTCGCAGCCGGCGGTTTGCGCGGCGGACAAACCGGCGGCGCCGATGGCGGGCACGTCTTTCGAGACGCGGTCGGTGTGGAAACCGAGTTCCTCTTGTTTCGCGAGGATCTCGAGTTGGTCGATGGCGGCGGGGCGGTAGATGTCGCAACCAACGACAAACGGACGGTAGCCGCGCTTTTTGAGCAGCTTGCCGAGCTTGGCGGTCGAGGTGGTTTTGCCCGAGCCGTGTAGACCTACCATGAGGACCTTGAGCGGACGCGCGGTGGACAGGTCGGTGGTGCCTTCGCCGAGCAGGCGCACGAGTTCGTCGTTGATGATTTTGACGATCTGCTGGCCCGGCGTGACGGACTTGATGACCTCTTGGCCGACGCATTGGACCTGGACGCGCTCGATAAATTCGCGGGCAACCTTGAAGTGGACGTCGGCCGAGAGGAGGGCGGTGCGCACCTCTTTGAGGGCGTCGGCCATGTTTTCTTCGGAGAGCTTGCCGACGCCACGGAGATTGCGGAGAGCGGAGGAGAGTTTGTCGGTGAGGGACTCGAACATGTGAAAAGGGCTGAATTGAAACCGCTAAAGCCCGCTAATCCATGCTAATTTCCAAAACTCCGCAAACGTCGGACGCGCCTCGATAAGAATTGTGTGGATAAGTGGCGGGCGGTTCTGCGAGTTTCGGCGTCCCTTATGAACCCTGTTCTCAAGCTGTTGCTCGAAGGTGGCCGACTCACGACTGCGCAGATGGCGCAAGTCGCGGGTATTTCCGTCGCCGAAGTCGAACAGCACCTGGAGCAGCTGAAAAAAGATAAAATCTTCCTCGGCTGGCGTCCGGTGCTCGATCTCTCCCGAGAGGCGGCCGCAGGCGCGGCGGTTCGCGCGGTGATCGAAGTGAAGCTCACGCCGGAGCGCGGCGGCGGTTTCAACAACCTCGCGCAACGTCTGGCGAAGTTCGACGAGGTCGAGTCCTGCCACTTGATGTCGGGCGGTTACGACCTGTTGGTTTTCGTCAACGCGCCCACGCTTCAGAAGGCGGCGGCGTTTGTGTCGGAGAAACTTTCCACCCTCGGCGGCGTGCTCTCCACCAGCACCCACTTCCTGCTCCGTTCTTATAAGGAAGGCGGCTTCCTGCTCGACGGCGGCGAGGGTTCAGGCGATCGGCTCAACGTCAGCCCCTGAGCGGAGTATCCACATGAGCACTACCAGCAACCGCTGGGTGGCGAGCCACGTGGCGACGCTACCGAGGAGCGGCATTCGCGACTTCTTTGAACTCGTGGCCAAGATGAAGGGCCAGGACGTGATTTCGCTCGGCGTCGGCGAACCCGACTTCACCACGCCGTGGCACGTCCGCAAGGCCGCCATCACCGCGCTCGAAGAAGGCAAGACCTACTACACGTCGAACCTCGGCATGATCGAGCTGCGCCGCGCCGTCGCGACCTACGTGACCGAGCACTTCGGGGTCAACTACCGCCCCGACGACCAGATCATCATCACGGTGGGCGTCTCCGAGGCGCTCGACCTGTGTTTCCGCGCCTTCTGCAACCCGGGTGACAAGGTGATGTATCACCAGCCGTGCTACGTTTCGTATCACCCGAGCATCTCGCTCGTGCATGCCGAGGGCGTCGCTGTGCCGACCTACGCCAAGGACAACTTTGCCCTCACGGCGGAGGCGTTGCGAGCCGCGTGGGTGCCGGGCTGCAAGATCCTCATGCTCAACCTCCCGTGCAATCCCACGGGCGGCACCTGCGACCGTGCTCAACTGGAAGCGATCGCCGCCTTTTGCCGCGAGAAGGACCTGCTTGTGTTGAGCGACGAGATCTACTCCGAGCTCACGTTCGACGGCACGCACACCAGCATCGCAAGCCTGCCCGGCATGGAGGAGCGCACGGTGTTTTTGCACGGTTTTTCAAAGGCCTTCGCGATGACCGGCTGGCGTATCGGCTACGCGTGCGGGCCGACCGCGCTGATCGACGCGATGATGAAGGTCCACCAATACTCCATGATGTGCGCCTCGATCATCGCGCAGGAGGCCGCGTTGGAGGCGTTGCAGAACGGTTGGGAAAACGTGTGCGAGATGCGCGACCAGTATCACCGCCGTCGCGACTTGGTTGTGCGTCGCTTCAACGAGATCGGCCTCACGTGCCACTCGCCGCGCGGCAGTTTCTACGCGTTCCCGAGCACGCAGGGGATCGGCATGTCGGAAAAGGATTTCGCGGTCGGCCTCCTCAAGGAGCAAAAGGTCGCGGTCGTCCCGGGCACCGCTTTCGGCGCCAACGGCACCGGCCATGTCCGCGCGTGTTTCGCGACGAGCTACGAGCAACTCATCGTCGCGTGTGACCGCATCGAGCGGTTTGTGCAAAGCCCGCGAGCCTAGGCGCGGTCTGCGGCGGTTTCACCCGCGTCCGCCTGATTATCCATCAGTATCAATCCTGTCCGGCGTCCGCCGGGCGGGATTTTTTTGCGCCCTGCTGTCTTGTTGCCAGCGCACTGCGGGCGCGTTTGCTTGTCCGCTCCGTTACCAATCCCCCTCCATGAATAAAATCATAACCTGTCTTATCGCTTCTGTCGGCCTCGCGGTTTCGTCGCTCTCCGCCGCCGACTTTACTGGCACCATCACCTGGGCCATGCGGGTCGATATCACCGATCCCGAGATGAAACGTCAGATGGAGGCGAGTTCCTCCCCTGAGATGCAGGAGCAAATGAAGGCCGCTCAAGAGGCCATGAACGACCCGCAGATGCAGGCCATGTTTAAGGCCAACCCGCAGATGCGCGAGATGATGGAAAAGCAGATGAAGGCCATGTCGAAGGGCCCGGGCGAGATGTTCCCGAAGAGCACCACGCTCCACATGAAGGGCACGCGCTCATTGGTGCGCACCGAAGGCGGAGCCGTCGCGGGCGACATCCTGACGTTGGCGGACAAAGATGTCTCTTATCAAATCGATCGCGAGGCACGCACCTACCGCAAGTTGGCCATCCAGAAGACCGCAGGGTCGATGGACGATAAATTCAAGGTCACGCCCACCAAGGAGACGACCAAGGTCCTCGGCTACACCTGCGAACGGTATGTGGTCGAGACCACCGACTCCGAAACGAAGATGAATTGGAACGTCTGGGCGACCGACGACATCAAGGGGCTGGACGCCCGTGCGCTGGACCGCCTTCGCGTCGGCCAATCCTCGGGCCCCAACGTGTTCAGCAAAATCAAAGGCGTGCCGCTCAAGATGGAAATCACCACGCCCCAGATGAAGATGTTCATGGATGCGACCCAGGTGAAAGCGGAGTCGCTGCCGGATTCGCTGTTCGAGTTGCCATCCGGTTTCAAAGAGCTGCCCGCGCAGTAAGCGGCGTCACGCGGTTGATTTATAGGCTGGGCTCGCACCGGGCCCGGCCTTATCCGTTGCCGTTTACACAATCATGAACCGCACCGTCGTCATCGTCGGCCGACCCAATGTCGGCAAGAGCCGCCTCTTTAATCGGCTCGCGCGGAAGCGCATCTCCATCGTCCACGATCAGCCCGGCGTCACGCGTGACGTCATCTCGGCGGAAATCGAAGACGGCGGTTACACGCTGCTTGATACGGGCGGTCTTGGTTTCAAGGACGGTGACACCAGCCTCGCGGCCCTCACTGCGGCCTCCGAGCAGCAGGTCGGCTTCGCCATTGATACCGCGCAGTTGATCCTCTTCGTGACCGACGGCCTCGAAGGCCTCACGGCCCTCGACATGACCATCGCGCGCATGCTGCGCAAGTCGAAGAAGGACGTGCTCCTCGTCGTCAACAAAGCCGACTTTGACGACGACAAGGTTGATCTCGCTGAAGCCTACCGTCTCGGTCTCGGCGAACCCCTCCGCGTCTCCGCCGAACATGGCCGAGCCGAGAGTTATCTGCGGGAGGAAATCCTCAAGCGCATCGGCACCGTGCCGGAGGTCGAAGTATCCCACGCCGCAAAAACCGCCGCCGATCCGCTCTGCGTGTGTTTCATCGGTCGCCCCAACGTCGGCAAATCCTCCCTGAGCAATCGCCTTCTCAGAAGCGACCGCCTCATCGTGAGCGACGTCCCCGGCACCACGCGCGACGCGATCTCGTTGCCGTTCCAGTTCAAGGGCCGCAACGGCAAGATGTATCCGTTCCGCCTGATCGACACCGCCGGCATTAAAACGCAGACGAAGCTCGCGTCGCCGGTGGAGTATTTTTCACGGCTGCGTTCGCTCGACGCGATCAAGGAAACCGACGTGGTGTTCCTCGTGCTCGACGCCATCGACGGCGTCACGCAGCAGGACAAAGCCATCGCCGGCGAGGCCGTCAAAGAGCGCAAGCCCATCGTCATCGTCGTCAACAAATGGGACGTCGTGCGCTCCGCCTTCAAAAAAGGCGAAGACCCCGGTTGCGCGCCCGACGCCGCGATTCACGGCTTCGACAGCGAGCGCGACTACCGCAAAAAATACGAACGCTCCATCTTCGACAGCCTGTTCTTCACGCCCGGGGCGCCGGTGATTTTCGCCTCTGCCATGAGCGGCTACGAGATCGACCGCATGTTAAACGCCGCGGTGAAGTTGAACCGCATCCTCGATACGCGCATCCCCACGGCCAAGCTCAACAAGACCATCGCGTATCTCACCGAACGCACCCCTCCGCCCGCGATCGGCGGCAAACGTTTCCGCGCCTATTACGCGCTGCAGACCGGCAACCGCCCGTTCCGCATCAAGATTTTTTGCAACCGCGAGGAGAAGCTCACCGAGCAGTATCGCCGCTACCTCGAAGCCGGCTTGGTCGATGCCTTCGAGCTGAACGGCTGCCCGATCTACTTCGAGCTCGTCGGCAAAGAAAAACACGAGCCCGGCACCGCGTATTCGGGCAAGGCCAAGAAGGCCGGCCTGCTTCTCCGCGAGGAGCTCCCCGAGGCGCATGTGCCGAAATGGAAAGAAGGCGAAGCCGCCGCCGAGGCAGACGACTATACCCATGAAACACTCGAAGACTGATTACCGCGGCGGCGAAGCCGTCGTGTTGTCCACCTCCGCGTTCGAACTCGCCGTCACCACGCAAGTCGGACCGCGCATCGTTTCCTTCCGCTCCCTCGTGGGCAAAAAGGCCGGGAATATCTTCCTGCAGTTTCCCGACGACGAGAAACGTTACCACGGCTACTACCTGCGCGGCGGCCACCGACTCTGGCACTCGCCCGAGCACATCGTGCGCACCTATCAGCCCGACGACGAGCCGCTCGCCGTCAAGCCGCTTAAGAACGGTGTCGCGCTCGCGCAACCCACCGAGGAAAAAACCGGCATTCAAAAAGCGGTGAAGATCGAGGTGCAGGGCGAGCGCACGGTAAAGGTCACGCACGCGCTCACCAACCACGGCCTCTGGGCCATCGAGACGGCCGCGTGGGCACTCACGATGTTCCGCGCCGGCGGTTACGGCGTGCTCCCGCTGCTGCCCAAGGGCAACCACGCCGACGGCGATCTGCTGCCCACGTATTCGATCGTTCCGTGGACGTTCACCGATCTGTCCCTGCCCGTGTGGGAACTCCATCGCGACTTCATCGGTATCGAAGTCGGCAAGGCGAAAGCCGCGCAGAAGCTCGGCATCACCGACTATCCGGGCTGGTCCGCCTATTGGGTCGATGGCGTCACCTTCGTCAAATACGCTCCGGTCATCAAAGACGCCGTGTATTCAGATCGTGGATGCGCATTCGAAACGTTCACCGACGGCAAGATGATCGAATTGGAGACACTTAGCCCGCTGGTGACACTGGCCCCGGGCGAATCTGTCACGCACGCCGAATATTGGGGCGTGTTCGACGGGTTGAAAAAGCCTGCGACCGACGCCGCGTTCGCCACGCTCGCCGCCGAGGTGGGCAAGTGGATCAAGACGCTGAAGTGATCAGGCTATTTTTATTGTCGTAATTGGGGGCCTGCTTGCCCGCGATCGGGCTTCAAATCGCGAGCAAGCTCGCATCCCACTCGATCCCGCACGTATCCACCATGATTTCGCCGTTGCGCATCGTTTTCCTCGGCTCCGATCCGATCGCGCTCCCGTTGCTCGACTGGATCGCGGGTGAGGGGAGTGCGGTCGCTCGCGTCGTCGCGGTGTTCACCCAACCCGACCGTCCCGTCGGGCGCGGGCAAAAGGTCACCGCCAACGGCATCAAGACGTGGGCGCTGGCTCGCGGATTGCCGGTGTTTCAGCCTGAAAAAATCACCGAGGACGTGCGCGCGCAGCTCGCCGCGGTGTCGGCCGACGTGTCCCTCGTGATGGCCTACGGTCACATCTTAAAGCAGGACTTCATCGACACGCCGCCACTCGGCACGCTCAACCTGCATGCTTCGCTGTTGCCGAATTATCGCGGCGCCTCGCCGATCCAAACGGCGGTCGCTAACGGCGAGCACGAGACCGGCGTGTCGCTTATGCGCATCGTGCGGCAACTCGACGCCGGCCCGGTCGCGGATGTCGAACGCGTGCCCGTTGCGCCGCGCGATACCGCGCTCGAAATCGAACATAAACTCTCCGCCGCGTGCGTGCCGTTGCTCGCGCGAACGCTGCCGAAACTCGCGATGCGCGAACTCGCTTTCGTCGAGCAAGACCACGCCGCCGCCACGTTTTGTCGTCGGCTCTGGAAAGACGACGGACGCCTCGATTTCGCCGCGCCCGCCACCGTGCTCGCCGCGCGGATCAACGGCCTTTTCCCCTGGCCCGCGTGCAGCGTCGAGATCGGCGGCCAACCGATCAAAATCGGGCTCGCTGACGTGCCGACGCCCTCGGAAATTTGTCACTTATTAAGTGACAAATTGGTTGAGGGAGCGGTGCTCGGGGCGGATGGCGACGGGTTGTTGGTGGCGACGGGCGCGGGGGTTTTGCGATGTCTGCGGTTGCAGAAACCCGGAGGCAAAATGCTGCCGGCGCCTGAGTTTTTGCGCGGTTCGCCGATCACGGCGGCGACCGTGTTGCCGTCGGTGCCGATGGCGCCGCTCGTGGGATCGACGCCGTTTCCGTATAAGCGCGGGCAATAGGCAAACTTTGGCAGGATGCCCATGCCACGTGGGAGGCAGTCTTCGACCGTGGGCAGGATGCGCATGCCACTTTGTCAGGCGCCCGACACGGCGGTTTTTCGGCGCGCACTTGTTTTCGCCGCAAAAGTTCCGCAACGTCTCCGGCCATGTTGAAACCTTTCCTCTGGGGCGCCGGCCTCGCCCTGATCTCTCTTACGGCGCACGCCCAGCAAACGGTGGGCGGCGAGCTGGCCAACCTGCGCGAAGACGTTCGTCTGCTCTCCCAGAAAGTCGGCTCGCTCACCCTCAAGGTCGAAGATCTCGAACGCGAAAACGAGACGCTGCGCAAACAAATCGCTTCCGCCGCGCACAACCAAGCTTACGCCACGGTCAACCAGCTCAACGACGCGATCGCCACGCTCGATCGCGCGATGAAGGCGGGAGACAGCGCCACCGCCGCCAGTGCGGCCGCACAGATCAAGAAGCTTGGCGACGCGACCAACGCCGCGCTTGATTCGCTCGCCCGCGGCCAAGCCCAGCGCGCCACCGTGCAGACGACGTTCACCGAAAATTTTCCGTCGGAGGGAATCAGCTACACCGTGCAACGCGGTGACACCATTTCAGACATCGCGCGCAAGACCGGCGCCAAGGTTTCCGACATCATCAACGCCAACAAAATTTCCGACCCCACCAAGGTGCGGGTGGGGGACACGCTCTTCGTTCCCGGAGGCAAATAATTCATCATGTGTGCAGCTTCTAAATCTCGTCTCGGCCGCGGCCTCGGTGGCCTGATCGCAGCCGCCGCTCCCGCCAAACCTGCGGCGCCCGCTCCATCCGCTCCCGCCGCCGCACCGGCTCCTGCGGCCCCGGCCGCGCCCGGTTTCGCCGAGGTGCTCGTCGTTAACATCGTGCCGAGCCCGTATCAGGCGCGCCGCGAGATTTCCCCGGAGCAACTCTCCGAACTCGCCGAGAGCATTCGCAGCGAAGGCCTGCTCCAGCCGGTTGTGGTGCGCAAGAAGGGCGACAAGTTCGAACTCATCGCCGGCGAACGCCGTTGGCGCGCGTTCCAACTCCTCAAGATCAAGACCATCCCGGCCCGTCTCGTCGAGGCGAGCAACGCGTCGTCGGCTGCCCTCGGCCTGATCGAAAATCTCCAGCGCGAAGGCCTGAATCCACTCGAAGAAGCCTATGGCTACGCGAGCTTGATCCGCGATTTCGATCTCACGCAGGAAGCCGTCTCGGAGCGTGTCGGCAAAGGACGTGCCACCGTCGCGAATTCGCTGCGCTTGCTCGCGCTCGACGCCGAACTTCAGGGCTATTTGGCCAAAGGAATTTTATCAGTTGGTCACGCCAAGGTGCTACTCGGCATCGAAGACGCCGCCCAACGTGCGGTGATCGCGCGTCGTGTGCTGGAGGAAGGCTTGAGCGTGCGAGCCACCGAGAAACTCGTGCAGGCCAAAAAAGCGGGCGCGCCCGCACCGTCCGCCCAATCCCCCGGCGCGCGCAAACTCTCCGCGACCGATGCCGCCGCGGTCGCCGGTATTGAGAAAAAACTCACTTCGCATCTCGGCGCACGGGTTGCGGTCCAGCACACGCCGAAAAAGGGTAAAATTGTGATCGCTTACGCGGGTAACGACGACCTCCAGCGCATCCTTGAGAAACTCGGAGTCGAGGCCTGAGGCGGCAAGCTCATCACAGAGGCGCTGTTATATATCCCACAATGCCAGTGGGTTTTAATCCCTAAAAACTAAAGGGAATTAACTTGGCACTTTTTCGTCGGTGAGCATGTTAGCCTCTTTATGACGATGGAAACCCCTCCGGTGCGTGGCGCTTTGGATCACATCCAGAGGCATTCGCGCCGATGGTTGGGGGCGCGGTTTCCGTTGGGCGAGGTGCTCAAGACGTATTCGTGGTCAAAACTGAAAGCGGATTTTGTCGCCGGTTCGACGGTTTCGTTGGTTTCGATTCCCCAAGCGATCGGCTTTGCGCTGATTGCGGGTCTGCCGCCCTTGATGGTGATCATGTCGGTGGTGGTTGGCGGGTTTGCGTGCGCGTTGTTCAGTTCGTCCCGGCATCTCGTGTTCGGACCGACCAACTCGATCAGCATCATCTTGGCGGCGACATTGCATTCGTTGAGCGGTGGCGCGCTGACGGCGGCGGAGTTGGCACTGGTGTTGGCGTTGCTTATTGGGGCGTTTCAGATCGTGGCCGGACTGACTCAGATGGGTAAACTGACGCAGTTCATCTCGCGTTCGGTCGTGATCGCCTACGGCACGGCGATCGGACTTCTGCTAGCGTCGGGCCAGGTGCCGCACTTGCTCGGCGTCGCGGCCGAGCACGGGGACTTCATCAACGCGTTGATCGGAGCGGGAGATCATATCTTGCATCTCGATTTCAACCCGTTTCCGCTGTGCATGGGCGTGGTGACGTTGCTGCTCTTTTGGACGATCGAACGGTTTTTCCCAAAGATGCCAGCGGAGTTGTTGGGGTTGGTTTTCCTTTCTCTCATCACGCAGCACCTGGGGCTGCGCGAACTCGGCATTCGCACAATCGGCGACGAGGGCGCGCTGGCGGCGGCGGTGCCGTCTTTCATCGGCATGCCCTTTAGGCAATCGGAGTGGGCGGTGGTGCCGCCGCTGATCAGTGCTGCGTTGGCCATCGCGATCCTGGGCATGCTGGAGGCGGTCTCGATTTCGAAGACGATGGCGGCGAAGTCGGGCCAGCCGTTCGACGCAAACCAGGAGTTGGTTGCGATGGGCACGGGCAATGTGGCTAACAGCTTTTTTGGCGCGATGCCGGGCTCGGCGTCGTTCGCGCGCTCGGCGGCGAATTTTCAAAGCGGCGCGCAGACACAGGTCGCCGCGCTCATGAGCAGTGCGATGGTGTTGGGCGCGCTGTTTTTTGTCGCGCCGCTGATCAACTTTATTCCGGTGCCGAGTCTCGCTGCGCACCTGATCCGGATCGGACTGCGGATGATCAATCGCGAGCAGATCCGCATCTCGTGGCGTTCGACGAAGTCGGACGCGATCGTGTTCGCCGCGACCTTGCTGGCGGCGTTTTTCCTCAAGCTCGACACGGCCATTTATGTCGGCGTGGGCGTTTCCTTGGCGTTGTTCCTGCGTAAGGCCAGCGCGCCCTCCTTGGTCGAGTATGGTTTCAACGAGCAGGGGCAGCTTTCGGAAATCGAGAACGGTAAGAACCGCGGCAACTCTGCGATTTCGATCGTGCACGTGGAGGGCGAGTTGTTCTTCGGCGCGGCTGACCTTTTCCAAGAGCAGGTGCGGATCCTCGCCGACGACGCGGGGATCAAGGTGGTAATCCTGCGCATGAAAAATGCGCGGCACCTCGACGCGACTTCCGTCATGTCGTTGCTGCAACTGCACGATTATCTCGCCCGAACGGGTCGGCATTTGTTGATCAGCGGCATCAACCCGGACGTGGAGCGCGTTTTGCGAAAGAGCGGTGCGCGCAAACAAATCGGCAAGGAAAACATCTTTCCGGCGGAGGCGAATCTCACCATGAGCACCAAGCGGGCGTTGTTGCGCGCGTCGCAGCTACTGCAGCAGGCGGGGGCGGCGCCGTCGGCGGGGGTGCGAATCTTCTACGACCGCAATCGAGAGAACACCAAGGGGGGCGCGGCGGACGCACCGGGGGCGGGGGACCACGACAAGCCGGCCGATTATCAAATCTAGAGGCGCGACTGCGACCGGTCGTTTTCGCCGGTCTCCGCGCGGTTGACAACTGCCGGGGCGTGCGGCTCTCTGACCCTTTACATCATGTCCATCCTTATCGGCATTTTCACGTTTGTCCTCATTTTGGTCTCGGTCTTCCTCGTTCTCTTGGTGCTGGCGCAGAAGGCCAAGACCGATGGCGGCATGGGAGCTACGCTGGGTGGCGGTGCGACCGAAGCTGCGTTCGGTGCCGACACGGGCAACGTTCTCACCAAGGCGACCCAATACGCGGCAGTCGTTTTCTTTGTTCTCACGTTTGGCCTGTATCTCGCGCACATCTACGTTTCCAAGCACACCACCGCCACTGAAGGACAGCTGCCGGTGATCGAGGCCCCGGCCACGCCTGCCACGGCGGTCGAGACCTCGCCGGTCCCGGAATCCACCGAGGCCTCGTCGGTCACGTTGCCGGAGACCACTCCCGCCGAACAGACCAACCCCTGATTCCTATGGAACCTGCGTCCCGACGGACGAAGTTGACAAGGCAGGCGAGCTTGCTCGCCTGCCTTGTTGTTTTTTGCGCCACGCTTCTCCCTACCGAGGCCGAGGCCCAGTCGCGTCGGTATCGCCCGCCGGCGCGGTATTTCCAGTTCGGGCAACCCAACCAAGACGAGGGCCGCACAATCCTTGAGGCGTTTCGCCAGCAGGGGATTGCGGGCGATTACTTTTTGGAATTCGATCTGCGCGTTTTGCCGCGCCGCGGTCAGACACGCGTGGTGACCGGCGGTCGCCTTTGGGGCAGTCGCAACGACGAAGGACCGATTTCGCGGGTGGAGCTTCCCTCGGTTGGTAATGCGGACCCGCGCCGCATGCTGGTGCAGAACGGCCCGCGCGGGTGCATTTGGACCTCGGGTGACGAGCGTGCTGGCGTAGCGACGGAGGCGGGCGCGCTCGATCCGGCCGCGTTGTTCGAGCCGCTCGCCGGCACCGGGCTCACGTCGTTCGATCTGCAGATGCCGTATCTGTATTGGGGCGACTTTGTATTTGAAGGGATGGCGCCGGTGAGGGGCCGTCCTGCGCATGTGTTCCTGATGTATCCGCCCGACGAGATCGCCGCGCTCAAGCCCGAGTTGGCGGGCGTGCGGGTGTTTTTGGATACCCAATTTGGCGCCCTCGTGCAGTCGCAGCAGATCGGTGCCGAGGAGCGTGTGCTCAAGACGCTCAGTGTGCTCGATCTCAAAAAAATCGACGACCAGTGGATGGTGAAGACCATCGACCTGCGCGACGAAACCACGCGCGACAAGACGCAGTTCATCGTCACGGGTGCGGCGCTCGGCCTCGATTTTTCCGCGATGGTATTCGATCCCGCTTCGCTGGCCGAGCCGCTGTCGCCACCGCCCGCCGATCGTGTGCGCCGGCTTGCGCCGTGAACCGTCTCCGGCGCTCCGGTGCGTCGCGACTTTATGCCCAACGTTCGCACGCGCCGAGAATATGTATCCGTTTTTCAACTACTAGGATACTTTGATCGTTTATGACCAAGCAGACTATTTCAGAGCCCCGTGCCGTCGTTTTTGACCTGGACGGCACCTTGGTGGACTCGATGCCGCTCGTGTTGCGTGCGTTTGCTCATGCGCTCGCGCCGTTCCGTCCGGACTTGGGCGTCGGTGATATTTTCCAGCGTTTGGGCGGGCCGCCGGCGCGCACGTTGCTCGAACTAACCGGCGACGAAACGAAAGCCGCGGAGGCCCTCCGCCGCCTAGACAGCTTTGGCTTCGACAACGGCGCCTTGGTGCAGCCGTTCCCGGGCATGCACGACTTGTTGCATACGTTGCAAGCGCGCGGGCTGAAGCTCGCGGTGTGGACGGGGCGTGATCGGTTCACCACCCAAGCCATCGTCGACGCGCATGAGCTCGGGCGGTTTTTCGAGGCGGTGGTGTGTGGCGACGATCTGGCGACGCACAAACCGCATCCGGAAGGCCTGGTGTGCATTTTGCAGCAACTCGGCGTGAGTCCGAGCGAGACGCTCTACGCAGGCGATGCCGACGCGGACGTGTTGGGGGGCGTGGAGGCGGGTGTGCCCACAATCCTGATACGCCATGGTCGCGAGGTGGAGGTATCGGTCGCGTCGCGGGCATGGCGCGACGTGCAAACCCCGGCGGAGGCCTATCGGGTAATCGTCGAGGCGACGGCGCCGTTGCGCGGGCAAAGCGGGAGTTACGCTCCCGGAAAAATTTAGCGTTGCCCACCTCGTTACGAGCGACATTCGTAACGGTCAGGTTCACCCGTCATTAAGCAATCGGTATCCAGTCCAACTCTACACATGGCCAAGAAATCCGCTCCTACCCCCGCACCGCTTACGTTCGATCTCCCGGTATCGCTGATCGCCAAAATCGAGACCCATCGCAAACGCCTCGGTTTGAAGTCCACCAGCGAAGTGGTGCGCTTGGCGATCGGTGAATTTAACCTGGATCACTACGAGTCAGACTCCTCCGAACACCGTCAGATTTCCGTGCGCCTGCCGGGACCGACCAAGACCGCGTTGATGAAGGCCGCCAAAAAGAAGCGGGTGAGCGTGGGTGAACTGCTCCGCGTTGCCATCGAAGAGATGCCGGTCAAGGCCGCTGCCAAAAAGGGCAAAAAGTAATCTCCCCGCGAGCGTCTTGAGCGCCGCTGATTTTTCAAGGCAAGCTCCGCCAGCGCGGGGCTTGCCTTTCTTGTGTCCGCATTTTTTGTTCCGAAGACTTATCCAATGAGCCAAGCACCCGCGCCGCTTTCCACCTGGGCCCTTAATGTTTCGCCTTCGCCGACGCTTGCGGTCGATGCCAAGGCGAAGGCCCTCGCCGCCGCCGGCGAGGACGTTTGCGGCTTTGCCGCAGGCGAGCCCGATTTCGACACGCCCGAGCACATCAAGGAGGCGTGCATCGCCGCTTTGAAGTCCGGCAAGACCAAGTATGCGCCCACGCCCGGCATCGAGCCGCTGCGCCAGGCTCTCGCCGACAAATACCTCGCCGACTACGGCCTCAAGTATGCGCCGTCGCAGTTCATCGTTTCGCCCGGCGGCAAGTTTTCCTGTTACCTGACGATTCTCGCCGTGTGCTCTCCTGGCGACGAAGTGATTATCCCCGCGCCGTTCTGGGTGAGTTATCCCGAGATGGTGAAACTCGCCGGTGCCGTGCCGAAGCTTGTGCTCGCGGATGACACGACGGGTTTTAAGCTCACGCCAGCGCAGCTCGAGGCGGCGATCACGCCGAAGACGCGCCTGCTCATCATCAACTCGCCGTCGAACCCGACCGGCGCGGTTTATACGAAGAGCGAACTTGAGGCGCTCACCGCCGTGGCGGTGCAGCACAACCTCTACATCATGTCGGACGAGATCTACGAGCATCTCACCTATGATGGCGCGAAGCACCACAGCCCGGCGTCGTTTGGCAAGGAGGCGTTCGAGCGCACGATCATCGTTTCCGGCTTTGCCAAGACTTACGCGATGACCGGTTGGCGTCTCGGCACGACTGTCGCGCCGGCGCCTATCGCCAAGGCGATCTCCGAGTTGCAAAGTCAGATGACTTCCAACGCGACGACCTTTGCGCAATACGGCGCCGTCGCGGCGTTGAAGGAAAAAGAAAAGACCGACGCCGCGCTCAAGACGATGTTGGTCGCGTTCGATCGTCGTCGGAAGTTCCTGCATGCCGAGTTGAACAAGATCCCCGGCATCTCGTGTTTGCTCGCCGAGGGTGCGTTTTATCTGTTCCCGAACATCTCCAGCTTTGGGATGAGTTCGGTGGAGTTTTGTTCGCGTCTGCTCGAGGCCGAGAAAGTCGCGGCGGTGCCTGGCAGCGCATTCGGGGCCGAGGGGTATCTGCGCCTCAGCTACGCGACGAGCGACGAGATCATCGCCAAGGGCGTGGCGCGCTTGGCGAAGTTTTGCGCGACGTTGAAGAAGTAAACGGCCCGGTGGGCGTTCCCCGCACCGGAGCTTAAGGAAGTAAAACAGCCGCTCGACGAGGTCGGGCGGCTGCATAAGGAAGGACCAGGATCGGCGCGAGCGTGCTCGCGCGTTCGGCTCAGAGTGCGGACCAGACGGGCGGGGCGACGGACCGTGCGCACGCTCGTCCGGAGCGTTTATAAGCAGACGTCTGCACGGACGCGAATCGGCTAGGCGGCGGAGTTCGTCTGGTGATCGGGCGAGGGTGGCATTACCCGGCCATGAGCTTGTTTAGCTCCGCTTTCACACGGTCAAAGGCGGTTTCCAGTTCGCCGATCTGCGGCTCGACGTCGGCGAGGCCGTTTTGTTTCGCGTGGTGTTCCAAGCTCTCTGCCACAGCGCGGAGTTCGCACGCGCCGACGTTGCTGGAGCTGCCTTTGATACTGTGCGCGGCGCGCACAAAACTCGCGGCGTCACCGGAGACGAGTGAGCCGCGAAGTTCGGCCAGTCGAGTCGGGGTGTCATCGATAAAGATCGTGAGGATCTCTTTAAGGAACTCGTCGCCATCATCGGGGCTCAGCGCACGCAGATTAGCAATGGCTTCATAATCGACGACGGGGAGGAGGGACATGCCAAGCAACGTGTGGGCAGACGATTACTTGGCAAATCGCAAGAAGCAGCGGCCGACAGCAATTTCATTTTTACCAAAATTTTAGCCGGGCCTGCATGGGGTGCGCATTGTGAAGTTTGTTCAGGTCGCCCACTCAAACGAGGTGTTGGCTTCGATTTCGTCGATGGTGGTGAGGCCGAGCAGCACCTTTTTGAGGCCGTCGTAGCGCATAGGTTTAAATCCGACCTTGGCGGCGGCGGTGGTGATTTCCTGAACGCTGGCGCGATTGGAGATCAGGGCGCGGATCTCTTCGGTGATGAGCACCAGTTCGTGGAACGCGATGCGGCCCTTGTAGCCGGTGCCGCGGCAGGCGCCGCAACCACGTCCGCGATAGAAGGGGACGTCCACCAAGCCGTCGTCTTGGAAGTATTTTTGCAGGACTTCGCGCGGCGGGTAATAGGGCTCTTTGCAATTCTCGCAGATGCGGGCGGCCAGGCGTTGGGCGAGCACGCCGATGACGGACGGGGCGACCATATAGGGTTCGACGCCGATTTCGATGAGGCGGACGATCGCTTGCGCGGCGTTGTTGGTGTGGAGCGTGGCGAACACGATGTGGCCGGTGAGGGCGGCTTCGGCGGCGATCTTGGCGGTCTCCAAATCGCGGATCTCGCCGATCAGGATGGCGTCGGGATCTTGGCGGAGCAGGGACCGGAGCACCGTGGAGAACTTGAGGTCGATGTGGCTGTTGACCTGAGTCTGAGTGATGCCGGCGAGTTGAATCTCGATCGGGTCCTCGATGGTCGAGATGTTGGTGTCGGGTTTGTTGATCTCGTGGAGGGCGGAGTAGAGCGTGGTGGTTTTGCCCGAGCCGGTGGGGCCGGTGACGAAGATGATGCCGTTGGGGTTTTGAATGAGGCGGCGGAAGGGCGTGAGGATGCTTTGAGACATCATCATTTTATCCAGCGTGATCATCGATTTGCGTCCGCTCATCGCGAGGATGCGGACGACCGCCTTTTCGCCGAAGTGCGCAGGGATGGTAGAGACGCGGAAGTTGGCGGTGGCGGTGCCGATCGGCATCGAAAAGCGCCCGTCCTGCGGGAAGCGTGTCTCGGCAATGTTGAGGTTGGACAGGATCTTGATGCGGGCGACGAACGAGCGGTGGAGTTTGCGCGAGTAGGTGAGGACTTCGCGGAGGAGGCCGTCGATGCGGAAGCGCACGCGGCACTGGGTCTCTTGGGGCTCGATGTGGATGTCGGTCGCGCGTTCGCGAATCGCGTAGTAGATGATGTCGTCGAGGATTTTTACCAACGATTCCGAGTCGGCGAGGTCGGGGTTGTCGAAGACGGTGGAGCCGCTGAGTTCGTTGAGGTTTTCCTCCAGATTCTTTTCGTTGGAATACTGGATGATAATCGCGTCCTCGATGTCGCGGGGCAGGGCGAACACCGGGCTGACCGGGACTTGAACGATGAGGCTGAGGCGTTTGACGGCTGCGGCGTCCTCGGGCTCGGCGAAAGCGGCGGTGAGCACGCCGTCGATGAGGTAAAGGCCGATCACGCGGATCTTTTTCGCGATCTCGAGTGGGATCGTGGCGACGGCTTCTTCGGTGATCAGCGAGGCAAAGGGGTCGACATAAGCGATACCGAGGCAGTCGGCGTAGAGGCGGCAGGCGATGTCCTTGCTCACCAGCTTGCCGTCGATGACGGCTTCGAGGAGGCGCAGGCCCGAGCCGTGCTGTTTCTCAAGGGCGGTCAGCTCGGAGCCGAAGTCAAAGTGGGGGGTCGCGCGGAGTTTCGCGGCGAGGCTGTTAGGATTGTTTTCCACGACGTTTTTTCCGGTTTTGGAACAGTTTTCCGATCTCGACCTGATAAAGTTTTTCTTGGGAGAAAGCACCGGCGGTGCGCTCGAGCTGGAGCTCGGCGAGCATCTCGGGGAGCGAGTAACGGACCTCGCGCAAGTGGGGCATTTCCGGCGTCACGGACGTGTCGTCGGGCGCGGCTTTTTGGCGTGTGCTCATGAGAAGAAGGAGTTGGGGGGCGAGTGGGACCGGTCGGGATCAGCCGTTGGCGGCGTCGTCTTCGGCGGCGAGCACCTCGTTGATGAGGGCGACGAGTTCGTCGCGGGGCGTGTCTTTGCGGATGTAGTGCAGGGCGCCGCCCTCGACCGCTTCTTCGACGGTTTGTCGATTGGACAGCGAGGTGAGCATGATGACGGAGGCGTTCTCGTCGATGGACCGAATTTGTTTAAGGGTCTCGATGCCGTCCTGAACGGGCATGTTGACGTCGAGCAGCACGAGATCGGGGCGTTCTTGCTGGAAGGCGGCGAAGCCTTCGGCCCCGTTGGAGGCTTCGACGATGGCGGTTGCACCGAGGCTTTTGAGAATAAGGCCGATGTATTTGCGGACGTGAGGTTCGTCGTCCACGACGAGGGCTTTTCCGGTAAATGTCATGAGAGGGAAGGGGGCAGAAAGACCTGGAACTCGCAACCGCCGGCCGGATGGTTTTCAGCGGCGATCGTGCCGTGGTGGGCCTCGACGATTTTGCGACAAATCGCGAGCCCGAGACCGGTGGACTTCTCGCCACCGGTGGGGCGGGCGGAGAGGCGACTGAAATCTTTGAAAAGGCGGTCGCGCTCGTTGTCCGGAATGCCAGGGCCTTGATCGCGCACACGGATGATCTGCGTTCCATCGGTCTTCACATCGAGCGCGACGCGCACGACGGAGCCGGGCGGAGAATACTTCACGGCATTGCTCAGGAGGTTGTCGATGATCTGGCGGACCTTGGCGGCATCGAGTGCGATTGGTGGCGCGGGAGCACGTTCGGTGAAGACGATTTGGGTGCGCTTGCGGGCGGACTCGAGCCCGTTGAGCGCGATGGATTTATCGATGAGTTCGGCCAACGAGTGAGGTTGGGGGTCGAGTTTGAGTTCGCCGGACTCGATGGTGGCGACGTCGAGTAGATCGTTGACGAGCGTGACCATGCCTTGGCTCGCTTGCTGGATCATGGTGATCAACTCGAGTTGGTCAGGCGTGAGCGGGCCGACGCTGCCGTCGCAGAGGAATTCGGCGAGGCCGCGAATGGACGCGAGGGGGTTGCGCAGGTCGTGCGCGGCCATGCCGAGGAATTTGTTTTTGGCGGCGTTCGCCCGACTGAGTTGGTCGACCAGCAGGTGCTGTTGGTCCATCAGTCGCCGAATTTGCAGATGGGTGCGAATGCGGGCGACCACCTCCTTCTGGCGAAAGGGTTTCATCACGTAATCGACCCCGCCTGCGCTGAACCCTTCGACGACGTCTTCGGACTCCTGCTTGGCGGTGATAAACATGATGGGCGCCGCCTGGTCGCCGTGGCGCCGATGAAGCTCACGACACGCGTCGAAGCCGTTCATGCCGGGAAGGATCACATCGAAGAGCACGAGGTCGGGTTGGAACTCCTCGTATTTCGCCAGCGCGGATTCAGCGGAGTCCGCCTCGGCGAGGATGTAGCCTTCGTTTTGAAGAATGCCTCTAAGGATGCGGAGGTTGAGGCGATCGTCATCCACCATCAGGATCTTGCGACCCGCCAGATCGATGGCGCCGGTGTCTTCGGGGGTGGGGAGCATGTGCGCGGACTATAAATGAAGGGGGCTGAGGTGTCGGCAAGCCTCGACCTGCGAGTATTTGGCGGCGTCAAGCGGGAGACTAAATATTTTCGGGAACAAAAACATATCATGACATACAGATATGTTGATATTTGAACTTGAACCCCGGCGGCGACGCCGTTTTCTTCCGCTTACCTTCTACTATTATGGCTAATACATTCGTGTTCTCATCCGAGTCCGTGGGCGAGGGGCATCCCGATAAGGTTGCCGACCTCATCTCCGATAGCATCCTCGACGCCTGTTTGGCGGTCGATAAAACCTCGCGTGTCGCGTGCGAGACCTTCGTCAAATCCAACATGGTGGTCGTGGGCGGTGAGATCACCATCCCGAAGCTGCAGGACAAAAAGACCGGCAAGACCAAGCCGATCGATGAGGCCTTCAACATCGACAAGGTCATCCGCGACGCCATTCGCCACATTGGTTATGTGAACGACGA
Source organism: Opitutaceae bacterium UBA4094 (assembly GCA_002382525.1). GTDB lineage: Bacteria > Verrucomicrobiota > Verrucomicrobiia > Opitutales > Opitutaceae > Rariglobus. The sequence goes on from DFYA01000060.1 coordinate 32,595, forward strand.
CGACGTCTTCCATGCCGACACTGTATTCATCAACAACTACCTGACCGCGCAGTCCGCCGACATCGCGCAGGGTGTTGATGCCAAGAAGGCCGAAGGCAAAAAGCACGCCGAGCAGGGCGCCGGCGACCAAGGCCTGATGTTCGGTTTCGCCAGCGACGAAACCGAGGAATTGATGCCCGCGCCGATCATTTACGCGCACCGCCTCGGTCGCGAACTCACCCGCATCCGCAAGAGCGGCAAGGTCAAGTGGCTCCGCCCTGACGCGAAGTCCCAAGTGTCCGTGCGCTACGTCGATGGCGTCGCCACCGAGATCGTCAACGTGGTCATCTCCACCCAGCACACCCCCGAGGTCTCGCACGCCGAGATCGAGTCGTTCCTCATCAAGAACGTCATCAAGAAGGTGCTCCCCGCAAACCTTCTTAACGCGAAGACCGAGTTCCTCATCAACCCGACCGGCAAGTTCGTGATCGGCGGACCGCAGGGCGACTCCGGCCTCACCGGCCGCAAGATCATCGTGGACACCTACGGCGGCTGGGGCCGTCACGGCGGCGGCGCCTTCTCGGGCAAAGATCCGTCCAAGGTCGACCGTTCCGCCGCTTACATGGGCCGCTGGGTCGCCAAGAACATCGTCGCCGCCGGCCTCGCCAAGCAGGTCGAGGTGCAGTTCGCCTATGCGATCGGCCACCCCGATCCGGTGAGCGTTTACGTCAACACTTTCGGCACCGGCACGGTCTCCGACGAGAAGATCACCGACGCCATCCAGAAGGTGTTCAGCTTCAAGCCGGCGGACATCGTCAAGCAGCTCAACCTGCTCCAGCCGATCTACCGCCAGACGACCAACTACGGCCACTTCGGCAAGACGGGTCTCCCCTGGGAACTCACTAACAAGGCCGCCGCCCTCAAGGCCGCGGTCAAGAAATAACCGGGCGCGCCACGCGTATCCGCCATATAACTACAATCAGCCTTTCATATAATGTCATCCGTTTCCCTTCTTAATTCAGTTCCCACCGGCCAGGACTACATCGTGCGCGACATCGGTCTCGCCGAGTGGGGCCGCAAGGAGATCTCCGTCGCCGAGCACGAAATGCCCGGCTTGGTCTCCGTCCGCAAAAAATACGGCCCGCAAAAGCCGCTCGCCGGCGTCCGCGTCACCGGCTCGCTGCACATGACGATCCCGACCGCGGTGCTGATCGAGACCCTNNACCATGCCGCCGCCGCCATCGCGGCCACCGGCACGCCGGTCTTCGCCTGGAAGGGCGAGACGCTCGAAGAATACTGGGAGCTCACGCTTAAGGCCATCACCTTCCCCGGCGGTAAAGGCCCTCAGCTCGTCGTCGACGACGGCGGCGACGTCACCCTGCTCATCCACAAGGGCTGCGAACTTGAAGAGGGTAGTGACTGGGTGAATACGCCCTCCGGTTCCCACGAGGAGCAGGTCATCAAGGATCTCCTCAAGCGCGTGCACGAGGAAGACCCGCTCCGCTGGACGACCATCGCCAAGGAATGGCGCGGCGTCTCCGAGGAGACCACCACGGGTGTGCACCGCCTCTACCAGATGCTCGAGGCCGGCAAGCTCCGCGTGCCTGCCGTCAACGTGAACGACTCCGTCACCAAGTCGAAGTTCGACAACCTCTACGGTTGCCNNGATCGCCGGCAAGGTCGCCTGCGTGTGTGGCTACGGCGACGTGGGCAAAGGCTCCGCGTTCTCGCTCAAGGGCTTTGGCGCCCGCGTCATCGTCACCGAGGTCGATCCGATCAACGCCCTTCAGGCCGCGATGGAAGGCTTCGAGGTCAACACCGTCGAGAGCACGCTCGGTGTCGCCGACATCTACGTGACCACCACCGGTAACAAGGATGTGATCACCCTCGAGCACATGCAGAAGATGAAGGCCCAGGCCATCGTCTGTAACATCGGCCACTTCGACAACGAGATCCAAGTCGACCAGCTCTACAACGCCAAGGGTGTGAATCGGGTGACGATCAAGCCGCAATACGACATGTTCACGTTCCCCAAAGGCAACAGCATCTACCTGTTGGCCGAGGGTCGTCTGGTGAACCTCGGCTGCGCCACCGGTCACCCGTCGTTCGTTATGTCGAATTCCTTTACTAACCAGACGCTCGCCCAGCTCGATCTCTGGAAGAACAAGGACGTCTACAAGGTCGGCGTGTATCGCCTGCCCAAGCACCTCGACGAAGAAGTCGCCCGTCTCCACCTGGAGAAAATCGGCGCGAAGCTCACCAAGCTCACCTCGGAGCAAGCCGCCTACCTCGGCGTGTCCCCCGACGGTCCCTACAAGCCCGAGCACTACCGTTACTAAACGGCGTGCGACGAAACTTCGTCCCTTGAAAGGCCGGCCCGATGGGCCGGTCTTTTTTGCAGGTGAGCACCTTGCGCGCGCACCACAATTTTGGACGAGAGCCGGTTGCAATGAGGCGGGCCTCCTTGTCTTGACCAATCCGGCTACGGCTTTTCAATCGCTGGCGATGGCCGGCAACCCTAGGAACAACACATGACGAGTCGGCGTGCATTTCTGCGCACGCTGGGTTGCGGCTTGGCGGGTTTCGCAGTCGGCGGGCCCACGTTGTTTGCGCAGGCCTCCGGGGCGCGCACGTATAAGGTGGCGCGGGGCGATACGCTCGGCGTGATCGCGGCCCGGCACGGCGTAACGGTGACCGCGCTTAAAATCGCGAATGGATTGAAGAGCGATCGTATCTTGATCGGGCAGGTGCTAACGATTCCCGGTGCGGGCCCCAGCGGCGTGTTGAAGGACGTCGTAGACGCTACGACCAGCCTGCGCATCCAGCGCGGACGTTGGCGCTATGTGGTGTTGCACCACAGCGGAATCGAGGCGGGCAACGCGCGCAGCTACGGCGCCGCCCACAAACGCCGCGGCATGGAGAACGGCCTCGCGTATGACTTTGTGATCGGCAACGGCAAAGACTCGGGCGACGGCGAGATCGAGATCGGTCCGCGTTGGCTTAAGCAGATCGACGGCGGCCATGTGCGGAACGCGTTCTACAACACGCACGGCATCGGCATCTGCCTCGTGGGCAATTTCGAAAACCGCCGCCCCGGTGCGCGCCAGATGGAATCGTTGACCGCGTTGGTGGATTGGCTGCGCGACGATGCGCCGCTGGGAGCACGACCCAAGTTCACCGTGCACCGCTGGGTGGATAAAAACCACACGCTGTGTCCGGGGCGGTATTTCCCTTACGCGGAAATGAAGAAGCGCTACGGCTGAGTGGAGAGGTTTGCTGGCGCAGCCGGAACGGGGCGGGACGGAGGGGGCGGATTGCGCCCCCGGAGCGTCGACGGAATCGCGAACAAGCTCGTTTCCCACGAACGGCAGCGTGGTGCGCGGCCGCTTACTTTTTGGAGGCGAGGAGCTCGGCGAGCTTGGCTTCGTCCACGGTGCCCTGCACGGCGTGCAGGTGGTGGAGGACGCCCATGCGGTCTTCCGGCGCGGCGGTGGAGATGTCGAGCATCCAGTCCTCGGTTTTGGCGGCGGCGACAATGACCTCGTCGGCCCAGGCGATCACCTCGGCGGCGGTGACAAAGCCTTCGGTGAGGCCACGGATGAAGAATTCGGCTTGGGTGCGGTAGTCGGTGGAGGAGGACATGGTGGTGAGTTGGGTTGACGTTTGAAGGAGGGAAAAGCGGTCAGTGTCGGCAGCGGAATTGCACGCGGCGAGTCGCAATTTTGGGCGGATTAATAAGGCCCGCGAATGTGTTCGGCGATGGAGCGTGTGTAGAACGCGGCCAGTCGTTCGTGGGTGGTCGTATCGAGAGGCGGAAGCGCGGAGGCCGCGACATTGCCGGCGACTTGAGCGGGGTTGCGCGCACCCGGAATCACGGTGCTTACCGCCTCGAAGTCGAGGCACCAACGCAACGCCCAGGCTGCCATGCTCACGTTGTCCGGAACAAGCGGTTTGAGCGCGGTGGCCGCTTCGACGCCGAGTTCGTAGGGCAGGCCGGCGAAGGTTTCGCCGACGTTGAAGTGCTGACCGTCGCGGTTGAATCGACGGTGGTCGTCTTCCGGGAAGACGGTCTGCGCGGTGAGTTTGCCGGAGAGAAGTCCGCTGGCGAGTGGCAGGCGGACGATGAGACCGATGCGCCTCGTGCGAGCGGACTCGAACAACGTGTGAATGGGTTTCTGACGAAAGATGTTGAAGATGATCTGGAGCGTGGCGACGCCGCCGTGTTCGACGCAGAAGAGGGCTTCGTCCATCGATTCGACGCTGGCGCCGTAGGCCTTGAGTTTGCCCTCGCGTTTGAGTTCTTCGAGCCAGCCCAGCATCTCGCCGCGCTTCAGGACCTCGGTCGGGATGCAGTGGAGTTGGGTGAGGTCGAGCGCGTCCACGCCGAGGTTTTTGAGGGAGTCTTCAGTGAAGCGACGAACGTGGTCGCGGGTGAAGCCATGGGGCCAATCGCGACGGCCCAGCTTGGTGGCGATAAAAACGCGGTCGCGGGCGGCGGGCGTGTTTCGGAGGAAGTTGCCGATGAGGGCTTCGCTGCGGCCGTTGCCGTAAACATCGGCGGTGTCGAAGAACGTAACCCCGGCGTCGTAAGCGGCGCGCAAGGTATCGAGCGCGGTGGCGTCGGTGACCTCGCCCCAGCCGCCGCCGAGTTGCCACGTGCCGAGGCCAATTTCGCTGACGTCACGACCGGTGTTTCCGAGGGGGCGGGTGTTCATGGCACCGACGCTGCGATGCGCCGCTCCCGACGCAAGCCGTGCGCGACGAGGAGATTATTCGCGCGAAGGCGCCTCGCGTTGTTCATCCCGCGGCAGTTTGAGAACCGGCTCGGGGACTCCGACCGGTGGTTCGGGCGCGGGCGTAGCGGCGGGCGCGGAAGGCTTAAAGGGAATCGGAATGGGGCGGGGCGGAGGAGGGGGCGGGTCGGGGTCGACGCGTGCAAGGGCTGGGTTGATGAACTCCTTGTCGTCGCTGGGTGAACGACGGACTCGCCATGGCTCGGCGCACGCCTGAATGAAAAGCGCTTTGGAAATGAGCAGTGCAAAGAGCATCGCCAGCCACTCGCCGCCCCGGCTGTTGCGCCAGAGGGTCTCGAAGAGGCTCTCGTCGGCCTCGACAAATACGAACGGCACCGAACCGTCGTTATCATTTGGAAGCGGAGGGATGGCGGAAGAGGCGGCGGTTGCGGGCGAGGGTTTGTTGCCCATGGCGCGGTCGAGCAGGCGTTCAAGTTTTTCGGTGCCGGGGACGCGGGAAGGAGGCGTGTCGGTCGTTGTGCGCGCGCGCAGGCGTCCGGGGATCGGGCGAAGAGGTGTGGCGGGTGCGGTGCGGATCTGTTCGCGCGGAAGGAAGCGGATGAAGTATTGGCGTCCGGATACAAGATCTTGGTCGGACACGATGATGACGTCGTATTCGGGGGCCAACGTGGCGGGGTAGGCCTGGAGCTTCTTGAGCGGGAGAGGCTCGGCCCAACGCGAGGCGTTGTAGCGATCGCCGGCGACAAGCGTGGCCTCGCTTCCCTGAGCGCGAATGAAGGCGGTGCTTTGCCACGTTTGCCAAGCGAAGGCGCCGACAAAACCCGCGATAGCCAAGGCGACGAGGAAGAGGAGGAGCTTTTTCATGCCGTGAGCAGGTGACTCTCGGCCCAAAGGGACGTTGAGTGAGCGACGGGTCAAATGGCGCGGTTTAATGCTGATTGGGCCGACCGCTTATCCAGCCGAATGTGAAAGCGACTCGATGTGGCTAAGAATCCGCCGGTTGCGGGCGTTGGCTTTCATAAAGCCGTAGCTTAGAAAAAGAAAGCATAGCGCGAAGCCAAGATTCACAAGCCCGAGGTTCATGCGTTCCAGCGCTTTCAGGTAAACGCCCGAGTAGGTCGCGTTGATGTCGATCCCGCGTATCCATCCATCCCATATATCTCGCAGAGTAGCGTTCTCGAATCCCGCAATGACCGCGCTGAACCGGAGGTTTATGATGCCGACAACGAGATTGAATGCCGACACGCAGGCCAAGAACGTCGGCGCGAAGTAACGGAAACTTTTAAGCCGAGACGATTGCAGTGATTTCAGGTCCCTAGGGGTCATGGGTGAAGCAGCGACGGTGTGGCGTGAGAAAAGCTGAGCGAGCCGGACAAACTCAGCTTTGGCTCTCGGCGGGGTAGATATTTAGTCGTTTGAGCGAGGTGGTTGAGGTGAACTCAAACTCCATCGTGAGGCCGTTCTCGTCGTAGGAGAGGACGAGTTCGTTTTCTTCTTCCTCGCGTGATTTCGGCGGCCCGAACAACGTCTCAACGTGCTCGGGAGAGGTGGTGGACGACAGTCGGTGGGAGTCGATGACGGGCTGCGAGAACGTGATGGGGGCCGCTTTCGGAAGGCAGGCGTCCGGGGCGATGAAATAGGCGATGTAGGCGAGGCGGTCGGCATCGAAGTCGATCTGGAACCCCGCTTGGGCGTAGATGAGTTCCCAGTAATCGTCTTCGGATTTAAGGAAGTGATCGGGACGACCGAAGGCGCTGGCGGATTCCAGTGCATCGCCAAACCGAAGGGGCCCGAAGGCGCGCCTGCTGGAGTTGAAGCGAGGCGGTTCGGTGATCGTCGAGATCGGCCACTCGCCGGGCGGGACAGTGCGGGGTCCGGCGAAGAATCGGGCGAGAAGGTTCAACATGCGCTTGGGGTGATGCTCTCTCCCTCTGCGGGGAGGCGTGCTTACTTTTTGGGCCTCACCAAGACGAACATCAGCGAGGCCGTGGCCTGGGAGGTAGATTTGATTTCGGTGATCGAATAGATGGCGTAGCCCTCTTGGAAGAATTTGGCCAAATCGGTGTTCACCTTCAGGCTTCCTCGGTCGGCGGTGCCACCTTTGTCGGTGAGCGGATTTGCCAAGGTGACCACGCCCCAATCGAATGCGGCAATACGGTTGGCTTCGATGGGCGCGAGGAGCACTTGCGTGTGGTCTTGCGCAAAAGAGGCGGTGGCGCCGAGGAGCAGGCCGATGAGGAGGAAAGGGGTTTTCATGGGAGCGGATCTCGGTCGCGGGACGTCGCTTCTACTTTAGCAAAAAGCCCGGCGTTGAGGCCGGGCTTTGGAGTGTTAGGCGGTGAGTTCGACGTGCGGGTCGATGTCGGCGTCGTAGTCGATCCCGGGGAGGCCGAAGCCGAAGAGCTTCAGAAACTCGCTGCGATAACCGGCGATGTCGGTGAGCGCGTCGAGGTTCTCGGTGCCGACCTCGGGCCAGATCTTGGTGACGGCTTGTTGCACATCGGGCTCCATCTCCCAGTCGTCGATACGCACGCGTCCGGCTTCGTCGAAGTCGAGGCCTTTGCCGCCATACATCTGTGTGCGGAAAAGGCGGTCGATTTGCTCGACGCAACCCTCGTGCGTGCCCTTTTCCTTCATGATCTTGTAGAGGATCGAAATGTAGAGAGGGACCACCGGGATGGCGGAGCTCGCCTGCGTGACGAGCGCCTTGTTGACGGAGATAAAGGCGCGTCCGTAGCCGTTGCAGCGGAGGGTGGCATTGATGGACTTGGCCGCGCGTTCGAGATCGTTTTTCGCGAGGCCGATGGTGCCATTTTTGTAGATGGGCCAGGTGACCTCGGGTCCGATGTAGGAGTAGGCGACGGAAGTGGCGCCAGGGGCGAGGAGTTTGGCCTCGTCGAGGGCGTTGATCCACATCTCCCAATCTTCTCCGCCCATGACGGCGGCAGTATCGGCGACCTCGGCCTCGTTCGCCGGATCAATGGTGATGTTCGAGACGACGCCCTTGTCGGTGTCGACGGTCTTGTTGGTGTAGGATTGGCCGACGGGCTTCAGGCAGGACTTGTGGACGACACCGGTCTTGGGGTGCGTGCGGCGAGGGGAGGCGAGGGAATAGATGACGAGGTCGACTTGGCCGAGGTCGCGTTTGATCGCGGCGAGCACGTCCGTCTTGAGCTGGTCGGAGAAGGCGTCGCCGTTGAAGTTTTTGACGTAGAGGCCGGCCTTTTGCGCGGCGGTGGTGAACGCGGCCGTGTTATACCAGCCGGGGGTCGCGGTCTTGTCGGGGTCGGACGGGCGCTCAAAGAAAACGCCGATGGTCGCGGCGCCGGAACCGAACGCGGCGGCGATGCGCGAGGCGAGTCCGTAGCCGGTGGAGGAGCCGATCACGAGGACCTTCTTGGGGCCGTTGGCGACCGGGCCTTTGGCCTTTACGTAATCAATCCATTCCTGGACGTGCGCGGCGCAGCCGGCGGGATGAGCGGTGACACAGACAAATCCACGGACTTTGGGTTTGATGACCATATAATTAAAAACGGGGAGGTTCCGGGGTCACAGGGCGCGGGGCAAGGCTAGAGTCGGACGGGAGCGAAAGGGCGGAATTCGGAGGAGTTGCCCACGGAACACACGGAACACACGGAAGAAATCGGAGGAGGATGAGGCTTCGGATTCTTTAACCACGAAACACACTAATACACGAAAAGGGGGCAGGGAGTGAGGATCGCCGGGGCCGCTTAGGATTTAAGCCGCTGGGATTTAGGATTTCGGATCGGCAACGTCAGTTGCTGATCAGCATCATCGGGCCTTCGGCCTTGGGGACGCCGCCTTTGCGTTCGAGCGACACGGCAAAGGTCTGGGCGAGCGCCACGTTCTGCGTGGGCTTGAATTTCACGCGGGCTTCGCCGGTGGCCGGATCCACCGTGAACACGCCGCCATCGACCGGGATGGGATACTGCGGGTCGATGACCCAGAGTTGATAATCTTTGTCGCGGTCCAGCGGCGGCAGTTTGGAAACGATGAGCACGCCTTGCTGGCTCTCCGGGTTCCACACGGCGACGGCGCGGGCTTGCGGGGAGTTGTCGGCAAGTGAGGTGAGCGCGGAAATTTTGAGTCGGTCGATGTCAGCTTGCGCGCGGAGGTCGGCGGCGAGGCGCTCAGTCGAGGCGATTCGGTCGATCTGAGCGCGGGAGAGGATACGTTCGGCTTCGAGCAGGTTTTTCAGTGTGCCGGCTTCAAGGCGGGCAACGCGTTCGGCTTCGAGGACTGATTGGAGTTCTCCGCGCACGTTGAAGCTTTTTCCGGCGAAGAAGATCGCCGCGAAAAAGAAACACGCGGCGGCGGCCCAACCTAACCAAGACGGGAGGGCGAAGGGAATGACGACGCCACGATCGGCGCGCGGGCGCGGCACGGCGGAATTGAGAATGCGGGCGCGGAGCGCGGGCGAGGGTGCGGGCGCGACGGGCAGGGCGTAGGCGAGCGTGCTTGCGGTGGCGCGAAGGGAATCGACGAGGCGGCGGAGTTCCGGATCCCGGGGGAGCGCGGCCTCGAACGCGGCGAGTTCCTCGCCCTCAAGCAGGTCGAAGGCGTAGAGCGCGGCGAGCTCTTCTTGGCGTTCGGCGATCATAGCTGCGAGGCGAGCGTGTCGCGGAGCTTGAGGAGGCCGCGACGGATGCGGGCTTTGACGGTGCCGAGCGGTTGCGAAAGTTTTTCGGCGATTTCGTGTTGGGTGAGCCCACCGAAATACGCGAGGTGCAGCGCGTCGCGTTGGTCTCCGGGAAGGGTGGCGAGGGCGCGACGGACGGCGGTAGCTTTTTCTTTGAGCCAGAGGTGGCCAGCGGAGTCGGTGCCGTCGGCGCCGGAGTTGGCTTCGTCGTAACCGAGATCGGCGGGCGCGGCTTGGTCGAGGAGTTCGGCGCGGCGGGCGCGGGAGCGGAGGCGGTCGATGGCGCGATTGCGCACGAGCGTGGCGGCCCAAGAAAAGGCGTGTCCGCGCGACGAATCGAAGCCGGAGGCTTTTTGCCAGATGGTCACGAAGACGTCATGGAGGACGTCTTCGGACTCGGCGGGGTCGCGGAGAATGGTGCACGCGAGGGCGTGAAGCGGGCGGACCCAGCGGTCGTAGAGTTCGCCGAGGGCAGCTTGTTCGCCCTCGCCTGCTTGGCGCAGGAGGCGAGCGTCGTGCGCGTGGCGGGCATCCTCGGACTCGGCCGCGGCGTCGATGGACGACGATTCGCTCATGCGGCGGAGGTGACGGACACGGTGAGGCTCGAACCGGTCCGGGGAGGCGTCGGCGGCGAAGCGGGCAAACGCTGGAGGTGAGAGGGTGAGCACTTCATGGTTACAACGTGCGGGGTGGCGAACGGGATGCAGTGAGTCAGGTTTTGGCGCGGGCTAGCAACTAGGAATTGGCGCGCAGGACGGCGACAAAGTAGCCGTCGGTGTTGTGATCGGAGGGAAGCAACGTGCGCGAGGGCGCCGCGAGCGTGAAGGTGGGATGGCTGCTGAGGAAGGCCGTGACCACGTCGTCGTTTTCGTGGTGGCTGAGCGAGCAGGTCGCGTAAACGAGCTGGCCGCCGGGGCTCACGAGCGGTGCGTAGCGGTGGAGCAGGTCGCGTTGCAAGGCAGCGGCGTCGGCGATGGTCTGCGGGGTGGTGCACCACTTGAGGTGCGGGGCGCGGCGCCAGGTGCCGCTGCCGCTGCACGGCGCGTCGATCAAGACGCCGTCGTAGCGACCCGAAGGCGCGGCGGAGAGAATGCGGATGTTGGCGATGCGGGCGCGGGCGGCGCGGGAGCCGAGTTCGTCGAGAGCAGAGGCGCGGATGTCGTGCGCGTCCACGCGTCCGGAGGTGCCGAGCAGGCGGGCGAGTTGCAGGGTTTTGCCGCCGGCGCCGGCGCAGGCATCGAGCCAGTGACCGGTGGGCGCGTGCGGTAGTTGGCCGAGGAGGAGTTGCGAGCCGAGGTCTTGGATCTCGATCAAGCCGCGGGCGTAGGCGTCGGTCGTCGTGAGGTCGGCCTCGGCGAGGACTTCGAGGGCGGCGGGCAGGGAGGGCGCGGGTCGGACGGACCAACCGCGACCGGCGAACTCGGCGAGCACGGGCGCGGGGTCGTCGGTTTGCAGGCGAACCCAAAGCGGGGCGCGGGTGTGGAGCGCGTCGAGCGCGGGCGGCAAGCAGGCGACGGGGCAGTGTTCGGCAAACCACGCGGGCAGGAGCACGGCGGGATCGGCGGCAAGCTGTCGTGCTTTTTCGGATACGGAAGTGGGCGTCTCGGACGGCCAGCCTGCGGTCCAGTGTTCGCGGAAAGCGCGGGTCGCGGGTGTTTCGGCGGCGAGCCAGGCGGTGGCGCGAATGGCGTCGTCGGGCAAGGCGGCGAGGCGCGCGTCGATCCATGGCAAGTGGCGCAACGCGGTGTAGAGAAGTTCCCGATACAGGCGGCGGTCGCGGCTGCCGAACCGCTTTTCGCGGGCAAGGAGTTGTTGCAAGCGCGACGGGAGGTTGCGGTCGGTGGCGACGTGCGGGCGCAGTGCGGCGAAGAGAGAGAGGAAGACCCGACCTTGACTGGCGGCGGGAGACGGGCGGGCGGCGAGATCGGACATGAAAGGCGTGGGCGGGCGGG
>DFYA01000244.1 GCA_002382525.1 Opitutaceae bacterium UBA4094
GTCTCGTCGTCTAAAGCGGCGAGAGCTCGCCGCACTCCACGGAGGCTCACTCCATCTCGGCCTTGTGGCTTTCCTTGAGGTAGATCGCGCCGATGATCGTCGTGGCGACGGCGATGGTGATTGGGTAGGCGAGACCGGCGTAGGGGTTGCCGAAGTGGGCGACGAGACTGGTGGCGATCAGAGGGGTGAGTCCGCCGAAGATGCCGTTGCCGACGTGATACGGGAGCGACATCGAAGTGTAGCGGATACGCGTTGGGAAGATTTCTACGAGGAACGCGGCGATCGGGCCGTAGGTCATGGCGACGAGCGAAACCAACACAAACAGCAGCGCGATGATCATGACGTAATTGAAACTCGCGGCGGCGAAGGCGCTGGTGCCGTTGGCTTCGGCGGTGGCGATGATCTCGCCGAGCGGAGCGGCGAACCGTTGGAGTCCGGCGAAGAGCGGGATGTAGAGAATCGAGGCGAGGGCCATGCCGCCGAGGATGACGGGCTTGCGTCCGATCTTGTCGGAAAGGCTGCCGAAGAGCACGAAGCCGGGCGTGCCCAGGAGGAGCGCGATGGCGATGAGCATCAGCGCGGTTTCGTAGGGAACTTTGGATACGGTCTGCAGGAAATACATCGCGTAGAACTGGCCTGTATACCACACGACGCCTTGACCGGCGGTGGCGCCGAAGAGGGCGATCAACACGAGGCGCCGATTGGCGGGATTCATGAAGCTCTCCTTGATGGGATTGACGGCGAGTTTGCCGGCGGCCTTGGCCTTGGCGAAGAGCGGGGACTCTTCCATCTTGATGCGTATGTAATAGGAGAGGCCGACCAGGAAGATCGAGACGAGGAACGGCAGGCGCCAGCCCCAGTCGTTGAACTTCTCGACGCCGATCAGATTGCGGATCGCCAAGATGACGACGATGGCAAGCAGCAGGCCGCCGGTCGCGGTGATTTGAATAAAGCTGGTGTAGAAACCGCGGTGGTTGCGCGGCGTGTGTTCGGCCACGTAGGTGGCGGCGCCGCCGTATTCGCCGCCGAGGGCGAGGCCTTGCACGAGGCGGAGGAGCACGAGGCAAATCGGGGCGGCGATGCCGATGGTTTCGTAGTCGGGCAGGAGTCCGATCGCGAAGGTCGCGCCGCCCATGAGGAGCAGCGTGAGGAGGAACGTGTATTTGCGGCCGACGAGGTCGCCGAGTTGGCCAAAGACGATGGCACCGAAGGGGCGCACCACAAAGCCGGTGGCGAATGTGGCGAGCGTGAGCAGGAGGCCGGCGGTGGGGTTGTCCTTCGGGAAGAAGTGTCCGGCGATGATCGTGGCGAGGGCGCCGTAAACGAAGAAGTCATACCACTCGATCAACGTGCCCGCAGAGGAGGCGCTGATGACTTTCCAGAGCGTGCGTTTGTCGGTGGGGGCGACTTGAACGGGTGTGTGGGCGCGCGAAGCGCCGTGAGCGGACGTGTGGGGTGAACTCATTTTGGGGTGCGCGAGACCCCAAGAGAAAAGCGGAACTTCGGCAAGCGTTGTGTGGGAGGGGGTTGGCGGCGGCGGGCGCGCGGGAGACTCGGGGTGTCCCAGGCAATGGCGTCTTTATCTTTCGTCTTTATCTTTCTCTTTCTCCCGTTCGGTCAGGGACGCGGCTGCGGTGGAGACTGACAAAAGAGAGAGATAAAGAGGAAAGAGAAAGAGGTCGGAGGGGAGGCTCAGCGGTTGTCGGCCTGCTCGATCACGGAGACGAGGCCGTTGGCGAAAAAGATGCGGAGCACGGGTTGTTGGCGCTGCGCATAAACGGGGCGGCTGACCGGCTCGAAGTAAACAGAGGTGGCGCCGGTTTTGGAATTGGTGATGACGTGGCGGACAAATCCACTGTGGGCTTCGCCGCGATATTCCTGCCAGTAGCGGTTGTAGATCCACGCGATCGTTTCGCCGTCGGCGGTGGCGGTTTGTCGGCGTTCGTCGGGATGGCCGAGTGCGATATAAACCATGTCCGTGGTGTCGCCGACGCGGATGACTTTTTGCTCCAGTCGCGCTTGGTCCTCGGGAGAGAGCGTCGCAAACACGTCGGCTTTTTCCTGGGCGCGTCGGTCGAAGGTGTTGCAGCCGGAGAGACCGATGAGGGCGATAAGGAGGACGAGGAGGGCGGTGGGGGCGCGCATAAGGACGTAAGTTATGTGTGCGCAGGGGCTTTTCGCCAGCACGGGGTGCCTTGACAGAGTTTTGCGGTTTTCGTTCGTCGGAGGACGTGAAGATCCAAAAAACCATCCAGATCGCGGGGCTCTTGTTGGCCGCCGCTGCCGTTTCCGCTTCGGCCAAAATCTCGGATTACTCCGGAGTGTTTCAAGGGACGCTCGTGGGTTATCAAGTGAGCGCGGGCGTGTCCAAGGGCGGTCGATTGACGGGCGGTGGATTTTACAGCACCTCAGACGCGGACGTGATTAACCCGGGTGTCTCGTATGTGCGCGCGGACGGCACATTCACCGGAAGGACCTTGGGCGGGACAAGCCTAAGCGGGCGGATTTCGCCAAAAGGCACGAGTTACGTCTGCAAGCTCAAGGCGCTGGGCACCACCGCGACGTTGAAGCGCACCTACAAGTGAACCGGTGATGCGACGTCGTGATGTAGGGATTTTTTTGGGCGGGGCGGTGGTTGCCGGTGTGCTGGCGTGGGGGCTCTCTGGGATGCGCGAGGCGGCTGAACGACGCTCACGCGAGTCCGTGCCGGTGGTGGCGGATGCGGGTGCGTCGCGAAGCGCGGCGGTGGTTTATCGAGAACTTCCGGGCGTGCCTTTGGTGTTGGGTGCGGAGAGCGAGCGGGAGTTGGACGTGTTGACCGAGTTGTTGGAGCTGGCGCGCAAGGACCCGCAGGCGGCGCTGGCGCGGTTGCGCGATCTCGGGGAGGACGGGTTGTTGGAGGAGGGGTTTCGGGCGATCGCGATGGGCTGGGCGACGTTTGCACCGGAGGCGTGCGCGGAGTGGGTGTCGGGGGTGGCGGACCCGGACTTGCAGGCGGAGGCGGCGTTGGGCTTGTCGGCCGTGTGGTCGGCGAAGGATGGCCGCGCGGCAGTCGGTTGGGTGCGCACGTTGCCGGGGGGGCGGGCACGCGACATGGCGTTGGTGGAGTCGGCGGTGGGCTGGTCGGGCGTGGCGCCGACGCCCGCGTTGGAGGCGTTTTTGGCGTTGCCGGAGGAGCGGGCGATGGAGCAGGCGTTGGACGAACTCATGTGGCGGGCGATCGAGAAGCAGCCGGAGGAGACGTTGGCCCGACTGGGCGCCCTGGAGAATCCGCGCCGCGACGAGTTGATGGAGGCGGCGTTGATATCGAACACGCTCGAATCGCCCGCAGACGCATGGAAGCGGGCGACGTTGATCACCGACCCGGAGGCGGTGTTGCGGGTGCGACAGACCGCACTGGCGCGTATCGCGGAGGACGACCCAACCGGGGCGCTCGCGTTATTTGCGGAGGCCGGCAGCCCGGCGGCGCTCGTGGCGCCCCTCGCGGTGAGCTGGTTCGAGGCGGACCCGGATGCGGCGCTGCGCTGGATCGAGGGCTTGCCGAG
>DFYA01000131.1 GCA_002382525.1 Opitutaceae bacterium UBA4094
GGAAGAGAAAGCGGAGGGTGGCGGGCTTGGGGGGCGGTTCGGGCTGGGCGGGGGCTTGGGCGAAGGCGACGGTGAGCAATGCCCAATGTCCAATGACCAAGGCCCAATGACGGAGGAGGCGTGTGAAGGGGGAGCGGGAGGGCACGGGGCGGAGGTGTCGGAATTATTTCACAGATCCGAGCCGGAGTTCCGATCCGAGTTGCACAGAGTTCGGAGATCGGGGCACGGAGGTGTTCGGATGAGATAGAGAAAGATTAAGAGGAAGGAGAAAGCGGGTTAGATGTCGGCGGGGGTAAGCCAGCGGAAGCTGATGACTTGATAGCGGCGGCCGAAGGTGGCGTTGGGCGAGCCGGGGGGCGGCGTGGCGTCGGCGGCGGTCGCGGCGGGATCGATGAAGTCGGGGAGACGTTGCACGACGGCTTCGCACCACGCGCGGGCTTCGACGGTGCCGGTGACGGGATTGTGGACGTCGCCATAGGTGCGGATGGTGAACGTGTCGGAGCGGGCGGAGAGCGCGGGCGCGAGGACGGAAAGCACGTCGGCTTGGAGCAAGTAACCCGGGTAGCCGGCGATGCGGGAGGGGAGGCGATATTCGAGGTCGGCGAAGTAGTAGCCGTGGAAAGGGGTGCCTTGGCCGTCACGAGGACCCGTGGTTTCGTTGCGTTTGGAGGAGCGACGGTAGGGTTCGGGGACCAGGGAGGTGCCTGCGGCGACGGCGGGGTGGTTGATGGTGCGGTCGAGGGCGGTTTGGAGCGCGCCGGAGAGGCCGAGACGATGAGGATCGGGGGAGGTGCCGCTGGTGGAGGTCGGACCTTGCATGAGCCGGCGGTTGACGAATTCGGAGAGCGAAAGGAACGGGCCGCGCAGGCGGACTTGCAGGACCATCTCCTCGGCGAGCGTGTGGATCTCGTCTGGCGTGAGGTCGTTGAAACCCTTCCAAGCGTTGGCGCTCACGCCGGTGCGGGCGTCGGTGGAGCCGCCGTCGATGGGAGGCGACAACGTGCGGGAGAACGGGGCGGACGGTGCGGCGGTGTCGCCGATGGGCACGGACTTGAGGGCGGAGAAGAGCGCTTTCCACGCGTCGACGGAAGTCGAGTTGATGTTGAAAGCGCCGTCGACGAGGAGGTTTTTGGCAGGTTCAAAAACGCCGCGGAAAGAGGATGCGTCGCTGGCGGGAATGTCGGAGCGGAACGGGCGATAACGGGAGTTGACGAGGTGGCCATCTTCGTCGGCGCCGAAGGTGAAAGCGGTGGTCTGCGGAAAAGTGGAGAAGGTGAAGCGATCCCACAGCAGGTCGTTCCAGAGGTAAGACGCGTCGTAGTGGTGGCCGAACGCCCGGGTGGAGTGGAAGACCTTGTGGCGGGAGACGCGGGGGCCGGGGTAGGAATTGGCGACGGGATAGTTGACGAGGAAGCCATTGGTTTTGAGGGACTCGGGGCTTTCGACGGGAGTGGAGAGATGTCCGGCGACGTTGAAGTGCTGGAGTTGTCCGAGCGAGGTGATCGGGGCGTCGGGGGTGGGCACGTCGTAAAGGCGGTTGATGAAGCTGGCGTCGATGGCGACTTCGGGCGGCGGGGTGTTGAGCGACGGGAATTCGCCGCTGGCAACGAGGCCCCAGCGCGTGGTCGAGGGAATGGCCTCGTTGAGGGGCGCGAGGATGTTGGCGGAGAGCAGCGGATGGGGGCCGGCGTCGGTGTCGCCCTGGGAGCCGCGGACGCCGTAGAAGACGCCCCATTGGAGTGGATGGTCGCCGTAGCTGCCCGTTTGGGCGGGGTAGTCGTTGAGGAGGGCGCGGGTGTTGATCTGGTAGAACGGAGCGTGCTGGGCCAATGCGGACTTGCCGTCCTGCAGGGCGATAAAAACGCCGCCGCCTCGCTGGTAGCCGGAATCTACCGGATAAACGAGGAAGCCGGAGCTGACGGGAGCACCTGAGCTGGCGGCCGGCGCCTTCGATACGATGTGGGAGACGCGATCTTCGGGATTCGTGGAGCCGATGAACAGGCTCGGGGTCATGCCAATCGAGTAGAAGGCGGCATGGGTGTGGCCGGCGGCGGTGTTGATCGAGAGGCCGGTCGGATACGTGAGGTAAACGGACGGATCGTAGGTGTTGATCATCAAAACCTCGCGCGTGTCGGACGGGCCGGCGATGGTGAGATTGGCGTTGGGATCGAGGGTGAAGATCTGGGCGACGCCGGGCGGGATGGAGGTGGCGCGGAGGACGAGCGTGATGTTTTCGAGTCCGCCGTATTCGAGGCGACGGTTGCCGAGGCGATGAAATTGGTTGGGCACGGGCGTGGCGGGAGCGGCGGCCGTGGTGTAGCTCAACGCCTCTGAAGGGGGAGCGTCCGGAGCGGGCGGCGGATCGGAGAGCGTGCCGCTGGCGATGCCGGGATATTCGTCTCGGCTGTTGTTGAAGCGCAGGATAAACTCGCCGGAGATCGGCACGCTGTAGGGATTTGCCAATACAGCCACGGGCGTGATGCGCAGGGTGATTGCGCCGCCGTTGACCTCGAGTCCGTAGAAAAGCTTGGTTTGGACGAGCAGCGGGTAGAGCGCCTGTTGGTCGGCGCGGGCGGGGCGTGCGGCGGCGGTGGTGCCGTCGAACACGCCGAGCGGGGCGGGCTCGCGCAGGTTGTAGAACGACCAGAGGTGCTCCCACGTAGCACTGGCGGCGAGGATGCCGGTGCCGGCGTCGTAGGCCCGAGCGGGTGACTCTTCGTTGGCGGGAATCGTGGCGTAGGGCGTGGCGGCGGGGGTGAGGGCGATGTTGTAGGGGGCGGCGGGGGCGACGGGATAGTCGGGCGTGTGGAGGGCGGCGCGGAACGCTGCGGCGGTGGGGCGAGAGAGGATGTGAGTGAGGTCGCGTTTGAGTCCGCCGTTCTTGGTGTCGGCAAGAACGCCCCGGGAGTGGATCGAGACGTCGTGATAACGTTGCCCGAGTTCGGTGCGAAAACGGTCGTCGGCGTTGAGAAGCGGGAACTGGGAAGCGGCGAAGATGCCGCGGAGGTCTTCGTTCCTCGTAAAGTCGTCGGAAAAGGCGGCGAGACCGTCGTTGCCGTTCGTGGTCATGGCCTCGATGATCGGGCGCTGGGCGGACTGGCGGCGCTTGAGGTTGCGCGGAGCCAACGTCGAAGTCGGGACCGTGCCTGCGACGGGGCCGAAGGGGTCGAGGAGATTCGCGCGGGCTTTGATGCCTTCGTCGCCGATCCACCAAGCATAGTGGCCGATGTCTTGTTCGCCGGAGAGACCGGGGACGGTGCCGCGAATGGGGATCTGCGGGGCGGTGACGTAGTGTTGAAGCGTGGTGTCGCCGAGGGTGGCGGAACCGACGAGCAGGCGATGCGGGATGCCGGGGGCGTCGGAGTCGCGGAGGGTGTCGGTGGTCGCGGTGGTTTCGGTGGAAAGGCCGATGACCGGTGAGGTCGG
This sequence comes from Opitutaceae bacterium UBA4094, assembly GCA_002382525.1. Taxonomy (GTDB): domain Bacteria; phylum Verrucomicrobiota; class Verrucomicrobiia; order Opitutales; family Opitutaceae; genus Rariglobus. The sequence goes on from DFYA01000131.1 coordinate 3,427, forward strand.
GCTGAACGACGCGGTTGCCGTGGCGATTTCGGAGCCACTGACGAGCCAGATGGGGGCACCGGGTGCGGGGTTGAAGGCCGCGGGGTTGTTGCGGTCGAAGGGGGTGGTGTTGGTGTTGCGCCAGACGCCGGTCCAGTGGCGGTTGCGAGGGGCGTCGGAGTCGGCCCAGTAAGTATCGACGGACGCGCGGATGGTGGCGCCGGTGGAGCCGGGCGAGGTGAACTTGCCGCCATTCACGTTGGTCTCGGCGTTATAGTTGAAGGTGGGAGGCGTGACGGTGACGCCGGCGGGTAGCGTGAGGTCGGCGCGGGCGGTGACGCGTTGGTCGGGGCCGGTGTGTTTCTGGAGTTGGCCGAGCGCGATGTTGAGCGCCATGAGGGCGTTCTGGCGCGCCTGAGCCTGTTGTTGGGTGTTGGCCGCGACCTGGGTCTCGACGCGGGTGAGGCTGGCGAGGGAGACGAGCAGCAGCACGAGGAACGCGAGGAGCGTGATCGTGATGAGGAGAGCGAAGCCACCCCGGGGGTTGCGGAGCGGACGGGTAACGAACCGAAGACGGGCGACCGTTGAGCGGGGGTGGCGCATGGCGGGCGGGGTTTTGTGGGGCGAGGCGGGGCTCGTTATCCGCCGCGGTCGAACCGCGGCGGCGAGAGGGAAGATACGCAGGGAGACGAGCGCCCGCAAATATTGCGGGCGTTCGTTTAATTAGCGGGAGCGGCGGCGGCGAAAGGCGGTGAGGCCGAGCGCGCCCATGCCGACGAGGGCCGCGTAGGAGGAGGGTTCGGGGATCGCGGAGTAGGAGAGGATACCCGTGGCCTCGGAGAACGTGTAGTCGCCAAACGTCCAGATGCCGGAATCGGGAGCCGTTTCGGAGAAGGCTTGCACCGTGAAGGTGGCGGCGAAGCTGGTGTTGTTCAGAAGGAGGGCATCGATGACCGTCCAGCTGTTGCCGGCCGTGGCGGCGGCGAGGGAGAGGTCAAAGATGAGGGTGCCGTTGAAGTTGAGGGTGCCCAAACCGGAGAGCTGGTTGTTCACTCCGTTTTCGCCGACGTAGATGGTGAGGGAGCCAGGCTGGCCGAAGGTAAGCGTGCCTTCCTCGACGATGGTGTCGCCGGTAATCGTGGTGGCGCCGTTAAGCAGGAGCTCGCTCGTGCCAGCCTTGATGAAGGAGTTGGCGGTGAGGCCGTCGGAGATGCCGCCGCCAAGAGTGAGAACTTGACTGCCAGCGTTAACGAAGAGCGTGCGGCTGGTGCCTGCGGCATCGCCGAGGGTGATGGCGCCGGTGCCCATGTTGACGCTGCGGCTGCCGCCGAACTCCCAGTTGGCGTTCCAAACCTGGCCGGAAACGCTCAGTGGGTGAGTGGCAATATTGCCACTTCCCGTAATGCGGCCGCCATTGATCGTCAGCACGCCGGTGCCGAGATGGCCGGCAACGTTGCCGGAACCGCCGGCGTTGCCGCCTTGCAGCTGGATCGTGCCGTTGTTGAGGGTCACGCCCCCGGTGAAGGTGTTAACCATGCGGTTGTTGTTGTCCTCGCCAAAAATAACCGTGCCAAGGGTATCAATGATGAGACCGCCGGAGCCGCCGATGCTTTGCCGGGTGCCGGCTCCACCGCCTTGCGGTCCATCCAAGCGGATGGTCGATCCCTCGGCGCCGGCGAGCGTCAGCGTGTGGTTGTCGAGGTAGATGGAGCCTTGGACTTGCAAGGCGCGGTTGGTCGTCTCGTTGGTCCACGATTGGTTGGCGCCGAGCACCAGCGGTGCGCTGATGATGTTGGCCACGGCGGGCGTGTCGGACTGCAGGGTGACGCCGGCGGCGCCAACGCGGAGGGCGGAGTTGAAGGTGAGCGCCGTGGCGCTGTTGAGCGTGCCGCCGGAGGTCGGGCGGGAAATCGTCACGGTGTTGTTCACGGCATCGACTGCGGTGACAAAGGTGCCTGCCGGGATGCGGGTTCCGGTGATGTGCTGACCAACGGCGAGGCCGGTGACATCGGCCATCGTGATCACGGTGGAGCCGGTCGTCACGTTGCCACTCGTGCTTTGGCTGCCGCTGTTGGCGCCGATGGTCACCGCGACCGCGGAGGCGCCGCCGAGTTGGAGACCGTTGACCGAGCGAACGGTGAAGGCGTCGAGCGTGGGCTGGAAATTGTAGGCGGACGTGCCGTTGAACACGGCGATGTCGGAGGTGAGATCATCGGCGGGGGCGGTGCCGCCGGACCAGTTGAGGCCGTTGGCCCAGCTCGCGTTGCCGCCGTCGGCTTCGAGGCCGGGATTCCAAGTGATGTCGGCGGCGTGGGCACAGCCGAAGGAGAGGCCCAGCGCTGCGCCCAAGGCGGCAAGACGGCGGGCGGATGAAGAGGCGGCGAGGCGGGACGGTGTTGGGGTGTTCTTCATAGCAAGTTGGAAACTAGGCCTTGGCTCCGGGCGCCCAAGTTTCTTATCGTCGAATGCGTTCGATCCTATGGCCGGAATCCAACCCTGTTCTCTCATAAAAGTGGCCCGCGCGGCGGGGGTCGCCGCTTCGACGGCGTCACTGGCGTTACGCGGCAGCCCGCGCGTGTTGCCCGAAACGGTGGCGCGGGTGAAAGCGGCGGCGGAACGACTGGGTTATTCGGCCGATCCGCGGGTGGGGTCGTTGATGGCGCGCATTCGCATGGCCAAGGAAATCAATGAACGCGAGCGGCTGGCGTTCGTGTGGTTGAACGCGTCGAAGGCTGACCGGTTGCGCGACCGGTTTTGTCAGGCGTCGTTTGGGTGTGCGAAGGCGCGGGCGGAGGAACTGGGCTGGCGAGTGGAGGAGTTTTGGTTGCACGACGAGGGGATGACCGCGTCGCGGTTGGATGAAATCCTGATGACGCGGGGCATCACGGGCGTGGTCTTTTCGTCTCCGTTGAAGGCGATCGTTGCGCGGGTGGATTGGAACTGGTCGCATTTCACGTCGGCGGTGATTGGCAACTCGGAGTTCTATCCGCCGATGCACCGGGCGGGGCACCATCATTACCGCAACATGTGGCTGGCGATGGAGAAGCTGCGCGAGGCGGGCTGCGTGCGTCCGGCGGCGGTTTTGTTTGGTTCGCATCACCGGCGGATGCAGGGGGTGCACCAGGCGGCGTTCGTCGCGAATCATCCGTTCCCGCGGCAGGCGTTGACGCTCGCGCGGTTCGGATTGCCGGAGAGCCGGAAGGAGACCGTGGCGTGGCTCGAAAAAACGCGGGCCGACGGGTTGGTGTTTGGGATGAACCCGTCCGTTGATGCGCTGGCCTGGCTGCGGACGTTGCCGCGGATCAAAAGCATGGTGACGCTGGATCGCCCGGAGCCGGGGTTGCCGGGTATCAACACGCAGGATGGCCGGATAGCGCGGAATGCGGTGGATTTGGTGATCGCACAACTGCACCGCAACGAGCGGGGCGTGCCGGCGAATCCGCTCTCGGTATTACTCGACGGAGAGTGGGAGGACTATGGTTGAAGTTGAGTTTCCGCGGCTGAGACCTGGCGGGCGCCGTCGGCGGTTTTGAACCCTGGCGGCGACCAACCGTGCCGAATGGCACCGTGTCGCAGGAATAGCATGGTGGCAGCGCCGATGGGAGCGGCGGCCGTCGGGTAGCGCTCGGCGAGCAGCAGGTGGACGGGGGCGCCCGCGAGCGAGGTGGTGGCGTTAGAGTTCCGACTTGGTGATGTAGGGTTGGCGGGCGGTGAGCACGTCGCGCAACAGTGCGCCAAAAGCGCTGGCGAGGGCGCAGGCTGGAAAGCGGTGCGCCCAACGTGCGGGTTTTCTTCGCGCTGACGGTGTCGGGTGGTCACGTCAGGTAGGCGGCGATCGCTCGCGCGAGATCGGCGCCAAAGGCGCGTGCGCTGGTGCCTTCGACCTCGACGCCGGTGACGTTGGCGTAGGGCAGTTCGAGGGTGGCTACGAGCGGGGTAGCGGTGGTTTCGGCGATCCAGGCAGCGAAACTTCGGCCCGTTGAAAAGTTGGCATCGGTGTTCCACGCGGTGCCATAAGGGAGATTGTTTGCGGCGTGATACGGGAGCGGGCCGACGCAAACGCGCTCCAGATGTGCGGCGAAACGTTGTTGTTCGCGCCAGTGGCGGTCGGCGGGCAGCCCGACGAGGTAGATTCGTTCGTTCAGCCGGCCAAACAGCCACGGGCAATGCAGGTCGAGCGCGACCGACAGTCGCTCGCCGTCCCAGTTGGGAAGGCGAGCGCGCAGGGCGGCGGTTTCTCGGTGAATGCTGGGGTCGGCGTAGTCGCGGTTGTGGTCGCGGGGGCGGCGGTTCTTGCCTTGGTCGCCGTCCTCGACGCCGTCTTTGTCCATGAACGGGACGGCGAGGAATTCGACGCGTTCGCGAAGGGAGCGGGATTCGGGCGTATCTGCGAGCACGTGGGCGACAAGGCCTTCGAGGGCGAAGCTGGCCATGGCTTCGCACGCGTGGTGGCGGGCGACGAGGAGCACGCGATGGCGCGGCTCATCGTGAAGATAACCAAAAACGAGGGTCTCGACGGGGCGACCTTTCGCAGTCGTGCAGAGTTGTCCGGCGCGGAGGTGGCGGTTGCCGGCGTGTGCGGCGAGGAAACGGTGCCAGTCGGAGCCCGTGTAAGGGATGGTCATGCAAAACGCGACCGGCGCGCCATCGACGGAGAACGTGTAGGTGAACGTGTCGTGTGGACCGGGGCCGAGCCAACGCCAGGAGCGTCCGCCGTCTTCGCTGACCGCGGGGCCCCGCACGCCGACGGCGGGCCCTTGCGTGAACTCGAAGCGCACCGTTCGGCCGGCGGCGTGCGCGACCTGGAAGTGCCAGTAAAACCAGGCGCCGTCGGTGTCGCGCAGGTCGGGGCGGAGCCGCACGACATCGCCGTCGATCGAATCGATGACGATGTTGCCGCCGGGAAAATCGCCGGTGACGTGCATGGGTGGTGGGCGCGGCGTTGCTCAGGTGTAGTGGAAGTGGGCGGTGGCGGTGCAGGCTTTGTTGGCAACGACGCGGACCCAGTGGGCACTGAAACCCGGAGGGAACACCACGACCTCGGAGGCGCCGGCCGCGACGTCGATCGTGCGCCACGCGTGGAAGACACCGGTGCCGAGGGCGTCCACCTCGATGGTGATGCCGACGGGGTTCTTGGCGTCGTGCGAGAGGTGCGCGCACTTCTGGTCGAAGCCGGTCATAAGGTAGGGATCACTCGGTTCGTCGGCCTTGACGGGTGTTTCCCACCACGGGCCACCCCAGCCCTTGGGTTTGCCGAGTTTCCAGAGGTCGTCGGTCTTGCCGAACCAGAGGCCGGATTGAGGCTCGGCGCACTGGAGGTTGCCGCCGCTCTCGTGGCTCACGTTGTCGGCACCGATGACGAGCATGCCCTTCCACGAGCAAAAATCGCCGTGGACCCAAAGGTGGGTCGAGATCGGCCGGATGCCCCAGACCCGATTGCCGAAAGCCCAGGGCGAAAGTTCGTAGAACATGCCGTGATGGTCCATCAACAGGCGCTCGTGTTCGGTGGAGCGGATGCGCGGCCACTCGGTCTGCCACTTGTGGTCCCAGCAATGGGAGGCCTTGGGCAGGCGGTAGGTCGTCCATTTTTTGTCGCCGCCGGTGAAGACCTTCAGGATGGCCGAGGCGCGGTCCCAGCCGGTGGCAAAGATGTTCCGGCCATAGGGGCCGAGTCCACCGAGGCCGACGTAGGGCTTGCGCTCGATCACCGTCCACTTGGCGCCGTCGAACTCGGCGAGGGTGCCTTCGCTTTGTGTGCCGAGGAAATCGGGTTCGCTGTAGTCGTTGTTGGCAACGACGAGACGGCCGCCCTCGGTGTAGCAGTCTTTGTAGTGGCAGGAGCCTTCGCCGGGAGTGCCGAGTTCCTGGGTGAGATCGAAGAGCAGTTTGGTTTTGAGGGTGTGAACGTTGAGCTCGAAGAGTTCGCCCTCCATGCCGAGCATGTAGACGAGGTTCTTCGGGTCGGTGAGATGGGTGGCGGTGCCGCAGAGTCGGATCTCGGTGAGGGCTTTGACGGTGCGGACCTTGTGGTTCGTATCGATGACGTGCGGTCCGATGATGAGCTGGCTGGAGGGGCCGTGGACCATGCGGTTGGCGTAGGTGCCGTCCACGGCGGCGGGATGGACGGACATTTTAAAGTTTTCGTCGATGACGCGGAGGCCGGCGCCGGTGCCGGTGCTCTTGCGGTGGGAGACGTAGTTGAGGATGTAGAGACGGCCGAGCCACGGCATGAGGCAGCCGATGCCGATCTCGCTGCGAGGCGGGCCAAAGTCGGCGACTTGGGCGAAGGCGGGAATGACGCCGCTGACGTTGGGCGGGAGTTGAGGGTGCGGGGCGGAGGCGGGCTTTTTCATGGGTTTATCGGAGGCGGACTGGATGTCTGCTCTACGTTACGGGCTTGGCTTTTCGGGCCAATCGACGTGAATTCGAAACCGTTCGATTTTATGGCGCAAATACAGCCGAGTTCGTTGGTGAAGGTGGCGCGGGAGGCCGGCGTGGCGTTGTCCACGGCGTCGCTGGCGATGCGCGGAAGCCCGCTCGTGAAAACGGCGACGGCGGAGCACGTGAAGGCGGTGGCGGCGCGGGTCGGCTATCAGGCCGATCTGCGCGTCGGATCGTTGATGGCGCGGATTCGCCGAACCAAGGGCGCGCCGGACCGGGAGCGGTTGGCGTTTGTGTGGGTGAGCGCGACGCGGGCGGAGACGCGGCGGGATTGGTTTTGCAAAGCGACCTTCGCCGGGGCGAAGCGGCGGGCGGAGGAACTCGGTTGCGCGCTGGAGGAGTTCTGGCTGCACGACGGCGGGATGAGCGCGGCGCGGCTGGAGAAAATCCTGGTGACGCGCGGGATCACGGGGGTGGTGTTTTCCGCGCCGCTGCACGACATGGAGGTGACGGTCGAGTGGAACTGGGCGCGTTTCGCGGCGGCGGTGATTGGCAACTCGGAGTTCCACCCGCCGCTGCACCGGGCGGGGCATTATCACTATCGCAGCATGTGGACGGCGATGGAACGGGTGCGGGCGGCGGGTTGTCGGCGGCCGGCGGCGGTGTTGCACGAACCGCATCACCGACGCATCCACGGCGTGCATCAAGCGGCGTTTGTGGCGAATCATCCGCTGCCGTCGCGGGCGTTGGCCATGGCGCGATTCGGATGGCCGGCGAGCGTGAAGGAGGTGCGAACTTGGTTGGCGAAGACGAAGGCGGACGCGCTGATCTGCGTGGTGGGCGTGGACGAGGTGACGCTTGAGGCGTTGCGCGAGTCGCCGGGATTAAAGGCGGTGGTGACGTTGGCGAATCCGCGGCCCGGGCTGCCGGGGATCGACATGCGCGAGGGTTTGGTTGCGGGAAGCGCGGTGGATCTGGTCGTGGCGCAGTTGCACCGCAACGAGCGGGGCGTGCCGGCGCATCCGACGACGCTGTTGTTGGAGGGCGAGTGGCGGGATGCCTGATCGCGGCGTCATCGCTGCAGGTAGTGCAGGTAGTCGGCCTGACGCAGGTGACGGGTCTCGAGGAGGCGGGTCGCGGTCTGGTTGCGATCGGACTCAGGCTGGGTGAGCACGAGCCCGAGGTGGGCGTCGAGGCGTTGGATGTCGCGCAGCGAGCGGCCGGCCAAGATCTCGGAATCGGTGCGGAGAGCGCGGGGGAGCTCCGCGTCGAGCTTGGCGGCGAAGGCTTCTACGCTGCCAGTCGGCCCGGTGAGGAGGTGTAGATTGCGCTGGAAAACCATGTTGGCGTTGCCGCCGCCGTAGCCTCTGAAGTCGGGCATGAAGCCGGCGATCTCGCCCTCGATCTGCGGGGCGAGTTCGGGCGCGGAGGCGGGAGGCGGGACCTCGGCGATGGCGGACATGCGCAGGCTCATGTCCGAGAATTTGCGGGCCATAGCATGGCTGGTGAGGAAGTGCAGAAAATCCAACGCGATCTCTGGGTGTTGGCTGGTGCGGACAATGCCGAGCGTGGCCTCGGGCGAGCCATTCGCCTCGGAGGGCGGACCAATCACGAAGCGACCGTAGACGGGGTCGTCTTCGGTGGGCAAAGGGAGTTGCGTGAGGCCGACGGGAAAATCGCCGTCGCGCACGAACACGCCATAGTCCCAGCTGCCGGCGTAGATCATGACGGCTTTTTCCTGGAGAAAATCAAACAGGGCGTCGTCGCGCTGGCGGGATTCGTAACCGATCGACATGAGCGAGCCCACGTCACGCAGGAGGCGGAGGCTGGCGGCGAACTCGGGCGTCTGCGCGAAGGAGAGTTCGCCGGCTTCGACCAAGCGGGCGAGTTCGATGACGGGCAGTTGAAAGGTGCGCAAAGGACTCAGCGCGACCGCGAGTTTTTGGGTCTGCGACGGGAGCAGGCGTTCGAACAGGTATTGTGAATACGGGCCGCACGAGGCGATCGGGGTGAGCCGTGTGCCGCGTTCCCGGTTGTAGCGCGCAACCTGGTCTTCGAGCGCGCGGAGCGAGGCGTAGTCGGAAGGCGGCGTGTCGGAGCCGGTGACCGACTTGAGGAGGGGTTTGTTGTAGTAGAGACGCAGGGTGTTGAGCTGGAGATTGACGCTGTGGATGTCGCCGGAGGTGGGCGTGAGGTTGCGCATGGCGGCCAGGCCATCGACGAACGTGTCGGACCACGGCAGACCGGCGAGAGACGTGCCGGCGTTGTAGGGATTGGGGGAGGCGATGTGGTCGGAGAGCGGGAGAAAATAGCGGGTGGCGAGTTCCTCGTTGGCGGAGAGAAGTCCGGTGATGTCGGGCGCGGTGCCGCCGATAAGCTGGGTGCGCAACCAGGAAGGCCACGCGCGGATGGGGACCGGTATTTGTTCGACGGATACATTGGGGTGAAGCCGCATGTAGTCGGCGGCGGCCTCGTCGAAGGCCTCGCGCATGCCGGCGTGGAGGAGCCAGTGGCCGACGCGCAGGGTAATTCTATCGGAGGCGGATTCAGCGCGGCGGTGGGAAAGCACGTGCCAGGCGGACCAGGAGAAGGCGCCGACGACGGCGAAGACGGCGAGGAGGTTGCGAAGGCGGCTCATTGCGCGGGATGGGCGAGGGGGGCTTCGGGCGAGGCGAGGAGATGGCGGACGGTGTCGGCCCGAGTATCGCGCGGAGCGGCGGCGAGGAAGGCGGCGTAGTGCTTGCGGGCGAGTGCGGTGTCGCCGGTTTCGCGGGCGAGGTTCGCGATGGTGAGGTCGCTCTCGGCGTCGCGCAGCGGTTGCTCGAAGCCGACCGCGCGCGCGGCGATGAAGTGAGGGAGGGCGGCGGATGCGTTGCGGAGCAGGCGGAGATGAAAGGAGCCAAGGAGGTGGTGGAGATCGCGAGCGGCCTCGGGGGTTTGGACGGAGGCGAGAAGTTTCTCGATTTCGGGCAGGGCGTCGGTGTCCGGGCCGGCGGGCGGGTAGGCAAGGAAGTAGGCGAGTTGGACGGCGGCTTGATCGGAGAGAGCGTGCGCGGGGTGGTCGCGGCGGAGTTGTTCGAGCCGGGCGCGGGCGGAGTCCGGTTGCGCCGGGTCGAGGTGGTCGAGCTCGACGCGGGCGAGCAGATAGAGAGCGAGGACGCGATTGTCGGGGGAGGCGGCGGCGGTGTGGTGGGCGCGGAGGAGGAGATCGCGAGCGAGGAGGATGTTGGCCTTGGTGCGCGGCTGTTTGACGAGGAGTGCGGAGGCGTAGGCGATGGCGGTCCGGGTGTCGGTGGGATCGGCCGCGTGGAGCTCGGCAAACGTGTCGGCGGCGGCGTTGTAGTCGAAGGCGAGCGCGGTCTTCCAAGGATCAGGAGTGGGCTCCGCGGAGTGGGCAGGCCCTGCGGCGAAAACGACGATCGCACCCAGGGTAAGGGAGGGGAGCAGTCGGGGCATTGAAAAGAGTGGACGGTGGAGGACCGGGCAGGGTCAAGCCGTGCGAGACGCCGGCACATAGTGAAAACCACGTGCCAAAGCCGGGGCCGGAGGCGGAGGGCGATTGCGAGGTTGAACTTTGTTGTTCGGGTCCCAGCATCCGGCTCTCTTGAAGACCCTCGGCTCCGAGATTCTTTCCGTCCTTCAGTCCGCCGGCGACCCCACTTGGTGGGCGCTGGGCGCGGCCATTGGCATCGGCGTGAGTTCGGGTTTTTTGGTCGTGTGGCTGCTGACGCGTTATTCGCGCAACTCCGCGGTGGAGCGGGCCGCTGAGCTGGTCGAGGTGGCCCGCCGCGAGGCGGTCGTCGCCGCGCAGGAAATCAAACAGCAGGCGGAGGAGGAACTGGCTGCGAAGCGCGCGGAGGTGAACCGCGAACTCGACCGCCGCGAGATCGAGAGCGAAGTGAAGTTGCGCGAGATCCGCGCGCACGAGGAATCGCTGGGCTTGCTCGACCACCAGATGGAGCAGAAGGCGGAACGTCTTGCCCGCGAAAGCGCCGCGATCAAACAAGCGCGCGACGCGATTCGCACGTTGTCGAAATCGCTCCGCAAGCGCCTCGAAGGCGTTTCGCAGATGGACGCTGAAGATATTAAGAAGGCGTTGCGCGAAGAGGTGCAGCTGGAGTGTCAGGACGAGTTGCGCGCGCTGCGCCACCAGATCCTAGACCGGTCGGAGCAGGACCTGAACAACGAGGCGAAACGTATCCTCATCACCGCGATGCAGCGGCTCGCGTCGAAACCCAACAACGACATCACGGCGACCATCGTGCAGTTGCCCACCGAGGAGATGAAGGGGCGCATCATCGGGCGCGAAGGTCGCAACATCAAATCGTTCGAGGCGACAACGGGCGTGACGCTCCTCATCGACGAGTCGCCGCAGATGGTGCT
>DFYA01000133.1:0-1261 GCA_002382525.1 Opitutaceae bacterium UBA4094
ATCCCAGTAGCCGAGGCGGCCGGGAAAATCCTGGACGGTGGTTTGGGTGCCGCCTTCGAGGACTTCGATGGTGGAGGGCGCGTAGGCGAGGGTGGAGAGATAGGATGTAGTGACGGATCCACTACGGAAGGCGGGGCTAGCGACGATCTGGCGGAGGTAGGGAAGGTTGGTTTCGAGTCCCTGGACGCGGGTGTCGGCAAGGGCGGCGTCGAGGCGGGCGAGGGCGTCGGACCTATCGGTGCCGTGGACGATGATCTTGGCGATCATCGGGTCGTAGAAGGCGGAGACTTCGGTGCCGGTTTCGACCCACGTCTCGATGCGGGCGGACGATGGGAAGTGGACGTCGGTGAGTAGTCCGGCGGAGGGTTGGAAGTTCTTGCCGGCGTCTTCGGCGTAGAGGCGGACTTGGATGGAATGGCCCGAGGAGGAAGCGCCAACGTTCGTATTACGAACATTGGGGCTTAGGTCGAGTTCGTCAGCGGCGGCGCGGATCATCCATTCGACGAGGTCGACGCCGGTGACTTCTTCGGTGACGCCGTGTTCAACTTGGAGGCGGGTGTTGACTTCGAGGAAGTAGAAGTGGCCGGTGGCGTTGTCGTAGACGAACTCGACCGTGCCGGCGTTGGTGTAGCCGGCGGCGGTGCCGAGGCGGGCGGCGCAGGCGAGGAGGTCGGCGCGTTGGGCGTCGGTGAGGCCGGGTGCGGGGGTTTCTTCGACGACTTTCTGGTTGCGGCGTTGGACGGAGCAGTCGCGTTCGCCGAGGGCGACAACGTGTCCGTGGGAATCGCCGAGGATCTGGACTTCAATGTGGCGGGCGTGCTCGACAAATTTTTCGAGGAAGACTCCGCCGTCTTTAAAATTGGCTTGGGCGAGACGGACGACGGACTCGAAGGCGGGGGCGAGGTCGGCGGGTTTGCGAATGAGGGACATGCCGATGCCGCCGCCGCCGCCGGTGCTTTTGAGCATGACGGGGTAGCCGATGCGGGCGGCTTCGCGCTTTGCGGTTTCGAGGTCGGGGAGGAGGTCGGTGCCGGGCAGAAGGGGGACGCCGTGGGCGCGGGCAAGGGCGCGGGCGGAATGCTTGGGGCCGAGCTGGCGCATCTGCGCGGCGCGGGGGCCGATGAAGGCGATGCCGGCGGCTTCGCAGGCTTCGACGAAGGCGGCGTTTTCGGAGAGGAAGCCGTAACCGGGGTGGATGGCTTGGGCGCCGGTGGCGCGCGCGGCGGCGAGGATTTTGTCGGCGTCGAGGTAGGATTGCGCG
>DFYA01000133.1:1402-3159 GCA_002382525.1 Opitutaceae bacterium UBA4094
AAGATAAAGAGGAAAGAGAAAGATTTTGTTACCAGATGAGGACTTCGACGGGGGTGGGGTTCCAGCCGTTGCAGGGGTTGTTGAGCTGAGGGCAGTTCGAGAGGAGACAAACAATGTCCATACGCGCGGTGAGCTCGACGTATTTGCCCGGAGCGGAAACGCCGTCGGCGAATTGCAGGCCGCCTTCCGGTGTCACGGGGACGTTCATGAAGAAGTTGATGTTGGGCGGGAGATCGCGGGCGTTGAGGTCGAAGCCGGTGGCGTGCGGCCAGGTCGTGAGGCCGAGGAGGAAACTTTGGCGGCAGGCGTGCATGTGGCGCGTGGAGTGTCCGTAGCGGAGGGTGTTGGCCTCGCAGGAGCAGGCGCCGCCTAGGGTGTCGTGGCGTCCGCAGGTGTCGGCGGTGATCTCGGCGAGCACGTTGAGCTCGTTGGAGTAGAGCTTCGTGCCGGTGGTGAGGTAGATGGAGCCGTTTTCGCGGATGGTGTCTTGCGCACTGTAACGTTCGCGGAAATCGGTGGCGTTGTAGAAGAGGGTGTCGGCGGCCTGGTTGCCCTCGAGATCGAGGATGCGGAGCGTCTGGCCGGATTTGATTTCGTGCATCCAGAAATCGCCGGCGGGGATCGTGCGGCGGTAGAGAGCGGAGGCAGGGGGAAGCGGGGATTCGGTGTAGTTGAGGGCGGACATTTTTTTTAACCACTAATGGGCACTAATTGACACTAATCCGGAGGGGGAATCAGAGGGAGAAGACTTCGGAGTTGTAGAAGGCGCGTTCGTTTTCAGGTCGGTAGGTGCGGCAGTAGTCGTCGGGGGCGGGCGGGGGCGTGGCGTGGAGTTGGAGCAGCACGGGGGAAGGACCGTAGGCGGATCGTGTATCCATGGGGTGGTGACACGTTGTGAAAACGACGAGGACGTCGAGTTCGGCGCGGAGGTCGAGGTGGTCGCCGGCGCGGGCGTGGTCGGGGACGAAGGCGAGGCAGCCGGAGGGATCGGCGGCGACTTTGCTAAAGAAGTTGACGTTAGGGGCGAGGTCGCGGGCGGTGAGGCCGTGTTTGGAGAGTTCGATGAGGAAGTGGTCGCGGGAGTTCCGATGGCAGGCGTTGCGGGCGGCCTGGTAGGGAAGGCGTCCCCATTTTTTGGATACGTGGGCGGCGGTGTCGTGTCCGCCTATGGGGTCGTGCCAGCCGAGGGTGTCGCCGGTGATCGAAAAGAGGGCGCGACCCATGTCGGAAACGAGTATGTAGCCGGTGGTGAGTTTGGCGCTGTGCTGGCCTTTGAGGGTGTCGGCCATGTTGTAGCGGTCGATGGGCGCGGCGCGATTGTAGCAGAGAAACGAGACGTTGGCGCCGGCTTCGAGGGCGGTGAGGCGCAGGGTGGTGTGGCGGCGGATGGTGAAGGAGACGGCGGAGCCGCCGGGGACGGTTTCTTCGAGGAGGAGGCGGTCGGCGGCGATGGGCGCGGGTTGCGGGACCGGGCCGGTGGGGCGCGGGGTTGTATAGGAGGTGCCGGACGGAGCCGGAGGGACGAGGCGAGGCATATTGGTGTTACGAAAGTGTTGAAAAGTGTTACTGCAGGAACAGTGCCAAGGCTTGGGAGCGAGGACGGGCGAATCAGTGGCTGTGGCCGTGGGTGTCGTGGATGCCGTAGAGCCAGAGCGTGTCGCTCCAGAGGACACGGTCGCCTTGGCGGAGGGTGAGTTTCACCTTCCGGTGGGCAAAGGGGTCGAGGCGGGCCTCACCGGGGCCGAAGCGGTTTTCGG
>DFYA01000128.1 GCA_002382525.1 Opitutaceae bacterium UBA4094
CGAGTCTCTTCGCCTGCTCCATTTTAGAAAAGCGTCCGGTAACGACACCGGGCGCTTTTTTGTGCCCGGCGGGCCGCCTCTCGGGCAGTCCGGCCGGCGGGTGGATTGCTGCGAGGCGATGACGCTGACGGCGAGCCCGGTTCAGTTTCGTAGCACCACGACCCGGTCTCCCGGTTGGATGGTCCACGCGGCGGTCGGGCCCGGATTCAGCATCGGAGCGGACTCACTTTCTCCTTGGGACGGGAGGTAGCCGAGCGCGATCTCGTGATGCTGTCGCGCAAGCACCTGCAACTCGGCAAAACTCACGCGCCGGCCGGGTTCGAGGTCATAACGCATCACATTGCGCAACGTGATCTCGGTTTCTCCCGAGTTGAACAACTGCTCAAATACGGAGTTTAACTCCCGCCTCAACGCGACTTGACCCAGCATGTGGCTCAATACTTGGGGCGAGAGCAGGTATTCGCAGCGCGTCGGATCGAGAAGCGAGACGTTCAACTCATCGAGCAATTCCAGGACGAGCCGCGGACGCCTGCCGACCCGCTCGTCGGCGGCACCTGTGGCGCTTGGCTCTGCGGCCGCGCCCCAGAGTTCCCCGAGGATCGCGTATTCGACGAGCGTGCGCGCATCCGACTCTTCGTCGCTGGCGGTGAGATCCGAGGCGAGACACAACACCACGTCTTGCGCCGACGGATCGAGCGCCGCCAACTGGTCCGGCACCGTGCAATCCGCTTCCACGTGCCGCAGACCGACGCGAGAGAGCTGGCCGCCGTAGACCCGTAGTTGCCGTTCGCGCTCCGCCAGCGGACACCGACTGGCCACCGTGACCTCGAAGCGCTGGTTTTTGTAGGATTCGAGTTCCTGCAGGAATGCGGGGATCCGCCGCGACCAGCCGAGCACCAGGATCTTTTGATCGTCTTTCGCGAGCGCTTCCAGTTTTCGCTCCGGCAACGGCCACGCCGGGTTCACACCGGTGGCTGTGGGCACGGGCAATGTGCTGTCCTCCCAGCCACGCGCGACGTAGATCAACTTGTCCATGTCCGCCAAGCGGTAGTCCGGCGGCGGGTTTAGCACCGAACTCACGCCGGTCGCGTCGGGCTGGGCCACGCCGATGAGCAACGCATGGGGCAGGCGCGCGGCCAGTTCCCAGAACGACTGCCCGGCCAGGTTGGCGTCACAACTGTGGGCGAACAATTCGTTGCCCACACCGTGCGTGAGGAGTTCGCGATAGACTTGGCCGATTTGCGCGTGCCGCACCATCTGCGCAAGCATGCGGCTGATCACTTCGTCGCCCGCGACCACTTCGATCGGCCCGCGATAACCGTGAAGCGCGACGGAGATTTTTCGCGCGTCGAACAACTCCGCCACGAGCAACGGTGGCGTCGCGGCGACGCTCGCCAATCGCATGCTCTGGGAGATCGAAAGGATGGTCTTGAGCGTCGAGTTATCCGAGCGGCTCGCGCCCTCGGCGGAGCGGTGGTTTTCCGCAGGTAGCACGATCGCGCTCGCATGCAAGTAATCGACGCGTGTGAGGTGATCGAGGCGCAGGGGAGACCCCGTGCGCAGGATGATCCGGCTGGTTTTTCCCGGCACGCCGACCTGTGTCATGAAGTCGGTCGTAAGCGCCGGCGACACCTCTTCCCAGAGCAACACGAGCTTCATGCGTTTGGCGCCCACGCGAGCGAGGAACCGTTTCAATCGCTGCTCGGATTCGAGCATGTTGCGCACGAGGCCGGGAAGTCGCGTGGACCAGCCGAGCACGATCACGTGGTTGCGCGCGCTGATCGGCGTGAGGCCCATCTCCATCCGGCGGATCCCTTCGTTGAGGCCCTGCGTCAAGATCGCCACTAGGACGCCGAAAAACAGGACCGGGCCGATCACGGTGATCAACGTCGAGACCGCGCGCAGGCCGGTGCCCTCGTCGTCGCCCAAGTAGCCCGGGTCCGACAAGCGTAGAAACGCCCACCACACTGCCTCTGCCGGGTTGGCGAAGGGTTGGTCCGTGCCCCGTGCCACCAGGAAACCCAGCACGCCCGTGCCCAGTGCGACCAAGGCGATCAGGGCCGCGGCAACCGCCAGGCGCGCCGTGGTGCCGCTGAGCAACAACCGCTCGATAATGAAGCGCACGCGGTTGCGGAACGGATTGATCACCATCCGAGGCAGTTCAAATGGATTCAGGCTGCGCGATTCGGAGGGTCGGTGTTTATCCACGGGAAAAGTTCACGCGATGCGCCCGGCTCCGCGCAACGGCAAAGCCTGTCGCGCAAAGGACGTCATCGCTTCTGGTCGTCGGCCATCCATGGCCGACGCATAGCCGAGGACCGAAAAACAGGCGGCCTTGCCGAGAAAATTTTCGGCCGGGCCTTTCATGGGCATGAGCAAAGGCCCATGGAGCGCGAGGGCTGTCGGAGCGCGGTCAGGGCTCCGAAACGCGGAGGCGGAGGAAGCGTTGCGGGACGGAGGGATCGTGGAGGACCGTGGCGGTGGCGAGGTTGCCGACGGGCGTCGTGGTGTCTTGGGTCACGCCGACGGCGGTCCATGAGTCGTGGGCCAACGTGGTGGAAATTTCGACGGTGTAGATAAGACCGGAGCGGGCGCGCGGGTAGGTGAGGCCGAGCGTGTTGGCGGTGCGCACGAGACGCGGCTTGGGTGCGTCGGCCGCGTTCATCGGGTCGCCCCCGAGCGCGTATTCGAGGAGGTTGGGCACGCCGTCGCCGTCGGGATCGGCGGTGCGGGCTTGGCGGTTTGACGGGATCGCGGTGGGGAGCGTGGAAATCCAGTTGTCGTAGGATTCGGCGACCGGGACGTTGTAGAGCGCGGTGATTTCGGAGGGCGTGAGGGCGCGTTTGTAGATGCGCAGGTCGTCGAGTTGGCCGTGCCAGGGGTTGCCGCCATGGGTGGTGTCGCCGATGCGCAGGAGCTGGGGAACGGGGTCGACGGTGCCGGTGTTCCACTGCGTGTAGGTGGCGCCGCCGTTGTGGTAGAGGCGCGTGCGCCAGGTCGCGCCGTCTTGGAAGTTCACGAAGGTGAGCAGGTGCCACTGGCCGTTGTTGAGTCCGGCGGCGGGGATGTTGTTGCTCCAGCCACGAGCGGAGGCGCCTTGCAGGTTCGTGACGGGATTCTCGGTCGTCCAGAGGCGGAACTGCGTGCGCCAGTTTTCGGCGGCGTTTCCGTCTTTGCTGAAGAGCGTGCGGTAGCTGGTCGGCGTCGTGGTGCGAATCCACACGGAGAACGTGAAGGGCTGCGAGCGCGGATCGAAGTTGAGGTCGTCTTGGTTTGCGGGGAAGAACGGCGCGAGGCTGGCGGCAAGGTTGGTCGAACCGTAGGCGCCGCCGCCGATGCGACCGTGCGCGGTCCAGGACGCTCCGGGGACGTCGGTCGCGTGGTTGTTTCCGGCCGGGGAGGCGTCCCACACACGCGTGCCGGAACGTTCGTCGAATGTGTAGTGCAGAACGAGATCGGGGTCGGCGCTGAAGCCTCCGGGCGGAGTGACGTCGAGCGTGAAGGCGCGCGTGACCGAGCCGGAGCTGTCGGTGAGACGCACGGTGAACGGCACGGCGCGGGCTCCGGCGGTGGGCGTGCCGGTAAGGTTGCCGTTGGCGGAGAGCGTGAGGCCAGTGGGCAACGTGCCGGCGTCGAGCGTCCAGCCGCGCGCGCCGACTCCGCCGGTTGCGGCGAGGGCGACGGCGTAGGGTTGCCCGGCGATGGCGGCGGGCAACGTGGAGGTCGTGGTGATGGCGAGGGCGGAGTTGACGACGATCTGGACGGGCGCGGTGGTGACGGTGTCGACGGCGTTGGAGATGCGCACGGTGTAGGCGCCGGCGTGGGCGAGTTGCACGTTGCCCTGCTCGAACGTCGGGCTGTTGGTGCCGACAGGGGTGTTGCCGCGGAACCATTGGTAGGTGAACGGACCGGTGCCGCCGACGGAGACGTGGAGCGAGAGCGTGTTGCCCACGGCGAGCGTTTGCGCGACGGGCGGCGTGAGGATCGTCGGCGCGGCGGGTGCCGGTGCGCCCGGCGCGGTCAACGGCACGCCGTGGTCGTCGCGGTAATCGAGCTGTCGGAGGTAGGCGAAGAGGTCGTCGCGGTCGGCGGTCGGGAGCGAACCGACGCGGCGGTGCGGGTGGGCGGCGAGGAGGTCGTCGGTGTTGGCGACGAGGAGGGCGTTGAGCTGGAGGTTGTCGTCGCCGCGGAGGATCTCGATGGTGTTGTGCGGACCGGCGAGCAGAGGCGCGGTGACCGTCGCCCAACGCCAACCGCTGGTCATCCAGCTGTTGTCGGGGAACTGGCGGAGGACGGGCACGGTTTGCTCGACGCCGTTGATGCGGAGGCGGGCGGTGCCGTCGTAGTATTGGCGCACGTAGCGGAAGGAGATGCGCGCGGTGCCGCCGGAGAGCCCGCCGTCGACGAAGGTAAAGCGGACGCCGGGAGTGGGCGAGCCGGCGGTGATGGCGGCGTAGGTGCCGCCGAGCGCGCCGCGCAGGAAACCACCGCCGCCTTGGGAGGCGTCGTCGGTCTGGATGCTCACGGAGGCGGGCGTGATGCGTTGACCGTTGGCGGCGAGATGGAGCGCGCCTCCGGCGTAGGAAAACACGTCGGCCAACGTGTCGGCGAGGCCGTGGTGGAGGTGGTTGCGGTTGGCGTGGAGGCCGTGGAGCGTGGGCGTGTCGATGCCTTCGAGCGCGCCGCCGAGGCGGAGGCCGGAGAGCCCGGACAACGTGCCGACGTCGTGTAGGGTTCGCGTGGATACGTTGCCGGCGAGGCTGTCGGTGAGGGCGGGGCCGGAGTGGCAGTCGGTGCAGGATTGGGCGGCGAAGACGGCGCGTCCGCGAAGCGCGGCGGCGGTGAGGGAGCCGTTGGCGTTGCGGGCGGGGCTGCGCGGGGTGGTCGCGGGACCGAGCGACGCGACGTAGGCGGCGAGGGCGTCGAGCTCGGGGCTGAGTCCGGCCTTGCCGGAGGCGGGCGAGGGGTGGAGCGAGGAGAATTGCTGCGGGGTGAGCGGGAGGAAGCCGGTGCCGCCGAAGGGGCCGCGGATGTCGTGCTCGAAGTCTTGTATCTCGTCGAAATTCGCCGACCAGTGGACGTTACCCTGGGCGAGTCCGGAGCGACCGCGCAGGTCGGTGGTGCGACGGAGACCCTCGCCGCGTCCGGTGAAGTCCCAGACGCGTCCGTCGGTGCCGCCGTCCACGTGGCAGGTGGCGCAGGAGATGTAGCTGTCGGCCGACATGCGCGGATCGGCGGCATTGTAGAAAACCTGTTTGCCGAGAAGCACGTCGGGGGCGAGCGATTCGGAGGCGACGGTGGGCGTGGTGGCGAGAAGCGGAAGCGTGGTGCGGTTTTCGACGAGGAGCGGGAAGGCGTCGCGCACAGTCACGGAGCGACCCATGAAGTTTTGGGTGAAGAGGCGGGACGACGTCGGGTCGAGGAGGAGACCCTGCGGGGCGAGTCCGGAAGCGAGGTCGAACGTGATGACGGCGGGCGAGGTCTGGGTGGCGCCGACAGTGTTGTTGCCCGGGACGGGGGCGAGGGAAAGGGCGTCGAGGCCGACGACGCGGTTGTTGCCCTGGAGCGCGACGAGGAGCGTGTCGCCGAGAGGTGTGTAGGCGAGGGCAGACGGGCTGTCGGAGTTGTCGAGATCGCGGCGGGAGTCGCGTATTTCCTGGTTGGATACGAGATTGATGAAGGAGACGACGGCGCGGACGCTGGTCTCGTGGGTGAGGTCGCCGACGCCGTAGAGGAGTCCGCGTTGCACGTTGTCCTGTTTGGAGGCGATGGCGGCGCGCGTGCCGTCGGGGGAGAGGGCGATGGCGGCGAGGTAGTTGGGCACGCCGGCGGCGCGGTCGCCTCCGTCGGTGGTGTTGGCGGACGACAACGTGATCGTGCGCGCGTGGGTGAGCGACGCGGAGGCGGCGGCGAACTCGGCGACCTCGGCCTCGAGGTCGGTCGAGATGAAACGGGTGACGAAGACGCGCTGGCCGTTGCCCGATACGGCGAGGGCGCGCGGGGTCGGGAAGGTGGCGCGGGCGACGGGCGCGGCGGACGGGTTGGCGGCGGCGTAGCGGAGGAGTTGCGCGGAGCCGTGGAGGGTGACGAAGATCGATTGTCCGTCGGGAGACGCGGCGACGCCGAAAGGCGCGGCGCCGTAGGCGAGCGGAACGGTGGCGTGGACGGAGCCGTCGCTGTTAAAGACGCGCAGTTGATCGGTTCCGTGGCAGGTGACCCAATAACGACCGAAGGCGTCGCGCGCGATGGAGCGCGGGTTGGAGTCGGCGCCGGTGGAGTGCTCGGCGAGTTTTTCGCCGGTGGCGGCGTCGAGCACGGAGACGGTGTGGGCGTCCGGATTGACCACCCAGAGGCGGCGGCCGTGCGGGTCGTTGCCCACGGCGAGGGTGGTGCTGTGGGTCGGCGCGGGACCGGTGGGCGGGACGATCACGAGGAGGCGCAGGGAGCCGTTGGTGATGTTGCCGGCGGCGTCACGAATCTGCACGAGCACGCGGGGGCGTCCGGCGGTGGCGTAGGCGTGGGTGGCATGGGCTGTGGATGACCACGCGGACCAGGCGCCGTCGAAGTTGAAACGATATTGGAGCGCGCCGGTTCCGGTGGCGGCGGCGGTCACGGTGACCGGGGTGGCGGGCGCGGGTTGGTAGGTGTTGGCGGTGAGGCTGGTGAAGACGGGCGGGGGCGTGGCGTCGATGCCGCCACCGGTGGAGAAGCGGAACGAGTAGGGCTCGATGAGATTCCCTGCCGCATCCATGAAGCCGATGTCGTCGTTGCGATTGGACGGCGTGCCGTTGTTGCTGGAGAGGAAGTTGACCTGGTAGGTCGTGTCGGCGTCGAGGCCGGCGGTCGGCGTGAACGTGAGCACGCCGGAGAAGTCGTGTATGAGGTAACCGGATACGGGGGCGCCGAGGGTGTCGTTGGCGAGGACGGGGCGGACGGTGAAATCGACGCCGTTGCGCGGGCCGCCGGCGCGGGAGTGTTCGTGGAGGAGAAAACTGAGCGGGGCGTGGCGCGGGTAGTGGGTGCGGTTGGCCTGCGGGATGTGGTAGCTGACGCGCGGGGCGGTGGTGTCGGGGGCTTGTTGGTGGACCCAGACGGCCATGCCCTGGGCGCGGTAGTTGTCGGCGCCGTGGTTGTGCGGGTAGCCGCCGGTGAGCCAGAGGTTGCCGAGGACGAGGGACATTTGGGAGGTGTCCACGTTGTTGGGCGCGCCCTCGTTGAGCGTGAGGGCGACCGGGTTGGCGTCGCCAGCGAGGAAGCGGGTCATGTCGATCTTGCGATTGTGGATGAACCCGTGGTTGTCCTGAAAAACCGGATACGAGGCGTTGGTGAACTGCGGGAGGGTGAGGCTGGCGGCGAGGGTGACGGAGCCGTCGGCGGCGGGATCGGCGGCGCGGGTGATGTCGGCGGCGAGCAGGATGTTGGTGGACGAGCCGATCACATAGAGGCCGGAACCGTCGGAGAAGAGGGCGGGCCAGTAGCCTTGGAAACCGCCTTGGAGCGAGCCGACGTAGTGCGGCGTGATCGAGCGGGCGGCGGGGTCGTCGAAGTTGTTATATTGAAGGCGATAGACGACGACGCCGTCGCGACCGGTGGGGCCGCTGCGGGCGTAGATGAGGAGGTCGCCAAAGAACATCGGGTGCCAGTCGCCGCCGCCGTAGGGGCCGACGTGATCGAAGGTCGCGAGGGTTTGAAAGTGATTCCAGCCATTCGGCGTGGTGACGCGTTGGATGACGAAGTTCTCGTCGGGCGAGCCATACCACGGAAAGGAGGCGACCCAGGGGCCGGCTTGGGAAGAGCGGTTGTAGCCGACTCCGGTGCGGGCGAGGTCGGGGATGCCATTGGTCCCTCCGAGTTCGACGGGGCCGCCGAAGGAGGAAACGCGAAGGACGTTGGGAAGGAGGAGATCGCCCGACTGGGCGGTGCCGTGGGCGTTCCAGCCGACGTTGCCCTGATGCCAGCGGTTGTTGGGGTAGGTGAGGTTGAAGTCGGACGGGTGGCGGCGAACGGGATTGGTCGGGTTGGCGATGTCGTAAACGCGCAGGACGAGATCGGAGCCGGCGCGCGAGCCGGGGACCTCGCCGCCGACGATGAGCCAGCCGTTCAGGTAATTAAGCGACGTGGTGCGACCGATGGGTTCGGAACCGTTGGCGGACGGGTGGCTGAGGAGCGTGCCGGGGGCCTCCGGCCGGGAGGCGCTGGAGAAGCCGGAGGTCGTGATCTGAGCGTGTGCGAGCCGACCGGCGGGTCCGAATACGACGCAGGTAATAAAGAGCAGGCACCCAAAACGGCGCGCAAGGGCAAGGAGGGGGAGCAGGGCCATGGCGTGGGCGACGATCTTTCGGGCGGATCGATTCGAGGCGAGCGCGTGCTGGTGCGAGCGGGGTAGACGGATGCTTTTCACCAAAAACTCGCAACGTTCCCACGGGCGCGCCGGAAAAAACAAAA
>DFYA01000151.1:0-586 GCA_002382525.1 Opitutaceae bacterium UBA4094
TTCTGTTTCAAGGCACGCCGTCCGCGTTGATGGCGTTGCCCGCAAAGCAGACGCGCACCGGTCCGTATCTCGCACGAAAACTTCGGGTGACGAAAGAAGCAGCCACCAAGAAACCGAGCGGCCTTTTCCTCACCGTGCGCGAAGCGCGCGCGAACAATCTGCGCGACGTCGATGCCCGTTTTCCGGAGGGCTTGCTCACGGTCGTCACGGGCGTTTCGGGCTCGGGCAAAAGCACGCTCGTTAACGACGTGCTTGCGGCTGCCGCCGCGCGCAAACTCAACGGCGCCACCCGCATCACGCCTGGGCTGCACCGCCACATCGAGAACCTCGATCACTTCGAGAAGCTCGTGCAAGTCGACCAGTCGCCCATCGGACGCTCCCCGCGCTCTAATCCCGCGACCTACGTGGGCCTCTTGGATTTGTTGCGCGATTTGTTCGCCCAAGTTCCGCTCGCGAAGGTGCGCGGCTACAAGGCGAGCCGCTTTTCCTTCAACGTGCGCGGCGGCAGGTGCGAGCGGTGTCAGGGCGACGGCGTCATCAAGCTCGACATGCAGTTTATGGCCGACGCCTACGCGCCGTGTCCGAG
>DFYA01000151.1:663-4496 GCA_002382525.1 Opitutaceae bacterium UBA4094
CAGTCGGCGACGACGCTCTCCGGCGGCGAGGCGCAGCGGCTAAAGCTTTCGCTCGAACTGAGCAAACGCCAGCAAGGCGGCACGCTCTACATTCTGGATGAGCCGACGACGGGTCTGCACTGGGTGGACATCCAGCACCTGATGGACCTGCTGTTTAAACTGCGCGATGCGGGCAATACCCTGATCGTGATTGAGCACAACCTCGACGTGATCGCCTTGGCCGACTGGATCATCGACCTCGGCCCCGGTGGCGGCAGCGCGGGCGGTGAAGTGGTCGCAGCCGGCCCGGTGTCCGCCATCGAAGCCGAGCCCCGCAGCCTAACCGGGGCCGCGCTGAAACGCTGGCGCGGGTAGGGCGCTCAGTAGCCGCGTTACCGAGCGAAGCGACAAGCTCTCACGTGAGCGAGTAGGTTCGGATGCAGATTTTTAACCGCTAACGTCGCGAAGTGACGCGAAGGTCGGAGGGCGGTGAGGAGTTTGAAAGGCGCAGAGGTTTTTAAACACGAAAAACACGAAGACTCGAAAGCCGGAGAGACTCGGTGTATTTGCCCACGGAATACACGGATCACACGGAAGTCTGACGAAGCAGGATAAGGCGGATTTTTTAACCGCTAATGATCACTAAGGGGCGCTAATTGAAGCGGGGAGCTTGCTCGCGATAGCACGCGTGGCCGTGAGCGTGAACCTTTTCGGAGGGCATGTTGATTTCAAGCTGGCAGGATCTTCTCCATCGGTCGGCCCTTGGCGAGGTCGTCCACGAGTTTGTCCAAGTAGCGTATTTCTTTCATCAGCGGATCCTCGATCTCTTCGATGCGCACGCCGCACACGACGCCTTTGAGAAGCAAACGCTTGGGATTCATCATCGGCGCTCGAGCAAAGAAGGTTTTGAAATCGGCCTCCGCCGCGAGCTGGCGCCGCAACGCGGCCTTGTCGTAGCCCGTAAGCCAGCAGATGACTCGGTCCACCTCGTCCTGGGTGCGCTTCTTGCGCTCTGCTTTCGCCACGTAGAGCGGATACACATTCGAAAACGCAATCGTGAAAATGCGGTGTTTGGCCATGACGATAATTTCGGTGAAGAGCTGCTTCTTTCTGACGGAGGATTAGGCCTTCGATGGAAATAGATGCTTCCAAAATGCATCGTCGGCCAAGTGTTCGCGCAAAGATGCTTTTGATTCCTCCAGACTCTTCACGATTGGCTTCAAGTGATCGATTTCGGCGGACACACGGGCACCCTGTTCTTCGAGGGCAGCTAATGCTTTTTGGCAGCCGCTGAATGTTTCTAGCTCTATGTGCAGAAGCGAGGTATGAACCAATGCATTGCGCTCCTCGATGAGAGATTTGACCCTGACTTTCCACCGAGCGTGCTCTTCGGGTTGAAAATGAACTACGAACGCAGAGGCGATGTGCACCCGGTTTTTTGGAATGGTGGGATCCTCAAAAAATGCGGGGGGACCGTCGCAAGGCGGTTGATTGGAAATCACCTCGTCAAAAAATTGTCCGGAGATCAATCCCAGCGTCTTTTTGTGAATAGCCTCAGTCCGTCGCTCGTGAGCCTTGGGTGATTCACCTCCCGTCGTGCTGATCCGGCTGCTGGCTACCATGGACTTCATGATCAACTCGAGCCGCTGAAAGCGAAGCACGTTGCGTCCGACCTGCTGGAAAACTTGAGCGCGTGCGGATTCGACTTCGGGAGGAAACGGCATGGAACAATTAAATGCGGCCGGAGCGTTCGGCGCGGCGTTTATAGACCATTTCATCCATGGCCGTTTGGACGGAGTCGGCGACGGCGGCGGTTTGGGCGGGACGGCAGACCGGATGGGCGAAGACCGTCGGCGTTGAGCGAGACGCGGTGGCGGTTCNNTCAGGGAAGAAGATCCACGCCACAACCGGCGCGAACACCAAGGCCATGACGGCCTTTTCCTGATCGTCTCCGGAGCGGCGGGATGAAGAGCGGCGAGGCATTGGACGCGGTGTTTACGAGTAGACTAGAACCCAGTGTGTTCAGTCCGATTCGTCGAAGTAGTTTTGGTCCATCTCGAAGACCTCATACTTCTGTTTCACGCGGCAGCCGATCCCGTGTTTGAGCATCAGGTCGATGAGCATTTCGCCGTCAATTAAGACCACCTTCAGCGCAGAGCCGCGCATCACGTAGTCGCGTGCTCCGTCGGCAAAACTGCTTGTGGTGATAAAGACGCCTTTGCTGACGCCCTGGCCAGCAAGCGAACCGACAAAACCTTGAATGGCTGGCCGACCAACGACGTTGTCCGGGGCGTAGCGTTTGGCCTGAACAAGGATTTGATCGAGGCCGAGCGCGTCCTGGTTGATCCGTCCGTCGATACCCTCATCACCGCTCTGGCCGAGATGCTCAGTCGCCGCTGCGAGCTTCCCGCCGTAGCCCATGGCTTCGAGGACCTCCAACACGAGGTGCTCGAAGAATTCGGGGGACTGGTCGAGGATCGCTTGGAGGAGACGTTCGCGGGCGATGGAGTTCAGCGCCTTCACTTGATGCTCGATGATTTCCTCGGGGGTTTCGCTTAAGGGCTGGGTGACCGTGTCGGCTTCGGGTTTGTTTGCCGCGTTCGCGAGCCGCTTCTGACGGCCGGCTTCCCATGCCTCTTCGTAACCGGGGATCGCGCGCAGTTCGACTTCGGTGAAGCCGTGGGGGTGGGCTTTGAGGAACTCAACGCCGCGACTTGTCGCACGATAGGTCTTGGGCGCCACCCGTTCGATGAGAGCGGCCTTGGTCAGGAAGGTCATCGCCCAGCCGGTGCGGTTACGCATCTTGGAACCGCCGCTTGCTAGCTTTTCCTCGATTTCCGCCGGAGTGAGTTTGAACAAGCGAGTCATTGCCTCGTTTGCGGAGGTCCGGGTGATCGGTTCGTGAGAAGCCAATTCGAGGACTGGGCGGAACATTTTGTCGAAGGGAGGAATGGGCATTGTGAGAGGGTGGAACCGATTATTTTGAGGCGAGGCGCTTGGCGAGCGCCTCCACCTTCAGCATCGGGCGGGTGCGGTGGATGGCGCGGTGGCAGTTGGGGCAGAGCACGGCGAGATCGGACAATTTGGTCTTCACCGGACCTTCGGCCTTGGAGAGAGGAAGCCGGTGATGGACCTCGAAAATGTCGCGCTTCAGCTTCCCGTAGCGGAGCCCGTCATCTTTGCAGGCTTCGCAGTAGAGGCGGCCTTTCTGAGTCCGGCGAAATTGCGCCTTTTTCTTTTTTGCGAGCTGCTGGTTCCGCTCACGACGAAGATGGGGAATGAGCTTTCGGTTTTCCTCGATTGCTTCCGACTCTAAATCTTCGACGGCAGGTTCGTTCGGCAAATCCGGCCAAGGGTGCATGCCGATGTTCTGCGCGGTGGCGATGCGATAGAGTTCTCTTGCTTGCGCGGCGTTAAGGTCGAAGACCGTGCCGGGAATCGGCTTCAAGAAGTTTGCTCTGTCAAAGATCCTTTGTGTCTTCAAAAACGCGATGTCCGGCCTCTGCTCGAAGCGGGACGTGAGATAGCGAACGCGAAGAAACTTGCCCACGGGTTTGATCACCTCGCCCAGGCCGGCCAGGCACGGCTTGTGCGACGACTCCCACAAAAAAATTCGGTCGCCAACAGCCAGTTCACTCGAAGCGGAAACCCGCTCCCAATTATCCGCGCGCCCGGGCCTGAGCTTTTTCTTATAATCATAACGATGGGGTCCCGTGGACTTCGCTTTCAGAATCCAGTAACGCATGGGGGAGAATGCTGGCTTGTTACTTCTTTTGCTGCGTTCCGCCGGGCAGCAGCGGCAAGCCGAGCTCTCTCAGGAAATCGTTGTGACGGGCGGTGGCGTCACGGAGTTT
>DFYA01000218.1 GCA_002382525.1 Opitutaceae bacterium UBA4094
AACGGGTTGCCGTTTGCGATCTTCATCCTCGCCGGATTTTTCAAGTCGTTGCCGAGGTCGCTTTACGAGGCGGCGGTGGTGGACGGGTGTTCGGAGGCGTCGGCGTTTTGGCGCGTGTTGTTGCCGCTGGCGAAGCCCGGGTTGGTGACGGTCGCGATCTTCCAGTTCATCGGGATTTGGAAGGAGTATTTTTTCGCGTTTATGTTCACGAGCGGAGACGCGGGCGCGTCGGTGCGCACGTTGCCGCTGGGGCTGGCGAACTTGTCTATCACCTCCCAATACCGGAGCGACTACGGGATGTTGTTCGCCGGCCTGGTGATTGTGACGGTGCCGATTCTGATCGTCTTCATCGCGCTGCAGAAACACCTCGTGAAAGGCGTGACGGCGGGCGCGTTGAAGGGGTGAGCGAGGCCCGCGTCAGTTGTCCAGATCGCTGCGGATGATGACGACGTCGGTGGGGAGATCGGCGGCGCTGGCGAGGTCGGGCGCGGGGACGTGGATGACGAACGTCTGGGTGCGGTGCGGGTGCGGGCGACCGCGGGCGTTGAAGAATTCGAGGACGGCGGGGTGGTCGCCGGGGGGGAGTTGCACGGCGCCGAAGCTCAGGTAGCGAGGGAGGTTGTGCCATGAGCGGGTGTCGGCGTCGGTCTGCGTGGCGGCGCTGGTGATTTTGCTGATGAGGCCGACGGCGGCCAGGCCGAGCGCGACGTTGGTGCTGTCTTTGCCGGTGCCCATGGAGGCAGTGCCCATCGCGCCGACGAGGGCGACGTCGCCGATGGTGTCGGAGCGTTGTTTGAACACCGCTTTGTTGCCGAGGATGTGGTCCATGACGCGGCCGCCGCGCGTGGTGGCCTGCCAGGCGACGTCGTCGTAGGGGGGCAGGGGAATGCTGTGGTTGGCGACGGCGAGACGGGCGGAGACGACGTTGGATTTTTCCGCGGTAAATTTGAGCAGTTCGCCGTATTGACCGGATGAATACTTACGCGGTCCGGGTCCGAATTCGACGAAGACGAGCACGTTGGCAGCGGGATCGTAATCGGGCGGGGAGGGGCGTTCCTGGGCGGCGGCGCTGGCGCGGGCGCGGGCGAGCGCGTCGGAGCCGTCGCCGCTGAGTTTGCGGGTGGCGAAGCCGTCGAGGTAATCGAGGAGGATCCAGTCGCCGGCGTAGGTTTTGTTTTCGGTGTCGCTGTCGATGAACTGGCCGGAGCGGAAGAGGGCGCGGGCGTTATCGGGCTCGCCGTCGCGCCAGTAGAGGAGTCCGCGGTAATAATGGCCCATGATGCGCTCGTAGGGCTCGCCGGCGAAAGGCTTGATGTCTTCGCGTCCGAACATGCGGCGGGAGCGTTCGGCGTCGGTGCCGCCGGCGGACAGGGCGGCGGCGGAGCGGCCGAGGGCGTTGTCGAGTTTGGTCTTGGCTTCGTCGAAGTTGCCCTGGCGGAGGGCGGCGGCGCCGACGCGGTATTCCCAGAGGGCCTTGTCGCGTTCGGGGGCGACGGCGAGTTGCGCGTTGCCGTCGATTACGGGATCGCCGGTGAAAGGCACCACGGGACGGGGAGGCGTGGTGGTGCAGCCGGCGAGCGCGAGGGCGGCGACGAGGACGGCGGTTGACGCGGAGGGCGAGGAGAGGCGGTGCACGAAAGGGAGGACGGAAGAAAGAGGTCTCAACGCGAAGACGCCAAGGAGCGGGGCTGCCTTGGCGTCATGCATTTTTGAATACGGATTATTCGGTCGTGAGGGCGATATCTTCCATGAGGGCGAGCGCGGTGGCTTCGGCGATCTCGCGGACCTCGAACTGACGGGCGACGCGGCCAGCCACCTTGTCTTTGCCCAACACGTCGGTTGCGCTGGCTTGTCCGATAATGGCGGAGTCGCTCAGGCGGATTGCGGTGGCTTGTATGTCGGGCACGGTCTGGCGGGTGTTGCCGGAGAACGAGGCGGTTTGCACGGTGCGGCTCGACACGAGGATCTCGATGACGACGTCGGCGACGCGGGTGAGGGCTTCGCGATCTTTGCGCGCGGCCTCGTTGGTCGCCGAGGTGAAGTGATCGAGGGGTTTGTCGGCGAGGAGCGCGGTGGCGGTGCGTTGATCGGCGAGGCGGGCGCCGCCGGCGCGGAGGGGGCGTCCGAAGAGGCGCTCGATGTCGCGGACGGTTTGGCGGTCAACCAGCGTGCCGGTGGTCCGGGGGCTGTGGGTATAGGTGTTTTCGGCGAAGACCTTGGTGCCACGGCCTTCGGCACTGCCTTTACCCGGAACAGAGTGCATGGAGTCGGAGGACGTCGTGGTGTTGCCAATGTTGACGTTGACCTGGGATTGCGGCGCGCCGTCGGCCGGCGGGGCGGGGCGGGGGGCGTTGGGATCGCTCTCGAAGGAGGAACGCGTTTCGCCTTGGACGCTCTCGGTGCGTTCGCGACGACCGGTGACGCGCAGGCCGGAGGTTTCGTCAACGAGCTCGCGGTTCACGTAAATGAGATAGCGGGGGGGCGTGGCACCGTTTTTGGTGGAGGCGGCGCGGAAGGCGTCGACGACTTCGCGGGCTTTTTCGGGAGCGATGAGCGTGGCGGAGGGCGCGTAGAGCCGTTGGCCGGAACCATCGTGTTGTCCACCATCGACGGCCGGGGGTTGCGGGCGCGGGCCGGACTCGACGATCGGCACGGGAGGCTCGGGCTCCTTGGTGCTCCGGTTTCCGGCGTCGGGGTGGCGTTGTTGGGCGAAGAGCGCGGCGGGAGCGGCGGCCAACGCGAGGAGCAAGAGGGTGCGGGTATTCATGGCGGGCAGAGGGGTGGCGGGTGCGTGCGGCGGTCTCAGAGCGACCTGCGGAACCCTGAGAACACGCTCAGGGTTCTGTGGGCGGGAGGGGCGGATCAGCGGGCTTGGCGGACGCGGACGGTGAAGTTGCGCGCCTGGGGGTTCATCGATTTGAAATTGACCGCCTGGGTGGCGTATTCACCGAGGATGAGGGTCTGCCACGGCGTTTCGTCGCCGGTGGAGAATCCCTGTTCGTCTTTGAAGACGCAGGAAACCTGGACCTGGATGCGGCGATTCTCGCGGTTCTTGATGTTGGCGGTGACCTCGAGGCGACCGTCGGCGTTGGTGCGATGTTGGATGCCGGTGCTGGTGACGGAGTGCTGCACCTGTTTGTCCATCAGCACGAATTTTTCGGATTCTTCGAGGTTGTGTTTGGTGGTGTCTTTCGGGGCGTAGGGACCGGGCGTGGAGCAACCGGTGAACAACGCGGTCGCGGCGACGACGATCAAGGAGAGGAAAGCGATTTTCATGGCGAGACGAGGGAAGGAAAGAGGCGGGGGAGGAACGGCGGTTTAGGGCGCGGGTTAGCGGTAGGCAGCGTCCTCGAGACCCTGTTTTTTGATCTCGGCGGAGTCTTCCCACACGATCTCGCTGGTCGCGGCGTCGATGAGTTGGAAGCTGTAGAGGATGTAGTCGCTCAGGCCCTGTTTGGTGCGGGCGGACATGCCTTGGAGTTTGCCGGTGAGGAAATAGTCGGCGCCGCGGAATTGGACAACGTTCGGGTCCTGCGAGGAGGTGACGAGGCCGTCCTGCTTGAGCTGTTGTTCGCGTTCGAGGGCGCGCATGTTTTCGCGGGCGAGGAAGCGCACGCGGCCGGCGGCCTTGGAGTTGAGCTGCGTGCGGATGCGCGTGAGGAAGATGTCCTTGTTGATGGGGAAACGCGTTTCGTTGACAACCGGCTCGAGGACGATGCGCGGCGTGGCGCGGGCGTTGGTGATTTCGGGAATGCCGAGGATGCTGCGGGCCATCTTGTCGGTGACGGCCACGAGGTCCTGCGATTCGATGCCGGTGCCGGCGACGAAGCCGCGTTCGTCGGCGCCCATCTCGGTGACGGGCACGCCGGAGGGATTGCGGACGCCTTGGTTGGCGCAGCCGGCGAGAAACACCGTGGCGACGGCGCCGGAGGCGAGGAGAAGTTTACGGTAGGTGGGGAGGTTCATGATTAAGGAAGAAGCGGGAGAAAGAGGTGCGAGGCGTTTCGATACGCAAACGCCGCGTCCTCGGAAAGGACGCGGCGCGGCGGCGGGATGTTTCACGGGTCAACGCCCGAACATCGCGTTTGCGGTGCTCATGGGGGAGGAGGCGCCGCCGTAGTAGTTATTGATAATCGTGATCTGCTGGGGCGCTTGCGAGGCCGGCGCAGCCGTGGTGGTCACGACGATTGGCTGGCGATAATAGGCGTAGGGCGCATAGGCGCTTCCGTAGGAGGAGTGCCGGACGACGTGTATCGGCTCCGTGAGGCGGCCGAGCAGGTAACCCGAGCCCGCGCCGATCGCGGCGCCTTGCCACGCGCGCCGGCCGTTGTTGTGCCCGATGATCGCGCCGGCGACACCGCCGAGCAGCGTCGTGGTGGCCGTGCGGCTGGGCTGTGCATAAGACGGCGTTGTGTGATAAACCGGCGCGGCGTGCCCGGGGCCCGAGGCGTAGTAGCCCGGCCCGCGGGATTGGCCATAGGCGTGGCCGAGGAGGCCGCCCGCGACCGCGCCGATGACGGCGCCTTGGGTGCCGTTGTTGCGTGAACCGGTGTTGTTGCCGATCACTCCGCCGGCCACCGCGCCGAGTGCGGCACCGCCGACCGTGGACGGCGTGAACAACTGAGCGTGAACCGACGGAGCCGCCATCAAACAACAGGCGAGCAGCGGGACGATTGTTTTCATGGGAGATGAATGGATGGTTGGCTGCGGGAATGTGCGCACGGATTTCGACGTCGCAACGCGGGCTTTGGTTTCGGCTATCGACGTAAGACATGCGCGGTCACCGCGGGTTGCAATAAAGTCATTTTACACCGGGTTTACCGCCCTCGGCGTCTTCTCGCTATAAATGCCGCTTTGCAAACCCCTTGGCCGCCGCCATGCTCCCGGCCTTCCCCGAACCGGCATGACTACACCTCGCTCCCTCCGTCTCGTCCTCTCCCACGCGTTTCTCGGCTCCGCTTTTCTTTCGTCCGCCGTGTTCGGGCAATCCGCCGCCGAGTTGGACGCGCTTCGTGCCAAAGCCGATCGGGGTAACGCGATCGCCCAATACAACCTCGGTCTCGCCTACGCCAACCGCAACGCGCCCGCCTACGATCCGGTGCAAGCCTACGCGTGGCTCAGCCTGGCCGCCGCCAATGGCACCACGGGCAAAGCGCTGGGCCAACTGACCGACGCCCTCACGCACGAGCAGCTCGAAGCGGGCAAACGCCAGCTGGCGGCGCTCACCACCAGTCCGGTCGCGCCCGCCGCCGCGCTCGCATCCCCAGTGCGCCCGGCCGACGAACCCGCTCCCGCATCGTCGTCCGCGCCCTTGCCGGCGCCTGCGGTCGCCGCTGAAGACACTGAAGCTCAGAAAAAACTCAGCGCCGAACTCGCCGCCGCGTGGAAGGAAAACGAACTCTTGAAGGCCGGACTCACCGCGCAATTGGCCGATGCCCGCAAGCGCATCGCCATCGCCGAGGCCGCGCTCGCCAGCAAGGACAAGGAAATCGCCTCCCTCAACACGCGCCTTGCCGAGGCCGCCGCCAAATTCGAAACCCCAGTCGCGCCGACCGTGCCGGACGCCTCCGCCGCTGAGATGGCTTCCCTCCGCGCCGAACGTGAACAACTACAAGCTGCCGCAACGGATACGGCCGCCGAAGTGACCGCACTTCGTGGCGCGCTGGAGAAGGCCAACGCCGAGCAGACCGCCCTGCGTGAACAACTCACCACCGCGACGACGGACCTGACGGAGGCCCGCCGCGTCCAGTCGCTCGCCGAGTCCGAGGTCGCCAGCCTCAAGGCCGCCGCCGATCGCGCCAGTGCCGAGCGCCTTGCCGTCGCCGCCCAGCTCGACGCCGCAAACGCCGAACTCGCCGCCGCAAAAGAATCTGCGGCGCAACCAGCAGCAGCGTCCGCGACCCCGACGGCTCCCGCCGGTCCCGATCCGCGCATCGCGGCCCTCGAATCCGAACGCGAACGCCTCGCCGCTTCCGTAAAATCGCTCACCGACGAACGCGACGCCCTCACCGCGCAACTCGCAGCCGCGACCGCCGCAGTGCCCTCAGAGCCTGCGCCTGCCGTGGTGGTCGCGCCGATTCCGCCCGCGCCCACCGCCCCGGAAGCGGAGACCGCCGAGACGTCCGCCAAACTCGTCGAACTTGAGCAAGCCAAGGCCGACACCGACACCAAACTCGAAGCCGCGCTGCGCAGCTTCACGCTCCAACAGGGCGAGATCGAGCGCCTCCAAAAAGCCCTCGCCAGTATCGACGAGGAACGCGCCGCCAACGCCACCCGCCTCGAAGCCGCCAACGCCGAGTTGGCCACCCTTCGCCCGCAGGCCGCCACCGCCGCAACCCAAGCCGAAGAACTCGCCGCCCTCCGCGCGCAACTCGGCGCCGCCAACGACACCGTCGCCAACCAAGCGTCCGCGCTCGACGCCTCCAATCGGAACCTCGTCGACGCCCGCCGCACGGTCGACACCGCCACCGCCGAACTCGTCGCGACCCGCGACCAACTTCGCCAGACCCAGGCCCAGTCCGCCGCCGCCGCCAACGAGGTTCATCAACTCAAGACCCGCCTCGCCCTAGCCGGCAGCCTGCCTGCGGGCGCGACCCCGTCGCGCCCCGGCGCCACCACCGCAGCGCCTTCGGCCAACGTGCCCCCGCCGATCCCCGCCGCAGCCGCTCCGGCTCCTGCGCCGATCGCGCAAACTCCCGCCGCGCCGCGCATCCACACCGTCGCGTCCGGCGATTCTCTGTCCCGCATTTCGAAACAATACTACGGCACCGCCAACCGCTGGACCGAGATCCTCCAGGCCAACCGCGACGTCATTCGCAACCCCGACGCCCTCACCCTCGGCACCGAGCTGCGCATCCCTTGATGCTTCGGGCCGCCCGCTTGCCGGCGCCCCATGCAGCGCTCGTAGCCTACGACGACCGGAAACCACGCGCGTTCACCCCCGTGTGGAGATAGGTCGTTTAATTCTACCAAAACGGCTTGGCCGTTGCGTCAGGTGAGGCCGGCCGCATAGAAAGGCCGGCCTTTTTATGGTCTCAGCTGGCGCTAATCTCTGTCTGCCCGAGTCTGCTTGGCGTGCTCGCGGGCAGGCCCACGAGACACGCGTGCGTGCATGGACCGATCCGCATGTCGAACGGGCGGCGCGGGGAGCGAAACATCCGGTCTACGATTTTTTGTTCAGCTACTATGCGTTTCGACCCTCGTGGCTGCGTCAGTGGCATCCGGGGCCGGATGTGGTTCTTGGTGGCGAGGCAGCGGGCGAGTTTTTGCGCTGGCCGGAATATCGGAAGACGGGAGAGGGAATCATGATCGATCCTGCGGCGCTGCCGGAAAAACGGCGTGCATCCGTTTTATGGATACGCGACTTGCTCGCGATGATGACGACGCGCGCGCCGGCATTTGGATGTTTCGGGCTGCATGAGTGGGCGATGGTTTACCGGCAGACGCCGGAGGAGATCCGACACAACGCGTGGCCGTTGCGTTTCCCGCCGAACGAACTCGCCGGCATCGTCGAGAGCCAGCCGGTGCGTTGCACGCACTTCGACGCGTTTCGGTTTTTCACGGCGCCGGCGCGTCCGCTCAACAAACACCAGCCGACGCGCGACACGGTGCCGCAGCACGAGCAGCGCGGGTGTTTGCACGCCAACATGGACCTCTACAAATGGGCGTTCAAACTCGCGCCATTTACGCCGAGCGAATTGATCGCCGACTGCTTCGAGCTGGCGCGGGACATCCGCGAGATGGACATGCGGGCGAGTCCCTACGATTTGCGCGTGCTTGGGTTTGAGGCGATTAAAGTCGAGACGCCCGAAGGCCGCGTCGAATACGAGCGCCAGCAGCGCGTGTTCACGACACGCGGTGAACCGCTGCGGGCGCGGCT
>DFYA01000285.1:0-5821 GCA_002382525.1 Opitutaceae bacterium UBA4094
GCCAAGGCACCGCGCCAAACCTCGTTTATCGACGAGTAGAGCGGCAGAGTCGGGCCGCTAACTTGACTCGTGTTGTTGCCGGCAGTGGGACTGATCGGACCGGACAATCAAAGTTTATGGACCAATAGGCGCCGCGCGGTGGCGCTGGAATGATTCTAACTTCGCGTCCGAAAAATGCGATGAATCCTCTGCAGTTCTCGCTGCTTCCGGACTAGGTGTCTTGAAATGTAACGGTGCGCCCGGACACAAAAAAGCCGGCGCCTTGTGGGCGCCGGCTCTTCATAAAGCTGATTAGCTGGAGGGGCTGACGATCGTGATGTTGATGTTGGACTCACTAGCGCCAGGGTTCGTCGTAATGGCGGTCGTTGCCCGTTCGTTGATAATGCCGCTGAAGGTGCCCGCCGGGGTCAGCTTAACACTCTGACCCGGCTGAAGGGTGACAGATTGGCCGCTCTCGTTCACGAGGGTCACCACACCGGTAGCGACAAACAAAGTCACCTCGCCGGAAGCGGTAACATTCACGGTGTAGCTCGTGCCACGAGCAGCGGCGACACCCTTGGGGGTGCGGATGGAGTAATCATTGATGCCCTTCTTCGACGGATCGAGGCTGGCGACCACGGTGCCGAGGCTGAGACCGATTTCGGCGGTTTGCTTGGTGATCTGGCCACCGTCGGTGGTCAGGGAAAGCTTATTGAGCTCAACCTTTGAGCCAGGCTGGATGGTCGTCGTGTTGCCGGAGAATGCTTGGATATCGACCGCAGAATTGTCTGGGGTCTCAATGACGGTGCCTTGGGGGAGCTTATCGCCAACTTGGATTGCGGCACGTGATTGGCCGGGGAGCGTCGCTTGTGCGTTGCCCGTGACTTTGAGAACAACTGCCTCGGAGACGGTCTCGGCAGCATTCGCGCAGACAGCAGCGAAACTGACGACAGCGGCAATGATAAGGGAATGTAGCGACTTTTTCATAAGGGTGATGCCTGGGTAGAGTGAATTGAAGATTTCTGGCGTTATTTAAATATGAATCTCTCACGTCACGGCAAGCACGAAGGTGGGCGACAGGAAAGATATACACCCATGCCCGCGCCGTCCGAATCCAGACGGCTGGCCCGCCGAAGAATACAACGTGCGGCATCTCCGTCCCCGTTGCGCGGCGATGAAATTTCCGCTCGCGTGAACCTACGGTCCCCACCGAGTTTTACGAATGCTTCGCGTCTTCTTACCACCCAATTTGGCCGCCGCCGCTCTACGCGACGCGATTGCGGTAAAGGTGGACATGGATCTTTCGGCACCGCCGAGCGAAAAAGAGATTCCGGGATTGATCGTTCTCCAACGGCTCTGCGGATCCTCCACAACGCCGCCGCTTTTCCTCCAATTGACCCGGGCTCAACTCCGGGAAGTTATCGCCGCCCTCAAAGGTCAGTCGACGTTTGCATTCATCAACTCCCCTGACGCCCCCCTGCTTTGGATTGGGCCGCGCCTTCGTGGAGTGAGTGAATTTCTGGATGAAGCGTCGGAATCAGCTCCGCCGCGCGTAGCCACGCCTACAACTTTTACGCCGGCCGTGCGTTCGATTCGCCGAACGGACTCGGCCCCCCTCACCATCGACGGCAGTGAGCATTACCTCGCGATCACCCTTCCCTCTCGCGAACAAAGCGCCTACGCGGCCGCCCTTGACCTCGTAAAATCGCACGGTTTTACCCTCGACGCGCTCACCCGCAAATGGTGGCTGCGCGACCGGCATAAAACGCTGAATTTTTTAGCAGCCCACCTCGGCAACTTGCGCGACAAATGGCATGCTTCGTTCACGGAAAATTTCGAGAAGAACACTGCCAAACTCACGGTGGCCGATATCGAGTGCCACATCGCCGAGACCGCGGGTGAGTTCTCCCTCACGCTTGGTCTCCAAGCTGGCAAGGTGCACGAGGACAATCTCCGCGCGGCGCTCACCTCTAACCGCGGCTACGTTGAAGACGCGGCAGGCAAAACCTTTCTTCTCCCGCCCGAAAAAATCGCCCGCATCACCGCTGCGCAGCGTGCTCTCGCGGGTAGCGCCACTACTTCGGCTTTGGCTCGTCGCACCTGGCGTATCCCCACCGCTCGCGTCGCCGAAATTCAGGAGGTCATCGACGAACTGGTGCCTCACTACCAGCCGCCCGCGTCTTGGAAATCCCGCAGCGACGCCCTGCGCAACTTGTCCACGTTGGCGCCCGCCCCGCTCGCGGCCGAACTCTCGGCGCTGCTCCGACCTTACCAGCAGATAGGCGTCGCTTGGCTATGGCACCTCCACCGTCTCGGTCTCGGTGGCATCCTCGCCGACGAGATGGGCCTAGGCAAAACCCTCCAAGCGATTTCTCTGCTCACAACGCTCAGCGACGCTCGCCAGCCATCCCTTGTTGTGTGCCCGGCGTCGCTCGTCGAAAACTGGCGCCGCGAGACGGCCCGGTTCGCCCCGCACCTGCGGGTATTTATTCATCACGGCAACCAGCGGCTCACCGACCCCGCGCATGCAGCCGCTTTAGACGTGGTGATCACTTCATACGGCACCCTCGCGCGGGACCGTGATCGCTTTGCCGACTTTGAGTTCGCCGCACTCTTCGCCGACGAAGCCCAACACATCAAAAACCGCCGCACGCAAAACGCGCAGGCGTTACGCTCGCTGAACACCCGCAGCCGCTTCTTGCTCACGGGCACGCCCGTGGAAAACTCCCTCGACGACCTGCGCGCCTTGTTCGATCTGCTGATGCCGGGCTACCTCGAAAAAATTCCAGCCGGCACGCGGGGCGACGAACGCGGCTGGTTCGACGAGCGTCTTCGCGCCAAGACCGCTCCCTATATCCTTCGGCGCACCAAAAAAGCCGTCGCCACCGAGCTTCCCGACAAGATCGAGCAGATCCTTTATTGCGAACCGACCTCCGCCCAATCGCGCCTTTACACCGAATGGCAGCAGAAGTCCGAACAGGAACTCGACGCCCTCGCCGCCGGCGGTGCCTCTGAAAACGCGATCCGCATGGCGACGCTCACGCAACTTCTCCGCTTGCGCCAGATTTGTTGCGACCCCCGCCTGGTGGTCGCCGCCTCAAAAGCAGAACATTCGGCGAAGCTGGAAACCTTCCGCGAGTTGCTCTCCGAATCCATTGACGACGGACATCGCCTGTTGGTGTTCTCCCAGTTCACGTCGCTGCTTGGACTACTCCGCGCGGAACTTGACGAACAGTCCCTCCCCTACTGTTACCTCGACGGCTCCACGCCACAGAAGCAGCGCCAGGCGGAAGTCGATAAATACAACAACAGTCCCGACATCCCCGTCTTTCTCATTTCGCTCAAAGCGGGCGGCACCGGACTCAACCTCACCGGCGCCGACACCGTGGTGCACTTCGACCCATGGTGGAATCCCGCCGTCGAAGCGCAAGCCACCGACCGCGCCCACCGCATCGGCCAGAAAAAGGTGGTGACCAGCTACAAACTGATCTGCACCGGAACGGTCGAGGAGAAGGTGCTGCACATGCAGGAAACCAAGCGCGCCCTGCTCGCCGACGTCTTCGAAGCCAGCGATGCGAACAACGCCAAACTTACGCTCGCCGACCTCACCTCGCTCCTAAAAAACTAGGCCGCACCCGATCGGCGCCGTCCGGCTCGGCTCACTCCAGCCCGAGCGCCTTCCGGCCCGACTCCGAGATCATCTGCGGAGTCCAAACCGGGTCCCACACGATGTGCACCTTTGCCGATTCGACCGTGGGTAGCGCCGCGATCTTCTGCCGTGCGTCTTCGGCGATCACCGGTCCCATACCGCAGCCCGGCGCGGTCAATGTCATCTTCACTTCCACTTCGTGTCCGCCGGTCGGCGTCTTTTCCACGCTCAGGTCATACACCAGACCGAGGTCGACAATGTTCACCGGGATTTCCGGATCGAAACAGGTCTTCATCGCAGCCCACACTGCGGCCTCACTGAATTCGGCGCCCCCCCCACCTGCGGCGTCCACGCCCAATGTCGCGACATCGAAGCCCTCCAACGCATCCACGCTCTCGCGCGGAAGCCGGAAAAGTCCACGGTCCGTGCGCACCGTCACGCTGCCCCCGAGGGTCTGCATCACATGAGCCGACGTTCCCGCCGCCAACGTGACCGAATCGCCTGCCGGGATAACCGTGGCCGTGATGTCTCGTGACAGAATGTGTTCAGATATCTTGTTCATTTTAGAGTTGGATCATTTTCCCCGTTGTTCAGGCCACATCAACGCACGCTGATCTCGAGGGGCATCCGCGCATAGATTCCGCGAGGATCGTTGAACTGCTGCAGCGTTCTCGCCTGTTTCTCAAAGTGGTCGACCACCTGGGAAACGATACCGCGCTGCGAAGCCAGCGGCGGACGCACGTTGCCGAGCCACGCGCCTAGCATCTCCGCAAAAGTCGTCGGCTGGGGAAACTCCACCAACCGGTAATCGTTTTCGACGCCGGCCGCATCCGCCGCCCACGCGGTCGCCGCGCCCAACCCGCCAAGTTCGTCCACCAAACCCAGTTTTTGCGCCTCGCGTCCTGACCACACGCGACCGCCGGCCAGTTTGCGCACGTCCGCCGGATCAAGACCGCGTCCTTCGGCGACCTTGTCGATAAACTCGTCGTAAATCCAC
This sequence comes from Opitutaceae bacterium UBA4094, assembly GCA_002382525.1. Lineage (GTDB taxonomy): Bacteria > Verrucomicrobiota > Verrucomicrobiia > Opitutales > Opitutaceae > Rariglobus. The sequence continues at coordinate 4,626 of DFYA01000285.1, forward strand.
TCCACCATGCCCTGGAAAATCTTGAGTTCCGACGGCGTCTTCGGGCGAGAAAGGGTGAAGATGTCCGCGTGTTTGCCGGTCTTCACGCTGTCCCATGTGATGCCGAAGTCGTTTGCCAGTTTCTTGACGTCGAAATGAAGCCCCACCACGCCGATCGATCCGGTGATCGTCGTCGGCTCGGCAAAGATACGTGTGCCGTATGCAGAAATCCAATACCCGCCCGACGCCGCATAACTGCCCATTGAGACCACCACGGGCTTTACCTCGGCGGCCAATCTCAACTCGCGCTGGATGTGCTCCGATGCCGTTGCTGATCCACCCGGGCTATTCACGCGCAGCACGATCGCCTTGACCTGGTCGTTCTGTCGTAGCGCGCGCAACTCACGCGCGAATCGCTCGCCGCCCACCTCGTCCGGGGCTCCCTCGCCGTCAACGATCGCACCCTCTGCATAAATCACCGCGATCTCATTCTTGGAACGCTTGCTCGCTGGAGCCGACGCCCGTGCGTAATCCGCCAGCGTGACTTGTTTAAACGCTTCGTTCGCACCCGTGCGCCCCGTCGCGGTCTTGAGTTGGGCCAGCACTTCATCGCGATAGGCCAAACGATCGACCAAGCCCGCTTTCAGCGCGGATTGGGGGCGAATAACGCCTTCGTTATCCACGATCGCCTGCAAAGTCGCCGCCGTGATTCGTCGGTCTTGCGAGACGTCGTTGACCAAGTCACTCCAGAGGTCGTCGAGAAGCTTCTTCAACTGCTCACGATTCTCCGGGCTCAGATCTTTGCGCACAAAGGGCTCCGCGTAGGACTTGAACTCACCCACCTTCGTAACCTGCACACCGACGCCAAAACGCTCGAAGGCGCCGGCGAAAAACATCGGTTCGCTCGCCAGTCCAGGCACCATTAGCAAGCCATACGGATCCATTACCAGTTCAGTGGCTCCCGCCGTGAGATACAGGTCGGCGGTTGTCGCATTATTCAAATACGCGATCACCGGCTTACCCGATTGTTTGAACTCAACCAACGCCGCGCGCACTTCGCTCAACGTAGCAAAACCCGTTCCGTAACCCTCCGGCGTGAGGCTTCCCAACAACAACACGCCGGCGATGCGCTTATCGGCGCCCGCTCCTCGCAACGCCCGCGTGACCGCCCGCAATTGCAACGTCCGTGAATCGCGTCCGCTCAACATCGCAGCCGG
>DFYA01000285.1:5843-7222 GCA_002382525.1 Opitutaceae bacterium UBA4094
ACCACCACAACCACGCCGGTGATCGACAACACGATGGCCGCCAAAGTCCCCAGGAACGACGCAAAGAAATTCTTCATAAAAGCCCGCAGCGTAGCCAACACCTCTTCCACCGCCAGAGCTTTGTGCGTCGAGAAACAGGTTCCGCGGCCATTGCATTGAAACGGTTCCCGTCGGCACGCGACCCGCCTCCAGCAGCCTCTATCCGCAAACGGTGGCGGGCATCTTGCTTCGCAGCATTGCGGACCCCGCCAACGGCGATCAACACTACCGACAATGTCCGAGCCCACCGATCTGCTGACCACCAACCGCAAGGCCCTCACGATCAACCTCGACGAGCCGAAATACGGCACGTTTGCCGAGATCGGCGCCGGCCAAGAAGTGGCCCGCATCTTTTTCCAAGCTGGCGGCGCTGCCGGCACCGTCGCCAAATCCATGTCCGCTTACGACATGACGTTTAGCGACGCCATCTACGGCAAGTCTCCGCGCTATGTTTCGCGCGAACGGCTCGGCCTGATGCTCGACCACGAATACACGCTGCTCATCGAGCGCCTCGGGGAGAAGCGTGGCGACAACACGACGTTCTTTGTGTTCGCCGACACCGTCGCCGCGCGAAACTACAAAGGCACCAACGAATGCCACGGCTGGTTGGGCATGCGTTTTCAAACCGACCCGCACGGCCCGCCCAGCGAGATCATGATCCACGTCCGCATGTGGGACAAAGATAACGTCCTCCAGCAACAGGCGCTGGGCGTCGTCGGGACCAACCTGATCTACGGCGCGTTTTATTTCCGCGAAACTCCCGAGCAGTTGATCAAATCGCTTTTGGACAACGTCGGCCCCGAGCGCATCGAGGTGGACATGCTCAAGATGAGCGGCCCCGCCTTTGGGCCGGTCGACAACCGCCTCATGTCGCTCTACCTCGTGCGCCACAAACTCACCAACGCCGTGATGTTTGGCGCCGGCGGCGAAGTCCTCCAACCGTCCGAGATTCTTTACAAAAAAGCTGTGCTCGTCGAACGCGGCAGCTTTCGCCCCGTCACCAACGTCAACGTGGACATGCTCAACTGCGCCTGCGCCCAGTTCATGCAAGAGCCGAAGGTGAAGGGCAAAGACATCGTCGTGCTCATGGAGATTACGATGAACAACCTCTTGGCTTCCGGCGAACTCGACGCGCAGGACTTTCTCTCCCGTGTGGATCTCCTCGGTGACATCGGCTTCACCGTGCTCATCTCGGATTACTCGGAATATTACCGCCTCACGACCTACTTCCGCCGTTACACGCAGGAGATGATTGGCGTCGCCATGGGCATCAACAACCTCGTGGAGATCTTCAACGAGAAGTATTACGAAGCGCTCCCCGGCGGCATCCTCGAAAATTT
>DFYA01000285.1:7364-8413 GCA_002382525.1 Opitutaceae bacterium UBA4094
AAGCCATCCTCGGCATCTTCTCCCGCGATGTCATGCGCCGCATCCAAGAAAACGACGCCTCGTGGGAGACGATGGTTCCGCCCCCCGTCGCCGCCGCGATCAAGAAACGCAACTTGTTCGGCTACGTCGCGGGCTGACCGCGCGTCGAGCCCTCCACCCAAAAACAAAAAAAGCCGGTCCCCAAATCGGGTCCGGCTTCTTTTATTAGAACGCTAGCAGGGCCAACGGTTACTCGAGAACCGCGGCCAACTCTTGGCTGCCCATGTCGAGCTTCAGTTGATCGTTCTGACGATCAAACTCGAGGCTGGAGGCCGGGATCGAGGCGAGTTCACTGCCTTCGCCCACCGCATCGTCGAGTTCCACCAAGATGTTGACCGAGCCGCTCTGGCTCTGGCTCGGGAGACCCGAAACCGTGGTGCTGCTCTGGCCAATGCCGGACGACTGCGAGGAACCGATGGAAGCTGTGGACTGGCCGCCGCTGAGCGCATCGGAAAGGCCGACGTCTTTGACCTTGCCGACCTTCTGACCGTTCCGGTCAACGACTTTCTTGCCCTTCAGGCTTTCGGCTGTGACGCGGTCCTTCAGCTGATCCTGACTGACGCGTTTGATGGACGCAGAAGAACTGTGGGTGCTCGCGTGCTGACTACCGCTCATCCCGTGCTGGCTGGAGGAGCTGTAGGGGTCAGACGAGGATCCCAGTCGGCCTTGGGAAGAACTTTGCTGGCCCTGGGCCGAGGTATCCTGTGTGGCCGAAGTGGAACCTTGATATTGGCGGGAGGCACCGGAGGCGCCCGACGTATCCGAGCCAGCCTGGGCAAAGGCGCCTGCGGGCAGAAGCAGCGCGGCACCGGCGATAAGAGAGGTAAGAGTGTTTTTCGTATTCATGGATTTTTGGTCTTTGTGGGTTATGTGAAGGCACGGAACTCCCGCGCCATCGTCATCAAGGTAGCCCCACTGCGGCGTCCACGCCATGGAGCGCGAGGCGGTGGCGCGCGTGGAGACCGCCTTTGCAAGCGCCATGGGGCGTTTTGAAACGGGGCACACGCCCA
>DFYA01000285.1:8435-14728 GCA_002382525.1 Opitutaceae bacterium UBA4094
AGTGGAAAAACGGCCCGTCCGTCGGCGAGATACGTGTGATTTGCCATCGCAATTTCGGCGTCGGTTCCGACGGCATTCTCTGGGGCCCCTTGCCCTCCGAGAAATCCGAGTTCGGACTGCGTATCTTCAACCCCGATGGGTCCGAGGCCGAAAAATCCGGTAACGGCCTGCGCATTTTCTCGCGGTATCTCTGGGACCAGAAACTCGCCAAGAGCGACACCTTCACCATCGAAACGCCCGGCGGCCACGTTCAGTCCGTCATCAAAGAGAACGGTAAACTCATCACCGTGGACATGGGCTCGGTGAGTTTCACCAGCACCAAGATTCCTCACGTCGGCCCGGAGCGCGAAGTTCTGAACGAACAGATTACCGTGCTCGACCGCACGTTCACCTATTGTTCCGCCACCATCGGTAACCCGCACTGTGTCGTGCCGTTGCCGGAGGTCACCGCCGAGCTGGCTCACAAATACGGCCCGCACCTGGAAACGCACGCCAACTTCCCGCGTAAAACCAACGTGCAATTTCTCCAAGTGCTCGACCGCAAAAACATCCGCATCGAAATCTGGGAGCGCGGCGCCGGCTACACGCTCGCGTCCGGCAGCAGCTCCAGCGCGGCTGCTTCGGTCGCGCACAAACTCGGGCTGGTCGACGCCGAACTGACGGTGCACATGCCCGGCGGCACCATCGGTATCGAGATCGGCGAGGGTTTCGCGATCCGAATGACCGGCTCGGTCAACAAGGTCGCCGTCGGCGACCTGCACCCCGAGCTGTTCGAGGTGACGGTCTAACTCGAAAACGAAAAAGCCCGCCGAACAATCGGCGGGCTTTTTCTCCTTACGGATCGGCGGCGACGTCTCGAAGCGCGGAAAGCGCATTCGCCTCGCCGTGTCGCTCAGTATTTCACCGAGCAACCATACGGCTGCGAGGTGCTCTTCTCGACTGCCGTGCCGCTCTTCACGGCGGCGAGCGCGGCCTTTACATAGTTCTCCGCCTTGGCGATGTCGGCCGTGTCGGTCGACTTGATGCTGTCGATCGCTCCATTGTAAACGAGCGTGCCTTCGCCGGTGATAACATACATCTGCGGGGTGGTCTTGGCCCCGTAGGCCTTGCCGACTTTGCCGTCCGCATCGCGCAGATAGGCGGTCGCGGCGGCACCGGTTTTTTCCAACCAAGCGGCGGCTTTTTTCTCGTCGTAGTCGCCTTGTTTACCCGGCGCAGCCGAGTTGATCAACAGCCACACCACGCCGTCGGCAGTCGCGGTTTTTTGCATCGAGGGGATGTTGCCGCTCTTTTCGTAGTGTTTCACCACAAACGGACATTCCGGATTCACCCATTCGAGCACCACGGTCTTGCCCTTAAAGTCGGAGAGGTTGTGCGAGGTGCCTTTGATATCCGTGAGCGTGAACTCGGGCGCGGGTTGACCGATGACAGCGGCGGCGTGAAGACCGGCGGAGAAAACAATGGCAGCCACAGTCGCGAAACAGGAACGTAAGGTAGAGGTGATCATAACGCTACGTAGTCCCTGACGCAGAATCGTTTGTTCCATTCCTGTTAAGCATGGGGTTGCTGATCGAGAGTATGCCACGTTACCCTGCGTAGATAACACATGGGGTGGCTTTCCGATTTTTTCCGCTTGGCGTGGGGCTTCCTCTACTGGAACACCCGCAAATCGGCATACCGTCTGCGCCGAGGTCAGGGGCGTTGCCCGTGTCAGCACGCCAGCGATTCTGGACGTGCTTGGGAAACGTCGTGTGAAGCCGTCATTCACTGGAATCGCCCCGAGCGTTTTCGGCGCCTGTGTCCGCTGCTTCAAAAGAACCGGGACGGCGCGTGGCGGTGTTCGGTTGACCGCGCCGACGTGCGCCCGTTCTGGGGCCGCGCTGCCATCTTCTATGTGAGCGCGGGCCTCGTCCTTTATCTCGTCGCAACGCTCGCCGTCTTCGGGTTTCTCCGCCAAGTCGGCTACCGCGTGACCTACGCGGGCGTGTTGTGGCCGCCCGCTTGGCACCACTTCAACAGCATCCGCACCGATTTCTTCCTGCGTAAATATCAAGCGGCAACCGAGGCGGGCGACATGCGGACCGCACTCATGTCGCTGTCGACCGCCTACGAGCTTCAGCCCCAAAACTACGCGGCCGGACGCCAGCTCGCTCAACTCAGCCAAGTCGCGCAACCCGGGCTATCCGACCAAGTTTATCGGCGCCTACTCAACGACCACCCGGACGAAGCCGAGGCCACCGCTCAGGTGTGGTTTCGCGCACTCTTGGCCCGCGGCGATTTCGTCGCCGTGCAAAACCTCGCCGCAGAACGCATCGTCGCCGCCCCCAACCAAGCCAGCGCGTGGATTAACGCGTTTCTCTTCGCCAACCGGCGCACGGGCGACGCCCCGGCGCGCGCCCGCCTCGCCGCGCAGCCGACCCTGCCCGAGACGGCGCGATTCCTCCTCGTGCTCGCCACCGACCTCGACGCGACGAAGACTCCTCAACACGCCCGCGAGCGTCTCTTGGTCGCGGCTGCGACGGCGCCAGACGGACTGGCATTTTTCAACGTCGCCCGCGAACTCATCGCGCGCGGGTTTGCCCAGGATGCGTTGGAATGGATCGAGCGGCGGCCCGGCCTGCTGGGGCCGCGCGACATTTTACCACTGCGCCTCGACGCCCTCGCCGCATTGGGATGGTCAACCACCCTGCACAGCGAGGTGGAAAACCTGCTCATCGGTCCAACTCACCCCACAATCATCGAGTTACTGAGTGCGCATCTGATCCGCTACCCCGCCACCGGAGTGCGCGAGCACGTGTTTGCGCGACTCGAACGCGGACCGCTCCCGAAGGACGGCACAAGCTACCCCGCTTATCTGTCGCTATTCTGTGCCGCCGGAGCGGGGCGCGATGAGGCGCGCCTGCATTGGACTGCGGCGCGCATCAAAGAGATTCTCCGGGACAACTTCCGCAGCCTCGACGCCGTAGGCTCTGCTCTTCTCGACGGGAACCGAACGAGGCGGATCGAAAATTTTCTCCCCGCGTTGCAGCCGCTGCCGCTGGACGTCAGCTACGCTTTGTTCGAGCATTACGACCCCCAGCCCTGATGCCCTCCGCAACGCCGACCACCCCTCCACACCTCACCCCGTCCGCATGGATTGTGGTCGCCATGGCGGGGCTGTTGACCGCCTGCCTGTGCTGGATGCTCTGGCCGGACTGGCAGTCCAATCCGGACCTCTCGCACGGCTTGTTTGCGCCTGTGTTGTTTCTCCTCCTCCTGCACGAGAGTCGGCGACGCGGCCCGTTCCGGTTTCCGGAGGACACGCTCATCGTGCGGCTCACGCGCGGCGTTGCGTTGATCTGCGGGCTCGTCTCGGTCGCCATGGCGGGGCTCTTCGCGGCGGCGGTCGAGTGGTCGCACCCGCTGGTCGGCATGTCGCTCGCGCTCGCGCTTTCCGGCCTTCTGCTCGGCGCGTTGCTCTGGTTGTCTTCGGCCACGATGCGCGTCGTGCCTCTCAACTGGGCGTCATTTGTCGCCGTAGCTTTCTGGCCGTTGTGCGCCCCGTTTCCTCCGGGACTGTATTCGCGTATCACGCTGCAACTACAGTTTTGGGTCACCGAGATCGTGCTCAACGCGCTTCATCTCCTCGGTATCGCCGCGTCCACCTCGGGCAATATCATCCTACTGGCAACCACCAGCGTTGGCGTCGAAGAGGCGTGCAGCGGTGTGCGCAGTCTCGTTTCGTGTTTCTTCGCGGCGTTATTCTTCTCCGCTACTTTGGTGCGGCGGCCTTGGGCACGCTTTGCTTTGATTGCGATCGCGCCGCTCCTGGCCTTTGGGATGAACGTTGTTCGCTCATTAGGGCTCACGCTCCTCGCCAACGGCGGAGTGGACATCAGTGGCACTTGGCACGATCTCACCGGGTTCGCCGTGCTCGGCGTGACCGCGCTGATGTTAGGCGGGCTTGCGCTTTGGCTCGAAGGACCTGAAACGCCTCCACAAGCCGGAGTCGCCGCGCCTTCGCGTCCGGCGACCCGCCCTTGGGGCGTTTTCGCAGCGTTTGGAACAGCCGCCGCGCTCATCGTTTTTTTTGTGGCCAACACCCATGGTCCCGCCCGCGACGCGAGCCCCCCGCCCGACCTCCAAGTGCTCCTGCCCACCCAGCCCGCCGGTTGGGATCGCGTGCACACCGAGAATCTTTACCGCTTCGCTTCCGTCCTCGAAACGGAGCACCTCGTTCAACGCACTTACCTCCGTCGTGGCGACGCCGCCAACGCCGAACCAGTACAGATCACCCTCTACCTCGCGTATTGGTCGCCGGGGCAAGCGCCGGTGAGTCTTGTTGCCGCCCACACCCCCGAGGCCTGTTGGCCCGGTGGCGGTTGGACCACGCAACCCACTGCGCCGATAACGCGACCGTTTGCATCCGGCCAACGTTTCCTGCCGCCTCCCGAATACCGAGCTTTTGCCCAAGCGAGCTTCCTGCAACATGTCTGGTATTGGCACCTCTACGATGGTCGCTCAATCACCCAGAAAGACCCGCGCTCTCCCCTCCAACTGCTCAAACTCGCCTGGAACTACGGCTTTCGCACCGCGGGCGAACAGATGTTTGTCCGCGTGTCCAGCAACCGCCCATGGGACGAGATTCACGATGATCCACTGCTCGTCGAAATCCTCGCCCGGCTGGAACCCTTCGGACTTTAAAACACCATGCTGTTTCGTCTCACCTCCCGCGAACGTCTCGCCCTCGCCACCATCACCTTTTTACTGACGCTCGGAATCCTTGGAATAGCGGTGCTCTGACCCGTTGTCGCGCCACCGGGCGCGCAACAAGTTTTTCATTGCCGCGTCCCTGGCGTCGCCAACCATCACCCGACCGTGGTCCCCGAAACCGATTATCGCATCAAGCTCCCTGTCTTCGAGGGACCTCTCGATCTGCTGCTTTTTCTCATCAAGAAAAACGAGATCGATATCTACGATATCCCGATCGTTTCAGTCACCCGCCAATACATCGACGTGCTGCATTCGATGCAGGACCTCGACCTTGATATCGCGGGAGAATTTTTCGTGATGGCCGCCACGTTGATGGAGATCAAGAGCCGCATGCTCCTCCCTCGCGGACAAGCCGCCGTCGATCCCAATGCCACTGAAGAGGAGATGGATCCCCGCTGGGAACTCGTGCACCAGCTCCTCCAATACAAAAAATTCAAGGAGGCCGCCGCCAAGCTCGACGAGTTGGCCGTGTTTCAACGCGACCTGCTTGCCCGCCACGTCTCCGAACTCGCTGTCACCGAGTCCGAACGCCCGCTTAAAAACGTAGACCGCATCGAACTCTGGAACGCGTTCAACATCGTCCTGCGCCGCCTCGCCGAGAAACTCGTCGTTGGCCAGATCCAAGACGAACAGATCACTGTCTCCGACAAGATGGAAGAGGTGCTTGAGTTCATCCGCACCCGAAAGACCTTCGTCTTCACCGAGCTTTTCCGCGATCAAGTCGTCACCGTTCGCCTGCTCGTCGCGACGTTCATCGCCGTGCTCGAACTCACCCGCCTCGGCAAATTGCGCGTGCGTCAAAACGACGCTTTCACGGATATCGAATGCAGTGCGCGCGACGACTCCGCCCCGCCCTCACCACCCGAAGAACCGCACGCCGAGACGCCACCGCCGGTCCCCGTCGCCATTCTCGAAAAGCCGCTTGAAACACCTGTGGAAGCAAGCACGGTAACCGCGTGAGCAACAAACCGAACCGCACTCCCCGCAAGTCCCCGGCCAAACGCGCCGGTTTGCTCGGTGTTGGCTTGGACAACCAAGACGGCCACAAACGCGTCACCCAAGGCGAACAATTCGTGCTCGTCGGCGGCTCCGAAGAAACTCATGGCCGCATGACCGAGACCGCCATCAAAACCTTCGAGGAACTGAAACGCCGCGATAAACGTCTAGACAGCGTCGATCCGCGCGAACTCGCCGAGATCGTCCATAAGTCCACGCCCCGCTGACCCCTTTCCCCCAACATGAACCTGAACCCCGACAGCCCTACGCCCAATCCTGTCCCCGGCACACCTGCCGCCCCGGCCNNTGCAGCCGCCCGCCGCGACGCCGCCAACCCAACTCCCGACGCCGACCCCGGCTGCGGCGAAACCGCTGACGCCCCCGGCGGCCTCTCCCTTAACGCCCCCACCCTCCGCTGCGGCACCCGCGCCTCTCAAGGCGCCGGTCAAACTCAGCCCGCCGGCCACCGCCACGCCTCCGGCGGACATCGAGGCCCCCACCGCCCCGACGCCCGCGCCTGCTCCGGTCGCTCCTGCGGCGCCGGC
>DFYA01000293.1:0-681 GCA_002382525.1 Opitutaceae bacterium UBA4094
GCGGGCGAGGGCGTCGACGATTGGGAGGGTTTGCGCGCGCGATTGCTGAGTATGCGGAGTTATTTTTTCGACCACCACGCCATCGCGGCGCCGGCAGTGGCCAAGACCGGGATGGAACTGGCGGCCGACGGTGGCAATCTCGCGGCGGTGCTCGACACGCGTCGCACGGACCATCCGGTGGAGTTCGCGCGAATGACGGCGGAGTTGTTCCGCATGTTGCCGGAGTATGACGAACTGGACCTGATCGCGCGTCCGGATCAGAGGTTGGAATTGGGCCTGCGCCTGGCCGAGACCGACGAGTGGGTGAGCGCCGAAAATCTTTCGCAAGGCACGCTCTACGTGCTCGCGATTCTCGCGCTGGCCCATGACCCCAACCCGCCCGCTGTCGTGTGTATCGAGGAAGTGGATCGCGGGGTGCATCCGCGCATGCTGCGCGAGGTGCGCGACCTGCTTTACCGGTTGAGTTATCCGGCGGAAACTGGGGCCTCGCACGCGCCGGTGCAGGTGATCGCGACGACGCATTCGCCTTATCTGCTGGATCTGTTTCGCGATCATCCGGAAGAGGTGGTCATCACGGAAAAACACGGCGCTGCCGCGCGATTCTCAAAGCTCGATCAATGCGGGGATCTCTCCGAGATCCTGGCGTCCGGCTCGTTGGGCGACCTGTGGTTTTCCGGCGTG
>DFYA01000293.1:699-11087 GCA_002382525.1 Opitutaceae bacterium UBA4094
CCCTTCGTGCGCGTGCAACCTTCTCTGCGAGCGCGCGGCTGGCCTTCGGTTGCGCAGGTGTTGCCCTCGATCATCCGGCATCTGCATTTCAACACGGAGGCGGACGGACTGGTGGTGGTCGTGGACAGTGACGATTCGGTGGTGCACACGGCGGCGCACGACGCGCCGGATTATTACCATCCGCTGTGCCGGATGTGCCAACTGCGGGCGATCTTCCGTCAGACGACGAAGAAGCTACCGGCGGCGCACGGCCGCTCGCGCGTGTTGCGTGGCGTGGGGATCGCGGTGCCAGCGCTCGAGGCGTGGTATTTGTGCGGACTCGAGGAGTCCGTGACCGAGGCGGCTTGGACGGCCGGGCAGGAGGCGGCGCAGATGCCTTACACGCGGCGCGAATTGAAACAGCGAACCTACGGCACCGAGCGCCCGAACCTCCAACTTGAAACCGAGATCGCGGTGCGCGAGGCGCGCCGGCACGCGAAAGACACCCGCCGACTAGAACACGACTTTCCGGGTTTCGCCGCGCTGGCGGCGGATGTCAGGGAGTGGCGAAAAGATTGTTGACGTCTCAACAATTAGCCTGACAACAAAACCGCATGAACATCGAACTCGGCCATGAGCTCACCCGGACGGTGATCACCACGGCTGAGACGTTTCTTCGGGAAGGACAGCGGCTGTTTCGTCCGCATGGCATCACTGCGTCCCAGTTCAATGTGTTGAGTGCGTTGGCGAACGTGGGGGACAGCATCAGCCAGCGGGAACTCGGAGATTTGTTGGTCGTGGATCGATCCAATGTGACGGGCTTGGTCGATCGAATGGAGAAGGCGGGTTGGGTGCGGCGAGTGGACGATCCGGCGGACCGGCGGGTGCATCGCCTGGAGTTGACGCCGTCGGGGCGGCGGCTCTGGCAGAAGATATCTCCAGCGTATGAGGCGGTGGTGCGGCAAGTGGTGTCCGGGCTCACCGAAAAAGACGCCCGCGCAACGCTCGCGACCTTGCGGCATTTGCAGGGCGGCGCGACCGCATGGCGTCTGCCCACCGACTGAATTTTCGATCAAACCAACACATCTATGAAAACCTTCGAGGAACGTTTGCGCGCGGAGTCGGCGGACTGGGTGGGCGAGGGGCTGTTGAGCGGGGAGCAGCGCGCGGCGTTGCTCGCGCGGCATCCAGCGGGAGCGGGCAGTGGTCGCTTCGTGGCGATCCTCGCGGCGGTGGGCGGCGGATTGTTGCTGGCTGGCGTGTGCCTGCTCATCAGCTCGAACTGGCGGGAAATCGGCGACTGGGTAAAGATCGGCGGCCTCGTGGTATTGCTCGTCGGTGCGTATGCGACCGGGTGGCGTTGCAAGGTCTCCCCGGGCTTGTATCCAAAAACAGGCGACGCGTTCTTTATGTTAGGCGCGGGTCTTTTTATGGCAGGCATCGCGCTGGTGAGCCAAATCTACCACATCAACTCGCGCCCGGCCACGGGTGTGCTGGCTTGGTGGTTGGGCATCGCGGCGGTGCCGTGGTTGGTGCGTTCCAAGGGCGCGCAGGCGGTGAGTCTGCTGGCGTTTCTCACCTGGCTCGGCATGGAGTTCGCCCTGCGCGACTCGTGGCTGTCGCTGCTGCCGGAGGGTTACTACTCGGAGAGCGGGATGCGGTTTGTGGCGATCATGACGCCGTTGGGTCTCGCGGTGTGGTTCGCTGGTTTCGCGCTGCGCGGCGGGCGGCACGAGGCGTTCGCTTCGTTGCACGAGAAGTGGGGCGCGGTGATCGTGTGCGCCGGACTTTATCTGCTGGGTTTCCTGCGGCACGTCTGGGGCTGGCGCAGTGAGGAACGCGCGGTGCAGTTGCTTCCGGTGCTCTTGGTTGCGGCGTTCTGCGTGCTGGCGGGGTGGGGCGCCTTGCGGGCGAGCCGACGCGAGACGCTGGCGCTGAGCCCTTGGATTCTGGCGGCGTTGGTGCCGGTGGGCGCGGTTCTGGCAGGTTGGAATCCGGGCGATCACGGCTGGTTGTGGAGCGCGTGGTCGTGGACGGCGTTGTTTGTTTTGAATGTGTTTATGATCCGCATTGGGCTGAGCACGGGCCGCGAAGGCTGGGTGAACCTCGGGTTGGGCTTTATCGCGCTGAACATCGTGACGCGTTACTTCGACCTGTTTGGAACGATGATGGAGGGCGGGGTTTTTTTTGTGGTGTCGGGTGTGATCGTGCTGACGCTCGGCATCTATCTTGAACGGAAGCGTCGGGGCTGGCTCGCCGGCATGCGCGCGGAAAAGGAGGTCGTATGAAGGACATGAAATTCACGCATTGGGTGTGGGTGGTGCTCGGCTTGCAGGTTTTGGTTCTGCTTGGCTGGGCGGGCTATCATGAGACCGTGCGCCAACTTGCGCCGACGGTGCGGCTGAAGGTGATGCCGGTTGATCCGCGCGACATCCTTCGTGGCGATTACATGACGTTGAGCTATGAGATCAGCCGGCCTGACAAATCGCTGGCGGTGCCGGCGGATCTCGGCGGCGACGTGTTTGTCGTGCTCAAGCCGTCGGGCGGGCACCATGTGATCGAAGAGGTGCTCGTTAACGAGCCGTCGCCCGAGGACACACGTATTTGGGTGCGTGCGAAGGCGTGGGGCGCGGGGGACAATCCGCGGCTTGAGTATGGGATCGAACGGTTCTTCGTGCCGGAGGGCCATGGCACTCCCGAATTCACGACCATCGAGGTCGAGGCGTCGGTGAGTGGCACGCATCACCTTTACATTCGTCGCGTCTGGCTCGACGGGAACGTGTTTCCCTGACCGACGTTTCTAAATTCACCCCAAGCAGACAACGCATCCCTCCACGTTCATGGTTCAGATTCCCTTCATTCCCAAATCGCACGCCCCGTTTTTTGTTGTCTGGCCGGTGGTCTGGATTGTCCGCCTGCTCTACAAAGTGCGGGTGCTCGGGGCCGATCGTATTCCGGCGGCGGGAGGCGCGCTGCTGGTCGCGAATCACCTTTCCTACATGGATGTGGTGGTGCTGCAGCTGGCGTGTTCGCGACCGATTCGTTTTGTCGGCCACGAGGCGTTTCCGCGACAGAGCTGGTTTTTTCGGATCGTTTATAAACTGTCCGGCACGATCCCGGTTTCGCCGAGCAATGCGCTTGAAACCGTGCGCCGCGTTTCAAAGGCGCTGAAGAGCGGCGAACTTGTTTTGCTTTTTCCGGAGGGCGGGATCTCACGCACGGGACAACTCATGAAGCTCGAGCGCGGGTTTGAAGTGATGGCACGCAAGGCGGGAGTGCCCGTGCTGCCGGTGGCGCACGACGGCTTGTGGGGCTCAATGTTCTCGTTCTCAGACAACAAGTATCTGCTAAAAGCTCCGCGCCTGATGCGCACGGCGGTGTGCGTGGCGTGGGGCGAGCCGATCCCTGCCGACCAGGCCGAAGCGCCGGTCGTGCGACAGGCGTTGCTCGATCTTGGTTGCGAGGCCTTCGAGCAGCGTCCGCAGTTGAAGCGCAACCTTGGAGGCGAAGTCGTGCGCCGGCTGGGTCGCGCGCCCGGGCGTCTCGTGATCGTGGACCGCACGACCGGACGCCGGGAGTTGAAGGCCGGACAATTTTTCGCGGCCGCAGCGGCGCTCTCGCGTCACATCCGGAAGACCGTGCCGGAAGCGCGGGTCGGCGTGGTATTGCCGCCTGGCGCGGGCGCGAGCATCGCCAATCTGGCCGTGTTGTGCGCGGGCAAGGTGCCCGTAAACTTCAACTTCACGGCGGGGCGCTCGGCGGCGGAGTCGAGTCTGCGCATGTCGGGTGTGAAGACGGTCATCTCGGCCGACGCGGTGCGGTCGAAGGTGCCGGCGTTTCCGTGGCCCGAGCGCACGCTCGATCTCGCCGCGACGATCAAGGAAATCGGCGGCAAGCGCGCGTTGCTGCCGTGGTTGCTCGCGGCGTGGATGCTGCCGAATCAGCTCTTGCCGTGGCTGCTGGGCGTGCCGCGTTACGGGGACCGGGCGGAGGCCGCGTTGCTGTTCACGAGCGGCAGTTCGGGCGAGCCGAAAGGCGTGGCGCTCACCCACCGCAACATCCTGGCCAACTGCTGGCAGTTTTCGACTCTGTCGATCTTCCCGACTAACGCTGTGATGCTGAGCTGCCTGCCAGTTTTCCATAGCTTCGGGTTTACGGTCAACATGTGGTATCCGCTCCTGCGCGGTTGCCGTTCGATCGCGGTGCCGAGTCCGCTCGACACCAAAAAAATCATCGACGCCATCCGCGAAGAGGAGGTCACGGTGATGGTCGGCGCGCCGACGTTTATGCGTCCGATCTACAAAAAGGCGGAGACGGCCGATCTGCGCTCGCTGCAGGTTCTCGTGTCTGGCGCGGAAAAGATGCCGATGGATCTCTACGAAGGATTTCTCGAAAAATTCCACCTCGAAATGATGCAAGGCTACGGGATGACGGAGGCTTCGCCCGGCACCAACGTGAACCAGCCCGACCCGCACCTGGCGACCGACACCGCGAGCGAACAATACGGCAAACGCCTCGGCTCGGTTGGACGCATGGTCGCCGGCATGACAGCGCGCGTGCTGCATCCGGAGACGAAGGATGAACTGCCCTTCGGCGAGACCGGTGTGATCGCGTTTCGCGGGGCGAACATGTTCGAGGGCTATCTCGACGATCCGAAGAAGACCGCCGAGGTGTTTCACAACGGCTGGTATATCACGGGCGATCTTGGCCGCTTCGACGAGGACGGGTTTTTGTTTATCGAAGGGCGTCTCTCGCGGTTCTCGAAGATCGCGGGCGAGATGGTGCCGCACGGCACGGTGGAGCAAAAACTCATCGAGGCCTTCGCGTTGGAGCAGGCCGAGGGTTACGCGTTGGTCGTCATGGGCGTGCCCGATCCGGGCAAGGGCGAACAACTGGTGCTGCTCACGGCGGACGACGCGGTGACCGAGGCGAGCGTGAAGGAAAAACTCACCGCCGCCGGTGTGCCCAATTTGTGGATACCGCGACTGGTTCATCGCGTGGAGCAGATCCCGGTGCTCGGCACGGGCAAACTCGACCTCAAGGGGTGCAAGGACCTCGCGGCGGAGGCGGCCAAAGCGGCGGCGGGCGCCTGATGCGCATCGACTGTCACGTCCACGCGGTCGGCACCGGCACGAGCGGCACCGGTTGCTGGTATCGGCCGCGCGGGCTCACCCGTGTCGGCGCGCCGTTTCTCGTGCGCGCAGTAGGGCTCACGTTGGCGGACCTGCGCGGGGCGGACTTTGATCGCGTGTATGCGGAGCGTCTGCGCGATTTCGTGCGTGGCGCGGCGTCGATCGACCGCGCGTTGCTGCTCGCGCACGAACTGCCCTATCTAGACGACGGCACGCCGTTGCCGGAGCGCGCATCGTTTTATGTGTCCAACGACCATGTGCTCGGCCTCGCGCGGGAGCACCCGGAGTTTTTGGCGGGCGTCTCGATTCATCCCTCGCGACCGGACGCGTTCGAGGAATTGGAGAAGTGTCTCGCGGGCGGCGCGGCAGCGTTGAAGTGCCTGCCCAACGTGCAAGGCATCGATTGGAATGACCGCCGGCACACGCGTTTCCTCGAACGCATGGCGGAGGCCGGATTGCCGTTGCTCGCGCACACCGGGAGCGAGCGCACGATGCCGGTGATGGACGCGAAACTCGCCTCGCCGGAGGTGCTGACGCGTCCGCTGGAAATCGGCGTGAAGTGTATCGCGGCGCATTGCGGCACCGGGATGATGTTGCTCGATCCCGACTACTTGGAGGTGTTCGCCGCGATGACGGAGCGGTTTCCCAATCTGTATGGCGACAACAGCGCGCTGGCGGGATTGAGTTTTCGACTGCGGCCGTCGGCGCTGCGTCGCATCACGAGCGGCGCGCTGGCGGAGCGGATTTTGCACGGCAGCGATCTGCCGGTGCCCTCAAGCGGTTTGCTGCCGTGGGCTGGAGGGATGTTGCCGTGGCGCGAGTATCGTGCGGCGGCGCGCATCGCGAATCCGGTGGAGCGGGACGCGCGGTTGAAGCACGCGCTCGGATTCGCCGACGCGACATTCACCCGCGCGGCGACGGTGTTGCGGATGTGAGGGAAGCCTAGGGAGCGGTTGATCGGGTTTCCGGCGTGACCAGCAGCGGCGCGACGCCGGCGGCGGACGACTCGTTGACCGGGGCGTCGGCCGGTTGGATGGAGATCTGCGGGCGCCAGGTGAGCCACGCTTTGTCGGCTTCGGAGGTGAGTTGGAACTCGCTGCCCTCGGAAGCGGGTGGCGCGAGGGGGCTCGTGTCGGGTGTGGCGAACGCGACACCTCCATTGATCAAGGATTCCAGCGACGTGTTTCGCAGGTGGCCGCCGCCGAAGAGGCTGAGTTTGAAGTCGAGCCCGCCCGCGTTCCAGAAGCGCGTGTTGGTGCGAACGAGGTCCACGTAAGGCGCTTCGATCCGCACGCGCATGCGCACCGAGGCGCTGTCCGGGGCGAGGCGGGTTCCCTCGACCACACCGACCTTGACGTCGCGGTAGAACACTGGAGAGCCCGCGTTGATCGAGCCGAGCCGTTCTCCATCGAGCACAAAGCTGCGTCCGCCCTCGCGGCCCCTAGGCGGCGGCGCGCGATCAAGGCCAACGAAGCGGTCGGCGGGTTCGCCTCGGCCCGGGAGCACGTTGATCCGCGAGCCTCTCAGGATGGTGTCGAGCCCGCGAACGGCGCCGAAACTGATCTCGGGTTGCACGACCCAGAACTGCGCGCCTTCGGCGGCGAGCGAGGCGGCGCCGCGGGTGAGACGGACGTGCACCGAGACGCCGGAGAGATCGGGTTTCAGGCTCACCGCGCGCACGACGCCCACCGAAACGCCTTTGAAGTCCACGGACGTTTTCCGCGGCTCGATGCCGGAGCCGTCCGCGAAATCGACGACGATTTCGGGCCCGTGTTCGCGGTATTCTGCGAACAACATCCAGGCGGCGGCGAGCAAGGCGATAAGCGGCACGAGCCAGATGAGGGGGATCTTGCGCGTGCGGGCGAGGTGAGGCGCGGGGTGTTCGGTCATGCGTCGAAGGGACGGGCGGCGGCGGGTTGTTGATCGCGCCAGAGCAGACGCGGGTCGAATGCGCGGGTGGCGAGGATCGTGAAGACGACGGCGGCGGCGAAGGCGGCGATGCCGACGCGCGGGACGACCATCGCGGGTTCGCCGAAACGGACGACGCCGGCGAGGAACGCGACGAGGAACACGTCGAGCATCGACCAGCGCCCGATCTCGTCGAGAACGGCATAGAGACGTGTCAGCGCGCGCGGCCGGCGGATCGCGGAGGCGCGGCGTTTGACGGCGACCAGCAGGCAGCCCAGTCCGACGAGCTTAAAAACGGGGATGGCGAAACTCGCGAGGAACACGACGAGGGCGAGGGGCCACAGTCCGGACTCGTGGAGTTCGACGACGCCCGACCAGATCGTGTCGGAGCGGGCGTCGCCGGCGAGGCGGGTATCGACGATGGGAAGCACGTTGGCGGGCACGAGCATGACGGCGGCGGCCAACGCAAACGCGGCGGGCCGATGGATCGAGACCGGGGAGGGCGGGGCCGGGTTCATGCGGAGGCGTTGGATTGAAGGCGGTGCGTGCGCCAGGCGAGCAGCAGAGCAAACGACATCGCGGTGTAGCTCCAGAAGCCGGCGTTGAGTTCCACATCTACGATGCTGCCGAGGCGGGTGAGCGCGACGAACACGGCGAGCACATAGACGTCCGGCATGGCCCAGTCGCCGAAAGCGCCTCCCATCCACCTGAGTGACGCGGGGTTTCGCCACCCGAGCGCAAGCCCCGTGAGCAGGAGCAGCGGGGTGAGGCCGCCGCAGATAAGCACCCACACGGCAAGGAGCGGCATGCCGTGTTGATCGAGCGCAAACACTCCGGCCAAAAAGTCGCCCGTGCGCATGTTGCCGAATTTTTCGACCGTGATGAACGGCAGCAGTGCGGCGGGCACGGCGAAGGCGATCCCGGCGAGGGCGAAGGAGGCGGGCGCGTGTTTGCCGCCCCACCGCGACGCCGAGGCGATGTGCGCAGCGCAGCGCACGCACCGCGCGACTTCGCCTCCGGCCAGCGGGATCGCGCGATGGACTTGGCCGCAGAAACGGCAGGTGAGCACGGGATGGAGGGGCGGTTGCATACGGATGAACGCCAACGTTCTTGCGGAGAACGTGGTCTCCGGGCGCCGACCGGCGCGGGACGGGCCGGTTCCGACGATCACGGTGGCCAAGGTCTGGCGGACGAGGCGGTCCGATGGGGTTTTCCCGTGGCGCGGTTCGGGAGTCCGCCGGCGAATTTGGCCCAGCGTGGATGATGGTCCTGAGTAGGTTGTCCGCTACCGGCGCGCATCGCGCCCATTTTCACCCTCAAATCACGTTCACCATGGCACTGGATACTCTTCACGACCTGTTTGTGCATGAACTCCGCGACCTCTATGACGCGGAACAGCAAATTATCACCGGCCTCCCGCTGATGGCGCAGGCCGCGCACTCGGATTCCCTGCGCAAGCTATTCGAACACCATATCGAGGAGACGCGCGATCAGATTGATCGCCTCTACGAGTTGTTTGAAGCGCTCGGCGTTCCCTTCACCGGTCGCAGCTGCAAGGCGATGCAAGGCCTGCTCGCGGAAGCCCGCGAAACTATCCAGGAAGAGGCCGACCCGGAGGTGCTCGACGCCGCGTTGATCGTCGCGGCGCAGAAGATCGAGCACTACGAAATCGCCGGTTACGGAAGCGTGCGCACCTTCGCGCGCGAACTCGGCTACAAGGACGCCGTGCGGCTTCTGGAGAAAACCCTCAAGGAAGAGTCGGCTGCAGACGAAAAACTCACGCGGGCGGCCGAAGGTCGCGTGAACGCAAAGGCCGCGACTGCAGATCAAGCGTCCGTGTAAGGGGCATTGCGGCGGACGACACCGGTGTGACGACCGACGGGGTCCGCATTGTAAAAGAGCCGCTTTGAAGGCGGCTTTTCTTTGAGGTTTGGGGACGACTCAATCCGTCTTGGGGATCGGCGCATCCAGCTCGATTTCCTGCGGATGGTTGCGTTTGTCTTTGCGACGGCCGTGGCGGCGTTCGAGTAACTGGTCGAGTTTACCCACCAAGTCGTCGAGCACGACGTAGGCGTCCTTGCCGTCCGCGGTGGCGATCAGATCGGGGCCGCCGATCTCGATTTGGGCGGTAGCTTGGTAGTGGTGCTCGTTGCCCATCGTTTGGTCCTGATGCAGCCGCACATTGATTCGGATTATGAATTCGTTGTGTCGCAGCAGCACGGCGAACTTGTCGCGGATCGCGTTCTTCAAGGATTCCGTCAACTCGATGTGGATACCTTGCATGATCAACTTCGATTCGAGCGTGTTGTTGGTGTTCATGGCACGGATTGACCCCGAGAGAAAAAGATCGTTGCGAGGGGAAATTCCCAACAAGACCTCGGGCGAGGGGTGTCCGACGAACAAAGACTTTCGCCCAAGACGCCGCACCGGGTCCCGAAGCGGTTGTCTGGCCAAATGTATCCGGAAAGCATGACTCGACGCAAACGACGCCTGCCAAAGTGGACCTCCACTGCCATCGCCGCCGCCAAAAATTGGAATGAGGACGGGGCGTTCGCGCATTCGGCGTCGGTGAGTTTTTACACACTCTTTTCGTTGGCACCGGTCTCGATCATCGTGCTCAGCATCGCCGGATTCTTTTTCGGGGCGGATGTGGCGTCGCGGCAGTTCAACGAACAAATGTCGGCGTTGATCGGCAGCGGCAGCGCCGAGATGATCCAGCAGACGGTGCAGGAGGCGAAGCCGCAAAGCCGTGGGTGGACGTCGACGGTTATCAGCATCGGCATGTTGGTGGTCGGTGCGACAACGGTGTTTGCCCAGCTGCAGAACGCGTTGAACCACATCTGGGGCGTGAAAACCAAACCCAGTCGGGCGGGGTGGTTGGTGCTCGTGATGCAACGGCTGATCTCCTTTGCGATGGTGCTGACCGTTGGTTTCCTGCTCTTGATTTCGTTGATCCTCACGACGGCGCTGGCCTCATTTGCGCAGCACTTGGAGGGCGTTGTGGCGTTGCCGAAGTGGCTGATGCAGGGGGCCGAGTTGATGGTGACGCTGGGGGTAATCACGCTGTTGTTTGCGATGATGTTTAAAATCATGCCAGACGTGCAGCTGCGTTGGCGCGACATTTGGCGCGGCGCCTTTGTGACTGCGGCTCTCTTTAGCGGAGGGCGCTTCCTAATCGCGCTGTATCTTAAATACTCCGACGTGGCGTCCGTTTATGGCGCGGCGGGGTCGTTGGTGGGTTTGCTCATGTGGGTCTATTATTCGTGCGCGATTCTGTTCTACGGCGTGGAGTTTACGCGGGCCCACCGGGAGCAGGAGGGGCTTCTGGTAAAACCCAAGGAAACCGCGGTGCTCGTTCGCACCGAGATT
>DFYA01000127.1:0-996 GCA_002382525.1 Opitutaceae bacterium UBA4094
CCCGCCGCTTCCCCGAGCCGGTGGCCAACGCGATCTTCACCGGCCTCCGCCAACAAGCCGCGCAACTGTAGCGCCACGCCATCGCACCGCCACCGCACATTCCCGCCCCGCAGACAGCCCGACCCTTGCACGGGTAGCGTGACTGCCTCATACCGACTCACTTTGCACCATGGACCAAGCCACCCACAACAAGATCGTCTCCTTTATCTGGGGCATCGCCGACGATGTCCTTCGCGATCTGTTCAAACGCGGCAAATACGCCGATGTCATTCTCCCGATGTGCGTCCTCCGCCGCATGGATGCCGTGCTTGAGCCGACCAAAAAAGCGGTCCTCGAAACCAAGACCATGCTCGATGATGCCGGTATCACCGAGCAGGAAGCCGCCCTTCGTTCCGCCGCCGGACAGGCTTTCTACAACACCTCCAAGTTCACTCTCCGCGATCTGAAGTCCCGCGCCTCCCAGCAGCAGCTTCTCGCCGACTTCGAAGACTACCTCAACGGCTTCTCCAAAAACGTTCAGGACATCCTCGAAAACTTTAAATTCCGCAACCAGCTGCCCACGCTCTCGCGCTCCGATTCCCTAGGCTCCCTCATCGCCAAGTTTCTCGACCCCGAGATCAACCTCTCCCCCGATCCCGTCCGCGACACCGACGGCACTCTCCGTCACCCCGGCCTCGACAACCATTCGATGGGGACTGTCTTCGAAGAACTCGTCCGCCGCTTCAACGAGGATAACAACGAGG
Organism: Opitutaceae bacterium UBA4094; assembly: GCA_002382525.1. Classification (GTDB taxonomy): domain Bacteria; phylum Verrucomicrobiota; class Verrucomicrobiia; order Opitutales; family Opitutaceae; genus Rariglobus. Next base: position 744 of record DFYA01000127.1, read on the forward strand.
AGGCCGGCGAACACTGGACGCCCCGCGACGCCGTGAAGCTCATGGCCCGCCTCATGTTCGAGCCCGTTGCCGATAAAATCGAATCCGGCTCCTACCTCCTCTACGACTGCGCCTGCGGCACCGGCGGCATGTTGACCGTCGCCGAGGAGACCCTCCGCCACATCGCCGCCGCCCGCGGCAAAGAGGTCCACACCCACCTCTACGGGCAGGAGATCAACCCCGAGACCTACGCCATCTGCAAAGCCGACATGCT
>DFYA01000127.1:1076-11181 GCA_002382525.1 Opitutaceae bacterium UBA4094
GCCCAGGCCTTCGACTTCATGCTCGCCAACCCGCCCTACGGGAAGAGCTGGAAAAAAGACCTCGAAGCCATGGGCGGCAAAGACGGCGTGCGCGACCCGCGCTTCCGCGTCATGCACAACGGCGAGGAACTCTCCCTCCTCACCCGTTCCAGCGACGGCCAGATGCTCTTCCTCGCCAACATGGCGGCCAAGATGCAGGCCGACACGCCCCTCGGCTCCCGCATCGCCGAGGTCCACAACGGCTCCTCCCTCTTCACCGGCGACGCCGGCCAGGGCGAGAGCAACATCCGCCNNCACCGGCATCGCCACCTACGTCTGGGTGCTCACCAACCGCAAACCCGCCCACCGCCAGGGCAAGGTGCAGCTCATCGACGCCAGCCAATGGTTTCGTCCCCTGCGCAAAAACCTCGGCAAGAAAAACTGCGAACTCTCCGACGCCGACACCCAGCGCATCGTCGAGACCTACCTCGCGTTTAAGGAAACGCCCGAATCCAAGATCTTCCCCAACGCCGCCTTCGGCTATTGGAAGGTCGTTGTCGAGCGCCCCCTACGCCTCCGTAGCCAGCTCTCTGCCGCCCGCATCGCGCCCCTCCGCTTCGCTTCCGGTGACGAAGACCTCCGAGCCGATCTGTATTCGAAGTTTGGTGACAAGCTCTTTGCCGCGTTCGCCTCCGTCGAAGACGACCTGACGCTCCACCTCGAAGCCATCAGCACCGGTGACGATGTAGTCGAGGTGGAAGACGAAGACGAGCCCACCAAGCCCGACACCAGCCGCGCCATTTCCGAAAAAGTCAAAAAACGCCTGCGCGATCCAGCCACGTGGGCCCGCGACGGCCGCCTCGCTGCCGCCGCCGAAAAACTCGCCACCGTGCTCGGCCGCGAACTTTTCACCGATCACAACGTCTTCCGCGAGCGAGTGGACGCCGCCTGCCAAAAACTTGGCCTCAAGCTCACCGCCGCCGACCTCAAGACGATCCTCCGCGCCGTGAGCTGGCGCGACGAAGCCGCCCCGCCCGTCATCGCCAAGATCCACAAACCCGGCAAAGCCACTGCGAACCCGCTGCACGGCCTCTACCCCGTAGGGCCTGACCTCGCGTCAGGCCGCTCCGCCGCCCGTCCGTCCGTCCTCGAATACGAACCCGACCCCGATCTCCGCGACACCGAGCAAATCCCACTCCTAGAAGCCGGCGGCATCACCGCCTTCATCCAGCGCGAAGTCCTGCCCTACACGCCCGACGCCTGGGTCAAGGCCGACGCCACCAAGATCGGCTACGAAGTCAGCTTCACGCGCCACTTCTACAAACCCGCTCCCTTGCGCACGCTCGCCGAAATTCGCGCCGACATCCTCGCCGTGGAAAAAGAAGCCGAGGGCCTCCTCGCCGACCTGCTCCACGGAGGCGAGAAATGATCGCGGAGCTGAAGCCATATTCGGAAACCCAGTCCACCGGCTCGCGTTGGTTGGGCCGCGCTCCGGCGCACTGGCAAATCCGCAATCTGCGGACACTCATTCGCCATCGAAACGAACGTGACCGCTCAGACCTCCCCTTGCTTTCCGTCGCTCGCGAAAAAGGCGTTTTCGTCCGCTCGCTCACTGATGCCGACGAGAACCACAACGTCATCCCCGAGGATCTCACTAACTACAAAGTCGCCCGTGCCGGAAACTTGGTGATCAACAAAATGAAGGCGTGGCAGGGCTCGATGGGCATCGCTCCGTGCGACGGCATCGTCAGCCCAGCCTACTACGTCTTCGGTTTCGACATCGCGAACTCCACCTTCGGCCAAGCTCTGCTCCGCAGTCGGCCTTACGTAGCTCATTTCGGCCAAGCGTCTGACGGCGTGCGCGTCGGCCAGTGGGATTTGAGCATCCCCGGCATGCGCAACATCCCCGTGCTCGTGCCCCCGCCCGAGGAGCAAGCGATGATCGTGCGGTTTCTGGATCATGCGAACGGGCGGCTGGAGCGGGCGATCCGGGCGAAGCGGAAGGTGATCGCGCTGCTCAACGAGCAGAAGCAGGCCATCATCCACCGCGCCGTCACCCGCGGTCTGAATCCCGCCGCCTCCCTCAAACCCTCCGGCATTCCCTGGCTCGGCGACATTCCCACGCATTGGGAGATTCGCCGCACGAAGTATCTCTTTCGCGAAGTGGACAACCGCTCCGTCACGGGGGCAGAAACGCACCTCGCGATGAGTCAAAAACTAGGACTTGTCCCCAGCAGCATGGTCCAAAGCACCCTGCGTTCAGAGTCATATATTGGAGGCAAGTTGTGCGAACCCGGCGATTTGGTGCTCAATCGCCTCAAGGCTCATCTGGGCGTTTTCGCCTTCGCCAAACAGCACGGTGTGATCAGCCCCGACTATACGGTTTTCCGAAAACTCGGGGACGTTCACACGGAATATTTCGAGAGCATGTTGCGCTCCTCCACTTGTCGCCGCGAACTACGTATTCGTGCCAAAGGAATCGTTGAAGGTTTTTGGCGTCTCTACACCGACGACTTCTACGATATTCGACTCCCCGTCCCCCCTGTGGCCGAGCAAAAGCAGATACTGTCGTCGATTGATGAACAGACCACCGACCTGAGCACCGCCATCCTCCGCCTCGAACGCGAGATCGCGTTGCTGTGGGAATACCGGATGCGCTTGGTGGCGGACGTGGTGACCGGCCAGCTCGACGTCCGCCCGGCTGTGGCGCATCTCCTTGCCGATCCCGATTCGATGCCGGCAGACGCAGATACCGAATCCAACCCCGAGGATCAAACTCTAGATCTATGAATACCGCGCCCGCCAATATTGACGATTGGACGAAAGATTTTTCCGAGGAGGACAAGGTCGCGGTTTTTGAAGAACTCTTTATGCGCGAGGTCGAATCGGCGTTCACTCAGAACATCGGTTGTTGCGACAAGTGCCACGATGACTTCGTGGCCATATGGCCCTACGCCTACAGCGCCGACGGCGCTAAGTTTCAGTGCGACTCGATAGGTCTAGACATGTTTCATTCTTGGACACGCCTAGGCCAGTATTACTCTAAAGAAGAATACGACCGGCTGCTACCGTCGATCCGGTGCCCGAATTGCAACGAATCCCTTACCCTCAACATCTGGCCTTACGAACTACCTTTTGAACCGCCGGAGCACTATGAGGAAATCTTGGGAGAGATAGCGAAACGAGCCGCGACAACGCCTTTCTTGCTTCTCGAGCATCCATTCTGCGCGAAGGTCAGGGAGGTGGTTCAGTCTCTTTTTAAGTCCACGAGGAAAATCGCATCCGACGTATATTTCTTCCGAGGCCGGTCGCTGCCCCCGGGTCATGCGCTGTGTCTTCAGAACTTCGACTTCCCCCCGGCCGACAAGGTGCATGAAGGGCGCTATAATCATGCAGGAGACCCGGTGCTATATTTGGCGAGCTCGGAGGAAGTTTGCCGGCGTGAGATGCGAGACGCGGCAAATCTCTGCATTGCAAAGTTTCAATTCATAGTGGAGTTGGCCGTCTTGGATTTGATGAATCCACACGAGCACGACGGAGAACATGGTGAGACACTCAGTTTCATCGTATTTTCCAGCTTGGTGAGTGCGCGCTCGAAGGATATGGGGTTTGCGCGACCCGAATATGTGTTCTCCCGTTTCCTGAAAGACTGCGCTAGAAGCGCTGGCTTCGACGCCATCCGATACCCTTCGACGCGTATGGACGTGGCCCAGTCAAATCTAGTCGTGATCAATCCGGAACTGGCACTCGGTTCGTGCGCCAAAGATTTTTCAGCTTTTCGGGCTTCAGTAGCATAACTCTCGTTTAAAAATCGCGTGACGTTGCATCCGCTCATCATCCACCGACTATCTGCGGTGCGGACGCACAGCGAGGCCACAGCTATCTGGAGCGACCATTCCGACGAACTCGAAAACTATACCTTCGTGCTCTCGCAACCGGGCGAGCGCTCCGCCAATTGGCCGGCCAAGCTCGATTTGTCCGGAGGCGGTTTCCTCCGCGCCGTCTTCGCACACGATGAGTTGTTGTTCACCAGCCATGAAATCCTCGCCGATATGCTCGGGGAAAAAGAGCAGGCGTATGTCCCTTTGGACTACACCATCGGGTTCGACAGCAACGTCGGCCAATACCTCTGCAATCTGGTCGAGGGCCGTTCGTCCGTCGTCGTCGAAAACGTGCGACAAACGCTGCGCGAGTTATCTCGGCGGCGATTCAACTGGGAGGTCATGCCCGTCCTCATGGAACACTCCGAGGCCATCATGACCGGGCGTGATTTGGACCATGTGTGGCGCGTCGTCCACGCCTCTGAATATTTTTCGGCCTGCGACTTGCGCCACTTCGCGGACACCGGGGTGCTTCGCCTCCAAAAAAACGAGGCGTCCGTGCAGGCCGATACGCAACGCGCGCTGTCGGAATGGCACCGCGTGCTCTCGCACGGTGAAATCGACCGCATCCGTGACTCGCACGTGTTGTATCACGTCTTGCTCCTAAAAATAGCGCTACTCCACCGGAGTCGTCCCTCACCTCGCGACACGTGCCGAAACCTGTGCGACTTTCTGGAGTTCATGTGCGGAACGGTGGGCATAAATCTGCCTTGGATGTTGTGGGCCGCAGCGGGATTGTTTGAGCACGGTGGTGCGTTCGAACCGCTCCGCAAGCTCACCGCCGGGCGGGAACATCTAATCCGCAACAGCCGAAACATCGCGTGGGACGTGATGCACTACGTGGACCGCCGGCAACTCGCCGGTCACCACGGACGCAACGGAGCATTTTTGCTACCCTATACGCTGACGTTCGACCGGGGCTTGGCCCGATGGATGGACCGTCAGGCTCAACGCAGCTGCTTGATTCTTGAGGGCGAACGCATGCCGCAATTTTTTGCCGAATATGGCATCCAAAACGACCTGATGGAGCGCTTCTGCACTGATCAGAACTGGGTAAACGCGGTTGCACGGCATTTCACGATTGATGCCCACCACCAACGCTCCAACCGTTGGCGCTTCGCTACCAATCACTTGGAGGCATTGCGTGAGGAACAGGAAGCCGCGATTTACTCCTAAACGCAGCCGGGCCGCGTCGATCCCATAAAACCAGCAAGAACGAAATTCCGACTTCAACTTCCTGAACTATAGGCTCTTGCTTTGAACGTTTCACTTACCCACCACTCACAGTTTCAACCTGTTTACGGCATTCTCCGACCGTAAACCTATAAGTTGACATGAAGATCCAGCTGGAGGAAGTTCCGGGCCTCTCTACCACCGACCAGACTTGCTGGCAGGTGCGGGCGCTCGCCATCGACGGCAAATCCCCCGCTCTCGCCGCTCTCGACTCCTGGGCCACGTCCTCCTCCGCCGACTACAAAAAGATCCTCAAGGTGCTTCGCATCGTTGGCCAATTCCGCCGCGTCACCGATGAAACCAAAGTCACCAAATCCGCCGATCCCGATCATGGCGACATCTACGAACTCCGCGCTCATAAGGGCCACGCCCGCTTGTTCTTTTTCTACTCCGATCAAGGTGAGGCCGTCATCGTATGCACCAATGCATATTGGAAGGGCAAAGGAAGCCAGCAACAGGCCTTCGCCCTCTGCGCTCGGCTCAAATCAATTTATCTCTGTTCCCGACACCCATGAAACCCACTACTGACAGCCTGCCACCCGATGTGGCCGCGTTGCTCGCGGATACACCTGAGTTCACGCCCGCCCTGCGCGCGCGCCTCCAACGCGCCGCAGACGCCGCCGAGCGTGACCCGGAGTTTCACGCCAATTACATCAAGGGAGTGTTTGTTGAAGAAATTCGTCATGCGCTGATCGATCGGAACGAAAGCCAAAGCCAACTCGCCCGCCGGTGGGGTCGCTCGCGCCAATACCTCTCAAAGGTATTTGCTGAGGACAAACGCGTGAACTTCACAATCGAGACGCTGTGTGAACTAGCCCACTTGGTCGGTCGTCGTGTCCAACTGCTCGTCATCCGTGAAGACGAAGAATCCCAAGTGCTACGCTTCGCCAAGCCGCGCGCCCTCCGTCGAATTTGCCGAAACATCGGCGCGTCCGCCGACCGACGTCTCATTCACGCTGCGCACGATGAATTCGGCGTGATTCCCTCCTACGGCGGTAACGCCCGCACTACTTATGATGCAGCTTGAAGATTTTAAGGTCGCCGAACTGCACATCGACTGGCGCGAACCCAACGTTGAAACCGTCGAGGTTGAGGGAATCAAATACGACCTGGATTACGAAATCGGCGCCCATAGCAAAGAGCCGCTTCGCTACCGAATGGTCCTGACATTGAACATTGAAGAAGTCGGCACGCCTCAAGCCGAGATCGGCTACACGATCAAAGCACGCTTGCTAGGCTTTTTCCAATTCCCGGAATCCATCGAAAAAGCGAAACGCGACACGTTGGTGCGCGTGAACGGACTAAACCTACTCTATAGCACGTTTCGAGGAACGCTCGCGGGCATCACCGGCACATTCCCGGGCGGAGCCTTCGTTCTGCCTACGATTAACCCGCAGGAGATGGTAGCCCGGATCGAAAAGAAAAAGCAGGCGGCCCTCGCTGAGAGGAAATCAAAAACCGGGGCCACCGCATCGGAGAGCACAAAAACAACCAAGGCATAAACCCTTCCCATGCCCACCACCGACACCACGGAAGCCGGCCTCGAAACCCTGATCGTGCGCCACCTCACCGGCGCCGATGGGCTCACGAGCCTGGCGGTGGATGCGCTGGCGGAAACGCCTGACGAAACCGCCTTGGCCAAAGCCGGCGGTAGTGGCTGGTTTGCCGGAGACGCCAAACACTACGACCGGGGTCATGCGATCGATCTCGCGCAGCTTTTTACCTTTCTCAAAACCACTCAGCCGGACGCGTTCAAAAAACTCGGCATCGTCGATTACCGGAAGAGCTCCGACATCGAACGCCAAAAGTTCCTCGCACGGATCTCCTCCGAGATCGGCAAACGTGGCGTGATCGACGTTCTCCGCAAAGGCATTGACCATGGTCCGCTGCACTTCGCCTTGTTCTTCGGCACGCCTTCGCCGGGCAACGCCACGGCGGCGGAACGGTTCGCCCAAAATCGTTTCAGCATCACCCGCCAGCTTCGCTACAGCCTCGACCAGACGCGTCGCGCGCTGGATCTGTGCGCCTTCATCAACGGCCTGCCCATCGCGACATTTGAGCTGAAAAACAGCCTCACCAAGCAGACGGTCGAAGACGCGGTGGAGCAGTATCGGCGCGACCGCGACCCGCGCGAAAAGCTCTTTGAGTTTCCCCGCTGCATCGTTCACTTCGCCGTGGACGACGCCGAGGTCCGCATGTGCACCGAACTCAAAGGCAAGGCCTCGTGGTTTCTCCCGTTCAACAAGGGCTGGAATGATGGCGCGGGCAATCCGCCCAACCCCGCCGGGCTTAAGACCGACTACCTTTGGAAGGAAGTGCTTCATCCGGTCAGCCTCACCAACATCTTGGAGAACTACGCGCAGGTCGTGGAGATCAAGCACCCGAAGACCGCCAAAAAGAAGCGCGTGCAGGTTTTCCCCCGATACCACCAGCTCCACGGCGTGCGCACGATTCTCGCCGATGTCGCCGCGACCGGCGCGGGCAAGCGTTACCTCATCCAGCATTCGGCCGGGTCCGGAAAATCTAACTCCATCGCTTGGCTCGCCCATCAACTCATCGGCGTGAAGCACAAGGGCGCCGAGGTGTTTGATTCCGTGATCGTCGTCACCGACCGCCGAATCCTCGACGATCAGATCCAAAAAACCATCAAGCAATTCATGCAGGTCGGCGCGACCGTGGGCCACGCCGAGCACTCGGGCGATCTCCGAAAATTCATCGAAGGCGGGAAAAAGATCATCATCACCACGGTCCAAAAGTTTCCGTTCATCCTCGACGAGATCGCCGGCGACGGCGCGAAAAAAACCTTCGCTCTGGTCATCGACGAAGCGCACAGCAGCCAAGGCGGAAAAACCTCCGCCGCGATGAATGAGGCGCTGGCCGATCCCGAGGACACGGTGAACGACGCTTTGGAGCGGCGCATGCAAGCCCGCAAGATGCTCACCAACGCGAGCTACTTCGCCTTTACCGCCACGCCCAAGAACAAGACACTAGAAATGTTCGGTATTCCCCTGCCGCCCGACACCGAGGGCAAAGTGAAGCATCGCCCCTTCCATAGTTACACGATGAAGCAGGCCGTGCAGGAAGGCTTCATCCTTGATGTCCTGAAGAGCTACACCCCGGTCAACAGCTACTACAAGCTAGTGAAACGCGTTGAAGATGACCCGGAGTTCGACACCAAGCGGGCGCAGAAAAAGCTCCGCAAATACGTCGAGAGCCACGACCACGCGATCCGCCTCAAGGCCGAGATCATGGTGGACCACTTCCACGAACAGGTCATGGCCCGGCAGAAGATCGGCGGCAAAGCCCGCGCCATGGTCATCTGCAACGGCATCGAGCGGGCGATTCAGTATTTCCACGCGATCAAAGATTATCTCGAAGAGCGCAAGAGCCCGTGGCGCGCCATCGTCGCCTTCTCCGGCGAACACGAGTTCGAGGGCGCAAAAGTGACCGAGGCCTCAATGAACGGTTTTCCCAGCGGGGAAATAGCGGATAAAATCCAGGAAGACCCGTATCGCTTCCTCATCTGCGCCGACAAATTCCAGACCGGCTATGACGAGCCTCTGCTGCACACCATGTATGTCGATAAGCCGCTTGCGGGTATTAAAGCCGTGCAAACGCTTTCCCGACTCAACCGAGCGCACCCGGAGAAACACGACGTATTTGTTTTAGATTTCCAAAACGACAGCGAGACGATCACCCACGCGTTCGCCGATTACTACCGCACGACCAGCCTGAGCGAAGAGACCGATCCCAACAAACTCCACGACCTGCAAAACACACTCGATGCGACGCAGGTCTATTCACCCGAACTGATCGAAGAGGTGGTCCAAAAATTCCTTTCCGGCGCCTCGCGCGAACAACTCGACCCGATGCTCGATGAGTGCGTGGCGGTTTATTGCGCGCAGCTCGACGAAGACGGCCAGGTTAATTTCAAGGGCAAGGCCAAGGCCTTCGTGCGCACCTATGAGTTCCTCGCCTCAGTGCTTCCCTACTGCCATCCTGCATGGGAAAAGCGCTCGATCCTTTTCAATCTGCTCATCCCAAAGTTGCCCGCGCCCACCGAAACCGATCTAGCCAAAGGCATCCTCGAGTCCATCGACATGGACAGTTACCGAGTGGAGAAAAAAACCATTCTCGACTTGGCCCTCGCGGATGCCGAAGCCGAAATTAACCCCGCGCCCGTGGACGGCGGCGGCTTCAAGCGTGAACCGGAATTGGACCGGCTGAGCAATATCCTAAAGACGTTCAACGAACACTTCGGAACCCTGTTCACGGACGGTGACCGTGTCATCAAACGCATCCGAGAGGACATCGCTCCGCAGGTAGCGGCTGATCCCGCGTTTCAAAACGCGAAGAAGAACACCCCGCAGACAGCGCGCATCGAACACGACAAGGCACTCGCCAAAGTCATGCTCACGCTCCTCAAGGACGACACGCAGGTGTATAAGCAATTCGTCGAAAACGAAGCCTTCCGCCGACAAGTCACCGACTTGGTCTTTGCGATCACTCACGCGGCATAAAACCCCGCGCGCAGGAGATATCAAAGCCGCTGCGCGACGCCCACGCCCAACTCCCTCACTCCGCCAGCAGGCGGCGGAGGGTTTCGTCCACGAGCTTGGGGTTGGCCTTGCCCTTCGAGGCTTTCATGATCGGGCCCTTGAGACCGTTGATCGCGCTTTCCTTGCCGGCTTTAAACTCGGCCACGGACTTCGCGTTCGCTGCGATCGCGTCACGGCACCATTGCTCGAGTTCCGCCGTGTCGGTCGGCGCGGCGGCGAGGCCTTTGCGAGCCACGACCACGGCCGGCATTTCGCCCGTCGCCGCCATGTCGATGAACACTTCCTTAGCGGCGTTGGAGAGGAGCGTGCCCGCGTCGATGAGCTTCACGAGTTCCGCGATGTGCCCGGGGCGCACCTTTGCAGCGGCGAGGTCGATCTTGGCCGCGCCGAGTTCGCGCTGGAGGTCATTGACGATCCAGTTGCCCACCGCCTGGGCCTTGCCGGCGCCGGCGA
>DFYA01000322.1 GCA_002382525.1 Opitutaceae bacterium UBA4094
CCGCGCCGTCCCAGCGCCGCGAGTTCCTCCGGCGCATCCGCGCGCGCCGTGTCCTCAAAACGAAACCGCGCCACCACCTGTCCCGACCAAGCCAACACCACGTCGCCGTCCGCCCGAACCCAAGTGTCACCTATTAGGTGACACTTGGGTTTTCCGTTGTTCAGTCGAGCGACCGCCGCTTCGTCCAAGATCCACTGCTCGCGACCGAGCGACCAGTCGCCGAGTTTCACGCCTTGGCCGATCACCTCGGTGACCTCGCCGTCGAGCGCTTCGACCACGCCGCCACCGCGCGCGAGCAGCGCTTCGTGCAACGAGCGGCTCACCGGATGCGGGTTGTCGCGAACCAGCGCATGCAGCGCCGCGCGCGCCTCGCTCTTCATCGTATCCAACATCTCGGGATTCCGCAGCACCGGCGTCTCCAGCGTGAGCGTTCCGGTCTTGTCGAACGCCACTGTGCGCACCTTGCGCAGGCGCGGCCACAGGTCGGACGCGCGCACAAACACGCCACGTCTGCGCAGCGCCACCGTCGCCACTTCCTCCGCCAGCGGATAGGCCAGCCCGAGCGCACACGGACACGACACGACCAGGATTGCCGTGACGATCGCTCCGGTGTGCAACAGATCCCCCGTCGCCAGCCCCCAGCCGACGCCCGCCAGCGTCGCCACCACTAGAATCAAAATCAGATAACACCGGATCACGCTCTCGATGAGCTTGTGGCGGAAGTCCACTCGCGCCGCCGGCTTCAACAGCTCCGCGAGCAACGACTCGCCCCAGCCTTGCGTCGCCACCAAACGGATACACTCGCGCCCGATGTTTTGCGCGCCCGCCGAGACCCGTTGACCGGCGCGGAACGTCCGCGGCTCCGCCTCGCCGTTGATCCAAGCGAGGCTCAAGCCGGCTTCCGCAGTCTCCAGTTTCCCTTCCACCGGCACCATCGCGCCGGTTGCGACTTCGAACCGCTGGCCCGCGCGCAACACCTCCGGCGCGACTTCCTTAACCGTGCCGTCGTCGGCGATCACCCGCACACGCGGCGTCGTCGGCTGACGACTGAGCAACCGTCGGCGATTGCGCTCCACCGCCGCCACTTGCGCCCAGCGACCGACGAGCATCAGCACGATGAACCCGCTCACAAAATCGAAATACACGTAGCTCTCCACCCCGCTCAACCAGCCGTAGAGCGATCCGACGTAGGAACCGACGATGCCGAGGGCGATCGGCAGGTCAATGTGCAGCACCCGTTCGCGCAAAGCCCGAACGGCCCGCGCAAGGAAATACCCACCGCCCGCCAGCAGGCTCAGCGTAGCGAACGCAAGTTGAAGCGTGGTGAACAGGTGCGCGTATTCATACGTGCTCTCCATGCCGAAGTAGGTCGGCAAGGCGAAGAGCATCACGTTCATCGCGAAGGCCGTGCACAGCCCCACGCGACGGATCAACACCCGGCTCTCGGCCTCTTCTGCATTCACCGAACCCGCCGGGCCCACGAGGTAGTTGAAGCGCTGAAAGGCACGCGCGCACTCCACCGCGTCGAAACGGCCTTTCTCCCAAAACCAGCGCATCTGCCCGGTTTGCGCGTTTACTTCCATACGACCCGCGCCGGGTTGTTTGCTAAAAACTTTTTCGATGAGCCACACGCAGCCGGCGCACGAGATGCCTTGCACCTCCAACACCACGAAGGGCGCACGCCCGTTGGTGGCGACCTCCTCGGCCTCGCGTTGCGCTTCTTCCAACCAGGCGTAATCGCGCGGCTGCAACAACGCGGTGTCGGCCGGCGCGGTCACCTGGTCCTTGATGCGGTAGTAGGCATCGAGTCCTTCGTCGTGCACCAGCCCGTAAACATACGAGCAGCCCGGGCAGCAGAACTCGCCCTGCGGCGACGGCGCTCCGCAGTGTTTGCACACGGGCTTGGTCTTCCCCTGAGCTCTATCTACCGGATCTTTCGTCGCGCCTAGTGACATATAAAGTTCTCCAAGGTCGCACCGCCTGGTCGCAGCCGCCAGGTGAGCACCAGCGCCGTGGCGAGCGCTAGGCCGGCCTGCATGCGCGCCAGCGTCACGGGAGTGAGTCGCAGTTTGAGGCGGCCGTAATTGGCCTGCACGAGCCAGAGCAGCGGCACCGTGCCGAGACCAAACGCCAACATGAACTCGGCACCGCGCACCGCCGACCCCGTGAGCGCGGCCAGCGCGATCAGGAAGTAGAGCGGCCCGCACGGCAGAATGGGTGTCGCGGCGCCCATCACGGCGGCGACTCGCAAGCGCGAGCGGCCGCGCAAGGCGGCTTGCAGCTTCCACTGCAATCGCGTCAGCACCGCAAGGCGCGGCAGGCGTTTCTCCAGTCGGAATCCCACGATCAGAAAAAATCCCACCAGCACCCACGGCAGCACGTGGGTCGCGCGTTCGCCGAGCAAACTCAGCGGCATGCCGCCCAGCGCGCCCGCAAGCACGCCGAGGAGCGTATAACCGGCCAGCCGCGCGCCGTGATAAACGGTTGCCACCGTGAAGGGGTCCACGCGGTCGCCCTTGGCCGGCGCCATCATACAGGTGAGCGGTCCGCACATGCCAGCGCAGTGCAGGCTGGTGACGAGACCCGCCACCAACGCCGCCGCAGGGGTGCTGATGCCGGCAAGCTCCATGGATCAGCGAGCCTCCTCGCGGGTTTCGAGCGGCACGGTGGCCGGGCGGTATTTGGACGAGAAGAAAAACATCGCGGTCCACGCGAGCGCCATGAGCAGGAACACCACGCCCACCCCGATCCAGAGCGTGGCGGAGGAGGATTTTGTTTCCGGAGCGGGATCCGCCATAAGGTCCGCAACGGCCTGGCGCGTGAGTGGAGGTAGGCTCGATTCGGTGTTCGGCGATTCATCCCTGAGCTCACGCTCAGGGCCACCACGCTCCGGTGTTTCCATAGTCATTTCACATCCTCCTTCAAAAGCGACGCGTCGGGGCCGACGAAACGCACGGTTTTTTCGAGCGAAAAGCTTTCGGCTTCGTCCGTAACCCGCACTTTGAACTCAAACGTTCCCGCATACTCGGCTCGCGGCATCTGCACGATGAGCGTGCGCACTTCTTCGGCCAAGGGCGCGAGTTCGACGGTGCCGTCGAGGCCGGTGCGCTCAAGCCCAGCGTGCGCATCGGGCAAAGTGATCACGAAACGCGTGGCGATGTCGCGCTTGTTAACGAGCCTGACGAGAAACTGGTTCCGCACGGCCTCGTCGGTCACAAAATACGGTGCGCCGATCATGCGGGTGATCGCGAGGTTTGCCGGACGCAGCGTGGACAGCCCCCACGTCGCCACGATGGCGCCGACCGCGAGCAGCCCCGTGTAAAGCAAGATACGCGGACGCAGCCAGCGGGTCTTTCCGCCAGCAAACGCCGTCATCGAATCGTAGCGCACGAGGCCGCGCGGACGCTTCACTTTGTCCATCACTTCGTCGCACGCATCGATGCACGCCGCGCAACCGATACACTCGATCTGGAGGCCTTGGCGAATGTCGATGCCCGTGGGGCACACTTGCACGCAGCGACTGCAATCGACGCACGCACCGGCGTCCGGGATGCCCAATTTCGCCCGGGGTTCGCCCCGCTGGGCGTCGTAGCCGATCACCAGCGAATGATCGTCGATCAATACGGATTGGAGGCGGCCGTAGGGGCAAATCACGATGCAGAGCTGCTCGCGAAACCACGCAAAGTTGAAATACAGGATCGCCGTCGAAACAAACACGAAGACGAATGACGCCCAATGCGCGCCGGGCGCCGTGCCCATCATCGCCCAGAGTTCGGGGATCGATACGAAATACGCCAGAAACAGGTGCGCGATCACCGCCGAGATAACGAAGAAAATCACCTGTTTTCCGCCTCGGCGCAGGAGCTTGCCCGCCGTCCACGGAGCGGCGTCGAGCTGGCGGCGCGCCACAGCGTCGCCTTCGATCCAGCGTTCCACGCGCCGGTAAACGTGCTCCAGGAAAACCGTCTGCGGACATGCCCAACCGCACCACACTCTGCCAAGCAGCGCGGTGATAAAGAACAGGCCGAAGCCCAGCCCCGTGATGCCGAAGAACATCAACCACGTATCTTGAAACGCGAGCGTGTGACCGAAGAGGTGAAAGCGTCGGCCGGCGATATCGAGGAACACCGCAGGATGTCCGCCGACCGGAATCCATGGCAGCGCAAGGTAGATCGCGATCAAGAACCAGCCCGACCAGCGGCGCGCCGTCGTGAACCACCCGCGCGCATCCGCCGGATGCAAAAACAACCGCGAGCCGTCCTCACGAATGGTCGTGACGAAGTCGCGGTTGGGGCGGGATTGGGTGGTCGGAGGCATGAGGGGGTGTTGCGCGAGATGTCTTAAACGTGGGAAGCCAGCTTGCTCGCGATGGTTCGTAAAATCGCGAGTAAGCGCGCTTCCCACGTCCGACACACCGTCACGGAGCGGCGTGATTGCTCAGGATAAATGCGACCACTTCCGAAACCTTGCGGCCACCGAGCACCGGCCCCCACGCCGGCATGCCCTTGGGGAGGATGCCGTC
>DFYA01000154.1:0-10722 GCA_002382525.1 Opitutaceae bacterium UBA4094
AGGGGCTGGGTTTGGGTCTGGGTCGGCATGAGAAAAGACGCCGGTTCTGCGAACCAACGCCGGCCTGCGCAAGGGCAAAGCCGACGAACATGACGAACAGCCGATTCACCCCAATCACCGATCATTTTTCACAGAGTCGGAAGGAGGCTGCACCGAGTTTCACAGAGCCCAGCCGCGACAACACATTTCAGCCGTAGCGAAACAGCGAAGCCGTTTCGCCCGCCGCCGTCCGATTCTGACTTCATGTTCAGTCGTTTCGAAATGTTTGCTCCGCACCGCACGCCGCACGGCCTTGCGACCGCGCCTCGTCGCACAATTCAGCGATACGCGCCGCCGTCTCCATCGCCACGTCTGCGGCGGCGCGACTGCCTTCGCGATCCAACGCAAACGCGAGTTCGCCCAATTCCGTGCGGAGCCCTTCCAATTTGTTGACGAGTTCCATAGCGGCACGCGCTCACGCGGACACCATCACCTTGAACCCACCATACAACATGCGGGCACAGTCAAACGGCACGGACTTGTCCTTGTCGCACATTGCCGCGATCCGCGGATCCTTCATCACCTTCGCGTTCACCTTGTCGCGATGCGCCTTGGACTTGTAGGTGATCCACGAGAACACGATCGTTTCGCCCGCTTTTGCAGCGATGCCTTTCGGGAATGGAAGCCCGATCTTCACGTTCAGGTCGTCGCCAACACATTCCTTGTAATCGAGCGCGCCATGCTCGCGCCAAACCTTGCCTGCCTTCGTCGCCAGGCGGCGATAGGCGTTGATGTTTTTTCGGGGAACCGGGATCACAAATCCGTCAACGTAGAGGGCCATGATATTTTTCTTTCTTCTTTGAGGTTCTGGGCAAAAGCGGACGCCATTCGCCCGCCTTCACAAGAGTCAACGAACCACTCCCGCCGTTCCGGACACGCGTTTTAAGAATTCTTAAAACATATGTCCTTCCGGGCCGTATCCGCTCGTCGTAGTCATGAACAATCAATTCACGCCCCCATGGAAAACCAACCTTACATGCTCCTCTTCCGGACCACCGGTCCGGAAAATCTCCAACACCTCTCCGCCGAGGAACGCCAACACCTCGTCACACGCTGGAACACCTGGTTCGAGGGCTTGCTCAAGCAGGGCAAGGCCACCGAAGGCCAGCCGCTCGAAGCCGAAATTCACCTTGTCTCCAGCAAAGCCGGCGACCGCGTCGTCGACGGCCCGTTTCCTGAAACCAAGGAATCCATCGGCGGCTACGTGAAGCTCCGCGTCAGCGGTCTCGACGAGGCCGTTGCCATCGCCAAGGCCCACCCGGGACTCGACTATGGGCTCGTGATAGAGGTCCGCCTCATGACGCCCGACTGCCACCTTGGCGTCACCACCACCCACGCGACCACGTCCGGCGCAAACTGAGTCAACGTGCCGGCCGAGCCCACGCCTCCCGCTCCGCCACCCGCCCCCGCCACCCCGGCGGGGCTCGTGGAGCATTTCTTCCGCCACGAGACGGGACGGCTGCACGGCGCGCTCATCCGCCTGCTCGGCGTGCACAACCTCTCGCTTGCCGAGGACATCGCGCAGGAAGCCCTGCTCCGCGCGCTCCGCAGCTGGTCGATGGGTGGCGTCCCGCCGAATCCCGCCGCTTGGATCACGCGCGTCGCGATGAACCTCGCAAAGGACACTCTGCGCCACCGGCGCATGTCCGCCGACAAGGAAGCCGCCATCATCACGCACATCGAGCAGACGCTCCCCGCCTCGGCCTCCTCCGCCTCCGCCACCGCTTCGGTGGATTTGGACGCCTCGCACACCATCCGCGACGACGCGTTGCGACTTCTCTTTGTGTGCTGTCATCCATCCGTCGCCGCCGACTCGCAGGTCGTCCTCGCGCTCAAAGTGCTCTGCGGTTTCAGCACGGGCGAAATTGCACGCGCTTTTTTCGCGAGCGAGGCCGCCATCGAGAAACAACTCACCCGCACCAAACAACGTATCCAAGAATCGAATATCGCCTTCGAGCTTCCCGACGGCGCGGAGTTGTCGGCCCGCCTTGATGGCGTGCTCGCCGCGCTCTACCTGCTCTTCAACGAGGGCTACAAAGCCTCCTCCGGCGACCGCCTGCTCCGCGAAGACCTTTGCAACGAAGCCATCCGGCTCGCCTCGCTGCTGCTCACCCACCCCGTCGGCCAAACGCCCCGCGCCCATGCGCTGCTCGCGTTGATGCTGCTCACCAGCGCCCGCTTCCCCACCCGCGTGGATGAGCAGGGCGACTTGCTCCGGCTCGACGAACAAGACCGCTCCAAGTGGGACGCGCGTCTCATCAATGAGGGCCTGCAACACCTCGCCGCCGCCGCGCAAGGCGATGCCGTGAGCGAGTATCATCTTCAAGCCGGCATCGCCGCGCTCCATTGCATCGCGCCCGACGCCGTCGCGACCGACTGGCCGCGCATCCTCGCCCACTACGATCTGTTGCTGCGGGTAAAACCCTCGCCCGTCGTCGAACTCAACCGCGCCGTCGCCGTGGCCCACGTGCACGGCCCGCAAGCCGGACTCGACGCCATCGAAACCATCTCGCACACCGACCGCCTCCGCTCGCACTACTTGCTGCACGCCGTAAAAGGCGAGTTGCACTGGCGCCTGCAAAACCACCGCGCCGCCGCCGAAAGCTTCCGCCGCGCCTTGTCCCTCGCCCACGTCGGCCCCGAGCAATCCCACCTCGCCCGCCAACTCCAACGCGCGGAAGGCCTTTCTGGTTAGCGTAGGCGCCTGCTCGCAGGCGCGGTTCGACGCGCGAGCAAGCGAGCGAGCGCGCCTTACCGAACGAACGATTTTTCCAGACACCCTCGTCCATGTCCGAACTCCCCGCCGCCCCCGGTCCGGCTTTATCTTCCCCGCCCGCTCAATCGTTCTGGACCAGCGTCCGTCAAGCGCTGCGCGGCGAACAACACGACTACACCGCGCTCCCGCTCAAGCGTGCCGTCCTCCTGCTCTCCGTGCCCATGGTCCTCGAAATGGTCATGGAGTCGCTGTTCACCATCGTGGACATTTTTTGGGTCGCCCGTCTCGGACGCGACGCCATCGCCGTTGTGGGCCTCACCGAGTCGGTCATGTCGCTGGTTTACGCCGTCGCCATCGGCATTTCGTTCGCCGCCACCGCGCTCGTCGCCCGACGCATCGGCGAAAAAAATCCCGCACTCGCCGCGCAAGCCGCCGGCCAGATTCTCGTCCTCGGCATCACACTCTCCGCCGGCATCGGGCTGCTCCTCGGCGTCTTCGCGGGCGACATCCTTCGCCTGATGGGCGCCGAGCCCGCCGTCGTCGAACAAGGCACCGCCTACGCCCGCATCATGCTCGGCGGTAACGCCACCGTGTTCCTCATTTTCCTTATCAACGCCATCTTCCGCGGAGCCGGCGACGCCACGCTCGCGATGCGCACGCTCATCCTCGCGAACACCCTCAACATCATCCTCGATCCGTGCTTCATCTTCGGCTGGGGACCGTTCCCCGAGATGGGCGTCACCGGCGCCGCCGTCGCCACCAACATCGGACGCGGCGTCGGCGTGCTCTATCAACTCTGGCACCTCACCGCCCGACCAGGACACGTGCGCGTGCGCGCAAACGACCTTCTCCCGCGCGCCGACAGCCTGCTCACCATTCTTCGCCTTTCCGGCAACGGTGTCGCGCAGTTGCTCATCAGCACCACAAGTTGGGTGGGCCTTTACAAAATCCTCGCGCTCTTCGGCAGCCCCGTCGTCGCCGGCTACACCATCGCGATTCGCGTGGTCATCTTCGCGCTCATGCCCGCGTGGGGACTCGCCAACGCTGGCTCGACCTTGGTCGGTCAAAATCTCGGCGCGCACCACCCCGACCGCGCCGCTGACGCCGTCAAAATCGCCGCCCGTCTCAACGCTCTGCTGCTCGGCGCGGTCGGTCTGCTGTTCATCGTATTCGCCCGCCCCATCGTTGGTTTTTTCACGACCGACCCGGAGGTCGTCGGGCACGCCGTGCGTTCGTTGTGGATTGTGAGCCTCGCGTTCCCGCTCTACGCGATCGGCATGTGCCTCGAAGGCGCGTTCAACGGCGCGGGTGATCCGGCGACGCCGACACGCCTCAACTTCTTCTGTTTCTGGTGCGGACAAGTCCCCCTCGCCTGGCTCCTCGCGGTCCCCGGCGGACTCGGTCCGACCGGCGTTTTCATCGCCGTGCCGATCTCCTTCACCGCGCTCACGCTCTGGAGCGCCGTGCTCTTTCGGGCTGGGAAGTGGAAACAAAAGAAAGTCTAGCCGCGCTCGCGTCCGCCTAATCGGCACGTAAATGCCTTGGAGCGACCGAGATGGAAGTGCGCCTTCCTCAGACTCGCATCACCAAACCTCATAACCTGAGGGCTCTGTGAACTCGGATCGAAACTCCGGCTCGACTCTGTGACCAATCCGAGAAACGTCCCGAAAACAGTTTGGGCAAAGGTGCATCTCAGACCAACTCCCGCCTTTGACTTTCGTTTGCGAGATTCCAGCGTCGCGCGATGCCTCCCGCCTTAAGGAT
Source organism: Opitutaceae bacterium UBA4094 (assembly GCA_002382525.1). Taxonomy (GTDB): domain Bacteria; phylum Verrucomicrobiota; class Verrucomicrobiia; order Opitutales; family Opitutaceae; genus Rariglobus. The sequence goes on from DFYA01000154.1 coordinate 4,520, forward strand.
CTGCATTTTACTCGCCGTGATCGTGGCCGCCGGCGCCGTGAGTTGGCGCTCGTTGTCCAAGCCCAAGCGCGCACCCGTCCCGACCTCGTCGAACACCACCGTCACGGTGCCGGGTTGGGAAAGGGTGTCGCCCAACTCGCGCGCGCAAAATCGCTCCTACGCCGGCACGCAGCTAACGCGCCTTTTCGACGGCCAGTTTGCCGAGCTGGAAAAAGAGGGCGCCGAGCCGACGTTTGCGGGGATCTCGGTCAACGGGCTGTCCCCCGCGGAGGCGTTCTACGGATGCTTCGACTACAGCGAGTGGNNTTTGCGCAACTCGATCAATGGGAATCCGCGTTTCCCGACTCACCCGTCAGCGGCATCGCGCGCACCAACGCGCTTATCGCTTACGCATGGGAGGCGCGGGGTAGCGGCTACGCGCATACCGTCACCGAGGAGGGTTGGCGGCTGTTCGGCGAACGCTTGGATGCCGCCTCGCGTGCGCTTGCCAAAACTCACCCACAAGGAGGTCCCAATCTTCCCATTTATTGGAGATACCGGCTCACACTCGCGTTGGCCCTCAGTGCACCGCCTCGGCAAACCTTGCAGATGGCCGAAACCGCCCTCGAACGCTTTCCCGAAGACGCCGCGCTCTACTCCCTAGTCTGCTACTACCTGCTGCCTCGCTGGCACGGCGCCCCCGGACAATGGGAAGGCTGGCTGAAGCTCCAATCCGACCACGCTCGTTGGGGCGCCGAAGGCATGCCTCCGAAGCTCTACGCGCGGATCGTCTGGCGGGTTTACCGCTATCTCTACGACGAACCCATCTTTGAGAATCCCGCCCTCTCATGGGAGAAGACCTTGGCAGGACTGGATCAGCTCTGCGCCGAGTATCCGGATACCGAATACTGGAAGACCGCCCGCGCCCGCCTCGCCGCTGGCGCTCGCGATCGGCAGGCCTTCGCAAGATCCATCGACGCGATGAACGGTCGTTTCGACGGCTGGGCATTCAGCGGTAAAAGCTTCATGGCCGCTCTGGAGTGGGCCGGCGAGAATGCCATGACCCAACAATAATCATGCGATCGCTCCTCGTCCTCATTCTTCTCGCCGGCGGCTATTGGCTCTACGACCACTTCGTCCCGCCCTCCAAAGCCCCCAAGTCCACTGCGCAACCTTCCGCGTCCGTAAAGACACCGCCGAGACCCGACTTCTTTTCCGAAGAGTTCCCCGAGTCCTACTACCTCGCGTGGGGAATCCCATCGCTCAACGACCCTTGGGACGCCGCCGCGCTCACGAACTTGGCCAAGGCGCTCGAGGCGGTTCGATCCAAAAACGTCCGGCACCTGCCCGGCGCACAGTCCGCCTACGGCAAGGCGTTTTTCGCCAAACTGCGCTACACCGCGCAACGTTTCCATCTGCAGTCCTCCACCAACAAGGTCGCCAGCTACAACGGCTTTAACGACCTGCTCCCGGTGTATGTCAAAGCGCGTATCGAAGGCCTCCGCTGCGACATGGAAGTCGCATTGCTGGTCGGGCTCACGTTTGAACTCATGGCCGGCTTCTCCGAAGATCAGCAGTTCGTCCGGGACCTCGCCCAACAAACCACGCGCATTTCTCGCGACCTCGATGGGCGCTATTGGGAATATCGAGGAACCGTCATCCATTCCGAGGGCTCCACTCGCCAGAATTCCCGCGAAGTCCAGACGCTCCTCCACCTGATTGCCGATCCCGTGGCGCTTCGCCCGGAGGCCCGTATTCTCGCGCTGAGCCACGCGTCAATCCACTTGCCGACAATCGTCCGCCGCATGGGCCTTTACGGCATCGCCTCCACACTGAAAAAACACCGCGCCGCCGAGACCGACCCGCAAGCTCGCGCCTACTACGACGCCCTGATCGACCGCTTGACTTGACCCCTGCAGTCCTCGGCTCGCTTCGCGGTTCAACCGCGCCACCGCCGGACGAGACACGCCGTCAGTTTGCGCGCCGGTTCCACGCCACCAGCTCCGCGTAACGCACGCCGCGCCCGCCGAAAACATCCAACGCGCTGCCCACGGTGAGATCGAGCTTCCCGCCACTCGCCCGCTCGACCTTCAACACGTCGTCCATCGTCGCCACGCCGCCGGCGTAGGTCATCGGACGTTTTCCCCACGCGCCGAGCATCGCCACCAACTCCTCGTCGATGCCGCCGCACAGGCCTTCGACGTCCGCCGCGTGAATGAGAAACTCCGCGCAACTGTCTGCCAGCGCGTCGAGCGTCTGCGGCGTCACGTGCAGATCCGTCAACGTCTGCCAGCGGTTCATCGCCACCGTCCAACCGCTCGCCGTCCGCCGGCAACTCAGATCGAGGACCAACCGCTCTGCGCCCACGCGCTGTTTCAACGTATCCAAACGTTCATACAAAAAACGCCCGTCGGCGTCGAACAGCCACGAGGTCACGATCACGTGGCTCGCCCCGTGGCCAAGCCACACCTCGGCATTGTCCGCCGTGATGCCGCCACCGATGTGAAGCCCGGCCGGATACGCCGCCAGCGCCTCGCGCGCCGCCTCGTCGTTGCCCTGGCCAAGTTTGATGACGTGCCCGCCGACCAGTCCGTCCGCCCGATACCGCGCCGCAAACGCCCCCGCGCTTTCGTCGCTCACAAAGTTCTCGCGCAGTCCCGCGCCGTCGTCACGCAACGACCCGCCGACGATCTGTTTCACTTTGCCGTCATGGAGATCAATGCAGGGGCGGAACTGGGTCATGGTTAAAATGAGAAACGTCGCACCGTAGGTCCGCGAGCGCGTTAGGCAACGCAGCTTTCAACGCGGCTCACGACGACCATAACGGTCGGCGCCGTGGACCCGGCCTCTTGCGCTGATATTCTTGGGCAACGCAAGCACCAGCGCCTGGTAGTCCGTAAACGCCGCCTTCGACAACCCGCGCTCCGCCGCCTCGGTCACCTCCGCCACTCCCCGTCCTCTCGCAGCCTCCAATAACGCCCATACTTGATAGAGACCGCCGTCATGCGGGTAGGCCTTGAGCAATCCGCTGAGTTGTTGCTCGACCGATCTGAACCGCCCTTCCGCGATCCGCCTGCGCAGCGATAGCAGGAGCGACTTCGGCGGCGCGGTGAACTGCGACGCCGGATAAAATACATGCCCCAGCAACACCCCAAACGGATACGTGATCAACGCGGCGAGACGAGGTCCCGCGAACGCCGCGGCCATCACCAAGCAGCCGACTCCCGCAATGGCCGGACTGGCCGCCGACCAACCACTGACGCGCGCCGCCTTTGTCAGCAACAGGCCCCCGCCGACCAGTAGGCCGACCACAATGACTGCGAGAGCAAGGGTGCGAAAAAGCCGCATGACAGTTCAGAATAACGGGGTGCCCCAAATCAATCGCCACGCCTCGCCACCGCAACAATCCAGTGCTGCCGAGGTCGGTCATCTGCGTCCGCACATCCCAAATCGGAACGCTCACCCCGCAGACCTCGATTCCCCCCGCCACAATGTCCACCCCCACGCTTACATCGCCTGCCGAGACCGGCCCTGACTTCGACACGCTGATCACGCAGCTACAACACGCCACCGGCACCACGCTCACTCCCCACCTCCTCGATGAGCGGCCGCTTCACGGCACCACCCTCTTCCTCGCCAAGTGCCGGCTCGAAACGCGCTTCGGATTCTTCCGCGCCTACATCTTCCAAGACATCATCGACAAACACTACATCGTCGCCCTCGCCCACGGAGACATCGCCGGCGCCAAGACGCTCTATACCCGCCTGCACTCCTCCTGCATCACCAGCGAGACCCTCCGCGGCTGCGATTGCGACTGCGTCCAGCAACTCGAAGGCGCCTTCAAGGTTATCTCCGAAAAGGGCAACGGCATCCTCTTCTACCTCATGCAGGAGGGTCGCGGCGTCGGCTACGTCGGCAAGGCGCGTGATCGCATGCTCGTGCAGGCCTCCTTGGATCAACTTTCCACGTTCGAGGCTTACGCCGCGATGGGCCTGCAAAAGGACCATCGCAACTACGACAACATCTCCCACATCTGCCGCCTGCTCGACGTCACCGCGTCTTTCATCGTGCTCACCAACAACCCCGACAAGGTCAACGCCCTCAAAGCCCAAGGCATCGAGGTCGCCGGCACCGAGGCGCTCGAATTCGAGCCCGGCCCGTTCAACCTCGCCTACCTCGCCTCGAAAGCCGCCGGTGGCCACATCCTCAGTCGCCCCAATCTCACCACCGTCCGCCGCGCGCTCCCGCCCGAACCCGTCGTGCCGTTTCGCGCCCACGCCCTTCCCGAAGCCCGCCGGTTCATCTACGCGGCGAGTTACTTCCTGCCGATGAAACCCGTGGACAACGAAATCCTCGTCACCGAGGACCAGTTCTCCGCCCTCTTCAAAAAGGACGCTCTCTCCCGCTACATGGGCGGCTCGATGCCGGTCGTCCTCGGCTACCGCGCCATTCGCCAGAATCGTTTCCTCGTCACCATCGACCCCGATCACCTCAACCACTTCAAAGACGATCATCCCGACGACCCGGTCGTCGAACTCCTCTCCACGCCCTACTGGTTCCGCGTTCACGTTTATTACGACATCGTCACCAGCCAGGAATTCGTCGTCCTCACCCACGGAACGCCGCGCGTTTACGAAACACCCGTAGTTCGCCTCCACAGCGAATCGCTCTTCAACCGCTTCCCGCTCCGCACCGTCGAGAACCGCGACAAGCTCAAACACTCCGTCAAACACATCGTCGATTACGGCGTGGGCGCCCTCCTCCTCCTGCACAACGACGGACGCGGCGCCGGCTTCGGCGCCCACGCCACCGACCGCATGATGGCCGACGCCGGCCAGGCCTTCTCCTCCGACGAAGCCTATCGCCGCCTTGGCGTGGACTACGACAGCCGCGACTACGACGCCTCCATCCTTCTCCTTCGTCACCACATTCCCAATACAAAGATTCAAATGGTGATGAATTCCCCCACCAGTCTCGTCAAAAAACCCGAATACGCCGAAGCCCTCAACCGCCACAAAATCGAAGTCGAGAAGTGGATCTTCCTCGAAGACTGATCCGCCTCCGTCCGTAGGCCGCGAGCTCGCTCGCGCTCGGCAATACCGCGTAGCTGCGAGCGTGAGCGAGTGGTCCGAATTAACCACCCACCGCGCCAATCGGCGCGCGGACGTTTCCCCTTCGCATACCCGCGCTTTTTGTGCCTTTTTGCGGCCATCCCTCCGACGCTCCGCCCCCTCTCACCTCCATGCCCCCGGCCCCCACCGATCCCCTCGGCCACGACCTCCTCGCTCGCCGCCTCGCGTCCATACCGTCGGTCCTCGCCGGCATGCTCGACGCTCCCCCCGCCGCCCTCCGTCCCGCCACGCTCGCCTCCCGCCGCTTCGTCGTCACCGGCACCGGCAGCTCCGAGGCGCACGCCCGGTATCTCGCCAACCTGCTCAATCTCTACACCGACCGCTCCGCCGCCTACCTACCGCTCTCCGGCTTCACCGTCGCGGACCCCGAATCGTTCGCCGACAAAACCCTCGTCGTCTTCTCCCAAGGCGTCTCGCCCAACGCCCGTATCGCGCTCAACCGTCGCGCCGACTTCGCCCACTGTATCCTTTTTTCCGCTACGACTCCCGCCGCCGCTCGCGCCGCCGGAAAAGCCGATCGCGCCGAACTCCTGCAACGCATTCTCAACGAGGGCGGCGAACTCGTCGAATTCCCGCTCGCCGAGGAATACACCACGCTCATCCGTTTTGTCGGTCCGCTGGCCGGCTACCTCGCCTGCCTGCAATTTGCCGCGCGTTTCGCCGGCTGCCGCTTCCCCGCCCCCGAAGCCGCCACCATCCTCCCGCTCCTCGACGCGCGCCCGCCCGACGATCTCCGCGCCGCCATGATCGGGCTCCCCAGCGCCTTCTCCCAAGGCTTCAACCTCGTCACCGCCGCCCCCATCTCCGACTTCGCGCAAAACCTCGCCTGCAAATTCATGGAAGGCGTCTTCTGGCCCTGTCCGCCCATCAGTGACTTCCTCCAATTCGCCCACGGTCCGTTCCAGCAGATGAACGCCCACCCCAAGCCCGTGATCATCCTTCAAGGCGGTTCCGAGATCGAAGCCGAGATGGTCAACCGCAGCGTGCGCATGCTCCGCGAAGCCGGACTCGGCGCCTTCGTCATCCGCATCGATGCTCCGGCGTTGTATTCAATTTTCGGGTTCGAAGCCGCGCTCAACGCCCTGGTTTTCG
>DFYA01000154.1:10810-27328 GCA_002382525.1 Opitutaceae bacterium UBA4094
CCTCGAACTCGGCGCGCCTTGCAACCAGCTCGACTCCGGCGCGCTCGTCGTCATCCCCGGTCTCTACAACGGCCACACCCACATAGGAGACTGCGCGCTCCCTGACGGAGCCACCGGTCTCACGCTCGAAGAAGCCTTCTTCCGTCCCGCCGGCTACAAATACCGCGAACTCGCCAAACTCGCACCCGCCGACCACCTGCCGCACCTTGTCGCCCACCAGCGCTACATGGCGCGCACCGGAACCATCGCCCACTTCGACTTCCGCGAACAAGGCGCCGCCGGCGCCCGCCTGCTCCGCGAAGCCTCCGCCATCACGGGAGTCCAATCGATCATCCTCAACCAATTCGATTCGCCGCCCTTCTCTGCCGCCGACCTCGAAGCCAACACCGCCGCGCTCCCCGCCGCCGCCCGCGACGAACTCGCCGCCATGCTCGCCGTCGCCGACGGTTTTTCCGAGAGCACGATGAACGACCTCACCGACCCGGCGTGGCGCGAACTCCGCTCGCTCACCACCTCTCCGAGAAAACTTCGCGCCATTCACTGCCTCGAGAGCGTCGCCTACCGCGATCGCTCGCTCGCCCTCACCGGACGCGGCGATCTCCTCCGCGCAATCGAAGACTACGACGCCGACCTGATCGTCCACCTCACCGTCGCGACCGACGACGAAGTCGCGCTCCTCGCCCGAACCCGCAAAACCGCCGCGCTCAACCCGCGCGCCAACGCCACGCTCGGCCTCCCGCTCCCGCCCGTCGCCGCGCTCCTCCGCGCCAACGTCAACCTCCTCCTCGGCACCGACAACGTTATGCTCAACGCGCCATCGCTCCTCGCCGAACTCGACTTCGCCTACAAGCTCGCCCGCTCCCAGTCCGCCGACGCCGCCACCCCCGATCCCGCGCGTATTCTAAAAATGGTGACATCCAACATCCGCCCGCTCCTCGGCGGAGACCATTACGGTTACCTCGACGTCCACCTCCCCGCCGACTTCGTGATCTTCGATTTCCACGCCCCGCACCTCCGCTGCACGCGCCACCTCCTCGCGAGCCTCGTCACCCGCGTGACCCCAGCCGACATCCTTGCCACCCACCGCCAAGGCCGCCCCCTCTGGTCCGCCCCCTCGTGGCCCTGAACGTGAGTTCAGGGAATCCACCCGTAGCTGCGAGCGTGAGGAGTGGTTCCGCCCTCTTTTTCTTTCCTCTTCATCTTAATCTTTCTCCTACGCCGCCCCCGCCGAAACTTCCGTGTGTTCCGTGTATTCCGTGGGCAACCAGATCGAGGACATCCCCTCACCCCACCACCGTCAGCACGATCCCCGCGACAATCCCCAGCACCGGGAAAATCTTCTCCCGACCGTTCGCCTCGCCCAGCCACCACACGCTGCCGGCAAACGCCACCAACGTGCTCCCGCGCCTCAAGCTCGATACCAGCGACACCAACGCCTCCGGGTCGCGCAACGCGTCGAAATACAAGAAGTCCGCCACCAACAGCCCCGCCGACACGCCGACGATGCTCCACCGCCAGTGAAACACGTTACGCGGCCACCACCTCAACTTCCACCCCACCGCCAGCGGAAAAAAAATCAGCGCCAGATAGATCGAAAACCAACACTGCACGGTCGAGGCGGTGAACCCCGCGCTCGCCATCAAGAACTTGTCATACAATCCGCTCACCGCCCCGAGCAGCGTTCCGCCCAACAGCCACGCGATCCATTTGTTTTTGTGGAAGTGAATGCCCTCCTTTGCCCCCGCGAGCGAGAGCCCGAAGAACGACGCCAAGGTAATGCCCACGCCGATCATCTCCAGCCACGACGGACGCTCCCCAAGCACGAGCAACGCTCCAAACAGTGTCCACATCGGCCCCGTCGCACGAATCGGCGCCGCCAGTGACAACGGCAGGCTCTTCAGCGCAAAATAGCTGCACAGCCACGACGCCGCCACGATCGTCGATTTCAACAACAGCTGCGCGTGCTGCGTCCCCGTCAGCGCATCCACCTTAAACATCGCCGGCAACCCTCCGCCCGCACCCGCCGCTCCATCCGCACCCGTCATCACCGCGTCCACGGCGAGCAACGTCAGCCACACCACCGAGCTGCACACGTTGGCCAGAAACAACACCGGCAGCACCGCGTTGTCGCGCACCGCGTGCTTGGTGCTCAGGTCGTAAAACCCGAGAAACAGCGCGGACATCAAACTGGCGACGATCCAATCCATAAAAGCCGACCAGCAGTGCCGACGTGTTCAACGCCTCGCAAGCGCTTAGCTTAACCTCGCCGCCTCCTCTCTCCGCGCTTGGCGTGGCGGCCTCCCGAGCCCCACAGTGTCCGGACATCCGCCTGCCATGCCCGCGACGTTCCTCAACATCTCCACCTACAAATTCACACCGTTCGACGTCGAAGCCCTTCCCGCGCTGCGCGACCGGCTAAAATCGACCTGCGACGCCGCCGGACTCCGCGGCACGATCCTTCTCAGCACCGAGGGTATCAACCTCTTCGTCGCCGGCCTCGCCGACAACGTTCACGCGCTCCTCGCCGAATTGCACACCGTTCCCGGTCTCGCCGACCTCGCGCCGAAAGAAAGCTTCAGCTCCGAGCAGCCGTTCAACCGCATGCTCGTGAAGATCAAAAAAGAGATCATTGCTTTCGGCGTGGATGGCATCGATCCCGCCCGACGTCCCTCGCCTAAGCTCGCGCCACGCATGCTCAAGCAGTGGCTCGACGAAGGCCGCCCCGTCACGTTGCTCGACACGCGCAACGACTACGAGGTGCGGCTCGGCACGTTCAAAGGCGCGATCGATCCGCACATCGACCACTTCCGAGAATTTCCCGACGCGGTCAGCAAACTCCCCGACGACCTCAAGTCTCAACCCGTCGTGATGTTTTGCACGGGCGGCATTCGCTGCGAAAAAGCCGGCCCCTTCATGGTGCGCGAAGGCTACGAAAACGTGTTCCAACTCGACGGCGGCATTCTCAAATATTTCGAGGAGTGCGGCGGCGCGCATTACGACGGAGAGTGTTTCGTCTTCGACCGTCGCGTGGGCGTAAACCCCGACCTCACCGAGTCTGGCTCCGTCCTCTGCTGGAAGTGCCAGATGCCGCTCACCGTTGCCGAGCAGAAGGACGCACGCTACATCTACGAAAAATCCTGCCCGTATTGCTTCAAGGCGTGAGGGAGGTAGTCCCTCCCTGACCATGGAGCATTGCCTCCAGCACCTCGACGCCGCCGCCCTCCACCGCACGCCACGTGATGTTCCACCCCGCAAGAGTCATCCCATAAACGCGTCCCGTCTCTCCGTCTTGATACGCGGGTTGCAGATCCAACCGCAGCATCTGACGCAGCAAACGCACCGTCCCCTCGCCAACCATTGCCGCCACGTCCGCCGGGATTCTCACCGCGTCCTCCCCGCGCACGAACGGCGCCTCCCGCACCCAATCGGCCTTTGCGTCGGGTAACGCTTCGCACCACGGGATGTAGGGCTTCACATCATACACGGGCGTGCCGTCCACCATATCGACACCGCCCACCCGCAACGCTCCGTCCTCAATCGCCAGCAAGTGCACCAGCGATAATCCGAGCCCATTCGGCCGATTCGGCGCGCGCGACGCAAACACCCCAACGCGTTCGTTGCCGCCCAACCGCGGCGGCCGCACCGTCGCCGCGCCCGTCCAAGGCGGATTTTGATGAAAGCCCGTCACCAGCCACACATGCGAAAACGTTTCGAGCCCTCTCACAAAATCGGGAGCTGAAAACCCGGCCAAAAATTCGACGCGCCCTTCGGCCTCCGGAATCAATCCGCTTTGCCGCGGCACACCAAACTTCTCTGCAAACGGCGTCCGCAGGATCGCAACCGGGCTCAACTGAATGACGTCAGACATTCGTCGATCTCATTCTGCACCGGCCATTAGTCGATAATATAATATTGTTAAAACCTGCTCGTCGCGCATTCTTCTTAACATGTTATCGCTTAAATCCACCCAAGAAGTGGCCCGTGATCTCGCGTTCCGCGTGCGAGAGCGACGGTTGCAACGCGGGTGGACCCAAGACGAAATGGCCCAGCGCGCGGGCATGAAGACGCCGACCTACGTCTTGTTCGAGCGCACCGGCCGCATCGCTCTCGCGCGACTCCTGAAGATTTTTCAGGTGCTCGATTGGCTCGACGCGTTCGATCAACTCGGCCGCGGCCAAGATCTCACCGGCGTCTCTCTCGACGACCTCACCTCACCCGAGCGGAAACGCGGACGCCGAAAATCATCATGAGTCGCCTCATCGTTCATTACCGCGGTCTCAAGGTCGGCGAACTCGCCGAAGCGCGCGGCGGCTTGTTTTTCGAATACGCACCGAGCTTCATCGCGAGCGGACACGAGTTGTCACCTTTTCACCTGCCGCTCGGCACCGGAGTGAAGGCGCGCGATCCCGCCGTGCCGACCATGCGCCTGCATGGCTTGTTTGAGGACTCGCTCCCGGACCATTGGGGCCGCCGCATCATGGAAGCGTGGTTTCGCCAACGCGGCACCCCTGACCATGCGATGACGCCGCTGATGATGCTCGCCTACGTCGGTTGCCACGCGATGGGCGCACTCGATTACACGCCCGAACTCGACGTGCTCGCGCCCGCCGACATCACGTTGACGGATCTCTATTCCGCCGCCGCCGAGGCCGACAAAAGCGGCGAGGTTGACCTGGAAATCCTGGCTCAAGTCGGCTCCTCCGCCGGCGGCGCCCGCCCCAAGGCATTGCTCAACCTCCCCGACTCCGGAGACGGCGCACCGCACGCGGGCCCGTCAGCCCCTGCGGGATGTTCACCGTGGATTGTGAAGTTCGACACCACACGCGACGGCACGTTGGGCGTGATGGAAGAAGCCTACGCCCGCATGGCGCGCGCCGCCGGTATCGACGTTCCCGATACACGCCTGCTCGAAACGAAGCACGGCAAACGCCTGCGTCGCCACTTCGCCGTGAAGCGCTTCGACCGCGACGGAGACGAATGCCTGCACCACCACACGCTCGGCGGGCTATTGCACGCGGGCGGCGGCGACCTCGATTACCAGACGCTTTTGCGCGCCACGCGCCGATTAACGAAGGACGAACGCGAGGTCTGGCGCGCGTATCGCCGCTCGGTGTTCAACGTGCTCGCCGGCAACCGGGACGACCACGCCAAGAACCACGGCTTTCTTTATCGCGATCGTGCGTGGACGCTTGGCCCGGCCTACGACCTCACGTTCACCAGCCCACGTCAGTTGCCCGAACGCGGCATGGCAGTCTGCGGAGAACGTCGGCACGCCGGGATTGACCACCTTAAAAAACTTGCCGCTTCCGAGTCGCTCGACGCGAAACAAACGGCGCGCGTCATCGACGAGGTCCGCGCCGCCCTCGCCCAGTGGCGCCGCTTCGCCGACGAAGCCGGCGTGCCGGTGCTCACCGCGAGCGAAACCGAGGCGGCGTGGTAAAGTAGCGCAGACTTCCAGTCTGCATCCGAAGGCCAAGCGGACTAGAAGTCTGCGCTACTTCCCGCGCTCCAGCCGACTGCCGACATCAAATGCCTTTCGTGGGAAGCGAGCTTGCTCGCGATTCCGACAATGCATCGCGAGCAAGCTCGCTTCCCACACAAACCCGCTTCGGCTCAGCTACTTCCCGCCCGCCAGAATGTGGAAATTCGCCATCGAAATGCCGCTGAGCATCGCGCCGATGATTCCCAAAAAGCCTTGGTCGGTTCCCGCGAGGTAGAGGTTGTCCACCGCCGTGCGTCCGTCGCGCACCTTTTGCGGCGAGCCATAGATCGCGCCGCCGAGCCGGCCCGTGAACTTCGTGATCGTGCGCGGCGTAAACATGTCGGTCGCCAAGGTCGCCCGCGCAAGCGCGTCGGGCGTAGGCAGCGGCGGCAGGAAACGCTGCGCGCTCTTCTGAATTTCCGCATACCAATGCGCCTTAGCCTCGCGATACGCGGCTTCCGGCAGGTTCACCCATTGGTCGTAGCTCGCCAGACACGTGCAGCGGAACAGTCCTTCGGGCAGATGCGCGTCGGGCCCGAAGTCGAAGTTGTTCGGCATGCAGATGACGCCGCTGCGCGTATCAACAGGCGTCTCGCAACGCGCGTAGGTGAACCGCTCCGAGTCGTTGAAAAACACGATCGTATCGTCGCCCCAGCCGAGCGCCGCCGGCTCGCGGTCCAGCACCGTAATCGTCTCCGTATAACTCAACGCGCCGACAGGATGTCCGTCCCTTTGGGATTTGGCATTTGGCGTTTGTGATTTCTCCCCCAGGAGCCGCTCCGTCTCCGGCGCGCCCACCGTGCTGATGACATGCGTCGCAGTCACCTCCGTGCCATCATCCAAAATCAACGCGCTCGCATGTCCGTCGCGCACCACGATCTCCTTTACGCCGCACTTCATGCGACGCTCGCCGCCGGCCTGCCGGTATTTGTCGAGCAATACACGGATGACCACGCGCACGCCGTCGAGCGGACGCGCGAAGCCTTCGAGAAAGAGCGCTTTGAACATGATCACGAACTGGCCGAACTCCATGTCGTGCTCGGTCGCGCTGCCGTAATACATGACCGGACAAAACAGCATGTCCTCCAGCAGCGGATCGTTCAGGTGGCGGCGAATGACCGCGCGCGCCGACTCCGGCTGCGCACCCAGCGACACATCGTCATACGTGCGGATGAGCGCGACGAGTCGCCGAAACCCGTCGATTTGCGCCGGAAACTGACGCGCGACCTCACTCTCGAAAACGGTGAAATCGTTGGTGAACGTAAGGGACGCTTCACCGCGCGGACCGAAGGCGACGCGGGACCGTTTTTGTTCGCACAGAGCGAATTCGTCGCGGTCGATGCGGAGTTGGCGAAGGAGTTTGGTGAGCGGGGTGCCTTTGACTCCGGCTCGCACGAAGTTGGTCATCGCGTGGAGCCCCACATCGTATTTGCGGCCGTCGATGCTATAAAAACTGTTGAGTCCGCCCGGCGCGTTGTGGCGCTCGAAGATGCACACTTTTTTTCCGAAATGCGCGAGGCGGATGCCGGCCGCGAGGCCGGCCATGCCCGCGCCGATGATGGCAACGTCGTAGTGTGTGGAGGTGTAGTCGATGGTCGTCACGGAAGAGTTACACAGAGGGCACGAGAGCGTTCACAGAGGCCACGGAGAAAACCGAAGAGGCAAACAGGAATTCCTTTGTGGCCTCCGTGCCTCCTCTCGTGCCCTCTGTGTAATTTCATAAAAAAGGCCCGACCGAAGTCAGGCCCTGCGAAGTCGGAGGATCGGGTCCGCTTATTTGCCGAGAGCGGTGAACTTCGGCGTGAGATACTCGGCGCAGCTGTCGAGCGAGGCGAGTTGCGGGTAATCGGCCTCGGGCACCTCAATGCCGTGGCGCTTGCGGAGCTCCATCACGATGTCGAGGAAGTCCATCGAATCGAGCTGCATCTGGTCGCGCAGGCGGACATCGGGCTTGAGGTTTGAAATGTCTTCGTCCGGCGCGATGTCGGCGATGATGTCGAGGACCGCTTGTTTGGTTTCGTCTTTGGTCATTTTGAAAATATAAGGGGCAAACTCAGGCCACAAAGCGTTTCACAATCAACGTGGAATTTATGCCGAGCATGCCGAACGAGTTGTTCAGGATCGCATCCACTTTCCCAACCGTCTTCGGCTGGTTGATCACGAGGTTGGGCAACGCGCACTGCGGATCCAAATCATCGACGTTGATCGTCGGGTGAACCGTGAGGTCGTCGAACGACGGCAGGTTGCCCGCCAGTTCCAACGCGCCCGCCGCGCCCATGCAGTGTCCGATGTAGCTCTTCGTGTTGTTGATGTAGGTGTCGGGGCAGTTCGCGAACACCTCCCCGATCGCCTGGCACTCCTGGATGTCGCCGAGCGGCGTGGCGGTCGCGTGCGTATTCACGATGTGGATATCCTGCGGCGCCATGCCGGCGGACTTGAGTGCCTTGCGCACGCACTCGGCCTGGCGGCCGGGATTGGGCAGCACGTAGTCGCTCGCGTCGGAGTTGACGCAGTAACCGGCGATTTCGCCGTAGATTTTCGCGCCGCGCGCGATCGCGTCGTCGAGACGTTCCAACGTGTAAAGCGCGCCGCCTTCGGAAATGACGATGCCGTTGCGTCCCTTGTCGAACGGACGCGATGCCTTCAGCGGATCGGCGTGCGACGCCAGCGCGTTTTGAGATTTAAAACCGGCGTAGATGCCGAAGGTATGAATCGATTCGCTCACGCCACCGCAGATCGCGAAATCCACTTCGCCGAGGCGCAGCATCTGCGCGGCGTGGATGAGGCCCATGTTGCCCGCGGCGCAAGCGGCGCCGATCGTGTAGGCGGGACCGGTGATACCGAGGTTAAGAGAGACTTCGCCGGCCGGGTTGTTGGAGACCGTGCGGGGGTTGTGGTAGTGCGACCAATACTTCGTGTCGTAGTTAAACTTCGAAATGGCGTAGATCTCGTTTTCGGTCTCGACGTTGCCGTGCTCGGTCGTGCCGACGTAAACGCCGATGCGATCCTTTGCAAAGGAGGCGAAGTCGATCTTGCTGTCGGCCACGGCCTCGCGGGCGCAGTAAATCGAGATCGAACCGGCGCGCGTGCCGACGCGGAGTTCTTTCTTCGTCTGGTATTTCAACGCGTCGTAGTGACAAACGCCGGCGAGGAGTTCGCCCATGTAGCGGATCTCCTTTTTCTCGATGCCGCCGACCCCATCGAGCAGGTTTTTGCGGAACTCGGACAAGGTATTGCCGTTCGGTGCGGTGAGACCGACTCCAGTGATTACAATGCGCGGGGGTTGAAACGACATGAGCAGTAAAAACCGCTAGCCAAGCGTCGCATAAACGCAATACAAGCCTAGGCTCCAAATATGAACGTCCTTGTTGTTGGAGGTGCCGGATACATCGGCAGTCACTGTGTTCGTCAATTGATCGCGGCCGGGCACAATCCCGTCGTGTTGGACAATCTCGTCTTCGGCCATCGAGCGGCCGTCGCCGGCGATGTGCCCTTCTACTCCGTGAATCTCGGCAACGAGAGCGAAGTCGGGAAGATTCTCCGCAAAGAGAAAATCGACATCGTCATGCACTTCGCCGCCTACGCCTACGTCGGCGAGAGTGTGACGGACCCGATGAAGTATTACTTCAACAACGTTGCATCCACGCTGCACCTCTTGCGCTGCATGATCGGCTCGGGCGTGAAGAAATTCGTCTTCTCCTCAACCTGTGCCACCTACGGGATCCCCGAGAAAATGCCGCTCGTCGAAACGATGCCGCAGGCGCCGATCAATCCTTACGGCCAGACCAAACTCGACATCGAGAATGCGCTCAAATCATTCGCGTCCGCCTACGGCCTGAGCTTCGCCGCCTTCCGTTATTTCAACGCCGCCGGCGCGGCCGAGGACGGCACCATCGGCGAACAACACAATCCCGAGACACACCTCATCCCGCTCGTGATCGACGCCGCGGTCGGCAAACGCGAAAACGTCCAGGTCTTCGGCACCGACTACCCCACCCCGGACGGCACCTGCCTCCGCGACTATGTTCATGTGGACGACCTCAGCCGCGCCCACATCGCCGTCTTCGAGAAACTCGAAACGCCCGGCGCCGCGCTCTTCTACAACCTGGGCACCGGCACGCCCACGTCGGTCTTGGAAGTCATTCACGCCGTCGAAAAGGTCACCGGTAAAAAAGTGCCCTACGTGACCGGACCGCGCCGCGCCGGCGACCCGCCCGCGCTCTACGCCGACTCCTCCAAGGCGAAGACCGAACTCAACTGGGAGCCGAAATACACGACCATCGAGCCCATCGTGGCAACCGCGTGGCAGTGGCATTCGCAGAACCCCGACGGGTTTAAGAAGAAGTAAGCGACCCCTTCAACAAGAAGGCCCGGCCCTCTGGTCGGGCCTTTTTTTGCTTCAGCGGATAGGCCGAGGCGGCTCCTCAGGTGGGAAGCGAGCTTGCTCGCGATCGTTGCGTCCACATCGCTAGCACGCTCGCTTCCCACGTCGGACCAACCGCCCGGGCCTCCCGCCGCCCGCTCGCCGCTCAAATCTTCAGACCAAGTTCGTCCACACGCTTGCGCAGCGTGGCTCGCGTCATGCCCAGTTTCTCGGAGGCCTTGAGGACGTTGCCCTCCATCGCAGTGAGCACGCGCACAATCATCTCTCGCTCGAGACGCTCCAAGATCGGCTCCGCCTCCCGCCCGAGTTCAATGTGCAAGAAATCCAACGCACGCTCCACCGTCAGCGCCGGCGCCAAAGCAGGCGACGCTTCCACCTCGACGGTGGCGGCCGAGCCACCAACCATCGGAGCGGTCGTCGCGGAGTCAGACTCCGCCGGTGCCGAAACCGTCGTCACCGCCGGCTGTGGCACCCCGCCCCCGCCGCCCGCCGATTCACGCACTTCGACCGGCAGGTCTTTCAACAAAATCGTGTCGCCCTGCGCGATGACCGCGCTGCGATACACCACGTTCTCCAACTCGCGCACGTTGCCCGGCCAACGATAACGAGTCAGCACCGACATCGCCTCGGGCGACACCTTGCTCGTGCGCGCCTTTTTTTGTTTCACGAGATTCTGGACACAAAAATCCACGATCTGCGGCACGTCGTCCACGCGCTCGCGCAGCGCCGGCATACGGATGCGCACTACGTTGAGCCGATAATACAAATCTTCGCGGAAGGTTTTCGCCTTCACCATTTCTTCGAGGTCCTTGTTCGTCGCGGCGAGGATGCGCACATCGACCTTGATCGTCTCGGTGCCGCCCACGCGCTGGATCTCGCCTTGCTGAAGCACGCGCAGAATCTTCGTCTGCGTCGCGAGCGCCATGTCACCGATCTCGTCGAGAAAGATGGTGCCGCCGTCGCACAGCTCAAACTTGCCGAGACGCTGCCCCGTCGCGCCGGTGAAAGAACCTTTCTCGTGACCGAAGAGTTCGCTCTCGATGAGATTGTCAGGGATGGCCGCGCAGTTGACCGCGATGAAGGGTTTGGAGGCGCGGTGAGAATGTTTCCAGATCGAGCGCGCAACGAGCTCTTTGCCTGTGCCACTCTCGCCGGTGATCATCACGGTGACGTCGCTGGCGGTGACTTGTCCGATCACTTTGAATACATCCTGCATGACAGGCGAGGAACCGACGATGCCTTCCTTGTAGTCGTCGCTGTTGATGGTCGGCTTGTAATCAACGACGGCACGCATGTCGGCGTGGGCCTTGAGCGCGTTCTCGGCGATTGTGAGCACCTTCGCGGGATCGAAGGGCTTCATGATGTAGTCGAACGCGCCGTATTTCATCGCCTCGATCGCGGTCTGCGCCGTGCCAAACGCGGTCATCAACACCACGAGCTGCTTCGGGTTGACGGAGCGAATGTGTTGCAGCGCCTCAATGCCGCTCATGCCGCTCATACGGATGTCGAGGAAGATGAGATCGGGATGCGGGCCCTTTTTCACTGCGGCCACGCCGAGTTCTCCGCTGGCGGCCTCGACCACTTGGTATTTTTTCGAGGAGAGAACGCGGCCCAGTGAGTAACGCACTTCGGCGTCGTCATCGATGACAAGGATGGTCGGCGGTTTGCTGGCGGCGTTGTCAGTCATGGGAACAGTGGATGCGCCTCGCGGTCGCCAGACAAGAGCACTGGCGGTTCCCGCAAAACGCGTGTTCACTAACTTTCTCATGCTTGGCTGGTCAATGAACTTGTTCCGCATCTGCGGCATTCAACTCTCGGTGCACGTGAGTTTCCTTTTGCTGCTCGCCTACGTCGCGTGGGAGGGCTGGACCGCCGCTGCGTGGCAGGGAGCGGTGTGGACGCTCACTTACATGCTCGCGCTCTTCGCGTGCGTCACGCTGCACGAACTCGGCCACGCCTTTGCGGCGCGCCGCTTCGGGGTGCAGGTGCCACGCATCCTTCTGCTGCCGATCGGCGGCATGGCCGAGATGGATTCGATCCCTCGGAAACCACGCGAGGAAATCATCATCGCGTTGGCGGGACCGGCGGTGAACTACGTGATCATCGCCGTGCTGATGATCTTTGTGCGGTTTCCTGCCGGCTGGAACCCGATGTATTTTTCACTCACCACCGCCGAGCTGATGCGGCACCTCGTGCTGGTGAACCTCGTGATGGGCGTGTTCAACTTGCTGCCCGCATTTCCCATGGACGGCGGCCGGGTCTTCCGTGCGTTGCTGGCGATGCGAATGCCGTATTTGAAGGCGACCCAAACCGCAGTGGGTGTTGGCAAAATCATCGCCATGGCCGGGGCGGCGTATTTGCTCTACAAAGGCATCTATCTAGGCGCGTTGCTGTTTGCCTTCATCATTTTTGCCGGAAGTCGCGAACTGCAATCGGTGATCCGGACCGAGCAAGCCGCAGAACACTGGCGGCAGTTCCAAGCTCGCCTCGCGCCGCCGCTCGAAGCCCCTTCGACCGAGCCGCCTCACCGCGTTTTGTAACGGGAAGCGGACGTCGTAGGCGGCCAGAATCACGCCGTAATTGCAGATATTAATCATCAGCAAATTCCCGGGGGAAATTTTGAAATCCGGAGCACTTTTTTCCTTATTTCGAGTCGCTAAGCAACCGATGTAGGATTGTATCCAAATAACCCCCTTCACCCCATGATGATTCAACCCCACTCCCTGCCCCCGAAACCCGCCGTGTCTTTTGATTCCTCCACGCACTTCGATGTGCTCTGGGGCAAACCGGTGTTCCGCGCGCCCGACCTCCCCGCCCGCGTGGCCATCCCGGCGACGATTCCGTTCACCGCCCAACGCGTGACCGATCCGCGCCGCGACACCAAATAAAGAGCCGCCCGGCGCCGGATATTCGTCCGGCCCCCTCGCAAACGCGCCGTTTCCCACGGCGCTTTTTTGCGCCCGAAATCAATGGGCGATCGGCGGTCGTAGTGACCACGCGAACACCGCTCAACTCTCGCGCACCAGCCAACGCAGCTCGGCGCGTCCGCCTTGGCCTTGCGCGAGTATCTCCGCGAGCCAAGTGCCGGCTGGCGCCAGTTCGCGATCCAGTTCCCACGGCGGGTTGATCACCACAAGTCCACTGCCCTTCATCTTCATCGGATGCAGCGGCCCGACGACCGTCAGCTCGAATGTGAAGGTCGGCGGCAGCGCGAGCATCGTGAGATCGGCAAAAAACGCATCCACGCGCGCTCGTTCCGTGAGCGGATACCACACGACGATCGTCGCCGCCGGAGAACGCTTTAATGCATCGCCCACCGCTCGCGCCACCTGAGCAAACTCGTCCTTCGACTCAAACGGCGGATCGATCAAGACCAGCGCACGTTTCTCCGGCGGCGGCAGTTGTCCTTTCAATCCTGCATAACCGTCCGCCGACTGGATGCCCACGCCGCTCGTGCGAGCAAACTCCGCGCGCAACGCTCCCGCTTCATCGTGCTGCTTTTCGAAGAGCGACAACCGGTCCTGCGGACGCGCCAGCGCGCGCACCAACCGAGGCGAGCCAGGATAAAAACGCGGCGTGGTTTCCAAGTTGCCCAGCTTCTGGTCAAACGCCTTCACCTGCGCGACGTAGTCCGCGAGCACGTCGGGCAAACGCGTGCGATCCCACAACCGCCCGATACCCTCCGGCCACTCCGGTTTACGCTCCAACGTGTCACCGCGCGCGGCCGATTCGAGATCGTAGCGACCGCGACCCGCGTGCGTGTCCACGTAAAGAAACCCGCGTTCTTTGCGTTGCATCGCCCGCACGATTCGCACGAGCACCGCGTGCTTGAGCACGTCGGCGAAATTGCCCGCGTGATAATGATGCCGGTAGTTCACGCGACGGACGCGACCGGCACTTTGACCACCGTCTTGCGCACCAACGCGGCGGGGTCGCCTGCGGCCAACGAGGGCTTATGCGCGTCGATCGGATAAAACACCGCGAGCTCGCCCGCACGCATACGAAGCACTGAGCCTTCGTCATACGCGGCGAAAAACAAGACGTCCTTTTCCGGCGTGCGGTCTTCGGTCACAACCAAACGCGAAGTATCGGTGACCTCCATCAACTCGTCGCCGGTCACGATCACTTGCACGTCGATATATGCGCGGTGCGCCTCCCAACGGCCTTCGGCGCGCGGCTTGGCCACGTAGGCTTGCTCCAACGCGAACACGCCATCGCCGAGTTCAACCCGTTCCGTTTCGCCTTCGGGCACGGCGAGCATGCGTTGATGCGCGGGCGAGCCCGGACGGAGCATTTCCTCCACGTAGGCAAACGTCCGGTCGAACGACGGACATCCGGCGAGTTGTGCACGAACCGTGGCGAGTGAACCAAATAAGGCCATAGTGCCGCCGACTCCAACGCGCCTCCCCTCGCGCTGGCAAGTGTCGAAACCCCTCCACGCCGTGAAATGCGCATCGGACCAAACGTGGGAGGCGAGCTTGCTCGCGATTGGGTCAATCCTCGCGAGCAAGCTCGCTCCCACTCCGCTCTACCGCGGCCGTGCTTCATCGCCCGGCCGCGACGCGCCGCCGCCTCCCCCGCCGGCACAACCGCCTCACTTGCGTTTCACGCCCGGCAGCTCGAACAGCTCCGCCGCCATGCGCGGGTTCGCCTCGATTCGCTCAATGATCGTCTCGTGCACTTGTTTTCCTGCCTGCGAAACTACCAACCGGTGCGGCAACATCACACCCGCAACCGGACGAAAATCGTGATAGTCCGTCCGCAAAATCACCCTCTTGTCACCGCGCTGGCGCGGCACATCTCGGCGCACGATCAGATAACTCACGGGATCGAGATAGATAAAAGAAGTCTCCGTGAATTTCTGGGTCACGAACACCTTGATCAATTTCCGCCCGCCCTCCTCGACCATACCGACATAATCGAGCGACACCTTGCGATCAGGACCCGCCAACATCGGGTTATCGAACTCCGCTTCGGCTTTCAATTCGTCCGCGCGTTCACCTCGCATAACCGACACACGGCGCGTCTGCGAATCCGCCAGCCAGGGCTCCGACCGTCCGTCCCACGCCTGAAGAATCGTCCGCTCTCCCGAAGTGATTTCGATGCGCAACGCGTTCGGACGCGCCGCCCACATGATGAAGCGCAACTCGCCGCGTTCCCCATGCGTGACGCCCGTCGCCTTGAACGCCTTGAGCGCGTCCACGTTTTCCCGACCGCCCACCGCTTCGACGTGGATACGCGCCACGTCCTTCGCGAAATCCGCGCGAACGCCCTGCAGCCCGCCTACCACCATTAACAGAACCATCAAAGGAATGCGCATCACGTCTGCGACTCCGACACGAACCGCGCCGCCCCTCAAGCCGCATCACCAAAACCACCTTAAAGGTTGCCGCTTCCCGTGCGTGCGGTTCCTTCAAGGCCTTCGATGGCCGCCTTGGTTACACGCATCTTTTCCGATCTCCACTTCCGTGACGGCCAAAGCGCTCTGCATGACCTCGGCTCCCTGGCTCCGTTGCTTGCCGGCGCCGATCACCTCGTGCTCAACGGCGACACACTCGACACGCTGACTCCCGCCGCCGTTCCCCTCCTCGCGGAGGTCCGCGCGTTTTTCCCGCAACAGGCGCCGCGCGTCACGTTTCTCAGCGGCAATCACGACCCGTTTATCTCGGAGCACGGCGAACTCTTGCTCAACGACGGTCGCGTATGGATCACCCACGGCGACGTGCTCTTCGGCGACATCGCCCCGTGGAGCGGTCATCGCGCCAAAATCCGTCAGCGCCTCTCCGCTCTCGCCCGCGACACGCCGCTTCAGGAGCCCGACCTCATCGAACACCGCCTGCATCGCAACCGCGTCGTGTGCGCGCGCCTTCCCGACCCGCACAATCACTTTGATCGTCGCCGCACCACGCGCGCCCTTCGGGTCGCTCGCGTGCTCTTCCCGCCGCGACGCCCGCTCGCCATGCTCAACGCCTGGTGCACCACGCCCGCGCGCGCTCGCGCCCTCGCCGACGCGCAACGGCCGGCCGCCCGCCTCGTCGTGGTGGGCCACACGCACTTCCCTGGCGTTTGGCGTCACACCTGCGGCCCGGTAGTCGTCAACACGGGTTCGTTTTGCCGCCCGTTCGGCGGACAATTCGTCGAACTGCGCGGCGACGAGGTGCAGGTCATCCGCATTGATAAAATCAACGGTCGTTTTCAACGCGGCCGGGTCGTCGCCGGGTTTTCGCTGGCGCCGTGAGCGCGCGCGGTTACTCCTTCCCGCATGGCAATGGAGTTCGGCTGGTGGGACAAGAGCCCCGAAGAGGGTAAATTTCAGATCTCAGTGCGCGTTCACGGCGGCAAAGCCGAGTGGTCGCGTCACCAAGGTCACAACACCGGCTGGGATCCGCACACGCCCGACGAATCCGACTGGGATCGTCTCATCGAAGAGGCACGCCGCCGGCTGCCGCGTCGCTTGCTCTCCTCGAAACAGTTCGAAGACATCGAGGCCCTCCGCACGAAGGCGCTGAGATAAAGGTCCGTCGATGCGCAACCGGCACGTGCTCATCACCGGCGGCTCCAGCGGCATCGGTCTCGCCCTCGCCCGCCAATGCACTGCCGCCGGCGCGCGCGTAAGCCTCATCGCCCGCGACCCGTCCAAGCTCGCCGCCGC
>DFYA01000154.1:27487-28059 GCA_002382525.1 Opitutaceae bacterium UBA4094
GGCTCCGTGGTGATCGTCTCGTCGGGCGCGGGCCTGGTCGGGCTATTCGGTTACACCGCCTACGCGCCGAGCAAGTTTGCGTTGCGAGGGCTCGCCGAGTCGTTGCGCGGCGAGCTGAAGCCCGACGGGGTCGCCGTGACGATCGTGTATCCACCGGACACCGACACGCCGCAACTCGCCGAGGAAAACCTCACCAAGCCCCGCGAGACGAAGGCGCTCACCGCCGCCGCCGGTTTGTGGACGGCCGACGCGGTCGCGCGCGCGACGCTGGACGGCGTGCGTCGCGGACGTTTTTCGGTGACGCCCGGCGCGCAACTTACCGCCTTGGCGTGGTTGCACAGTCTGATCGCACCGGTGTTGCGCTGGAGCTTTGACCGCACCACCGCCCGCGCGACACGGCGATGACCGGCGATACCGNNGCGGCGTCATTGTCGCACCATCGCCGGTCCTTCTGCAGCGCCCGCGCGCTTTGATACAACGCACCGCGTCGATCCGATCAGCGCGACGCGAACTTTTCGCCGGGGCGCTCGACGAGCGCAGGAAGGAGCGGCGGTGGTAAACGCGGATCCGGT
>DFYA01000154.1:28150-36640 GCA_002382525.1 Opitutaceae bacterium UBA4094
TCGGACAAGGTCCACAATAGCCGCTCCACGTCGTGGCTGTCTTTTGCGATCAGGATCTCGGTGCCCGGAGTAAAGAACGCGTCGAGGCCCTCCCACTCGTCGCTGATGATCGGCGTGCCGCAAGCGGCGGCTTCGAACAACCGCACGCTAGGCGAATACCCGGCGGCAATCATGTCGGCGCGCGTGAGGTTGAGGGTGAAACGTTGACGGTTGTAGAATCGGCGGTGGCCGGCGGGCGGCAGGTGCTCGATGCGCTCCACGTTGCCTGGCCAAATGATGTCCTCAGGATATTGCGAGCCGGCGACGACGAACCGACGCGCCGGCAGATCCATCGCCGGCTCCATCAGCAGGCGCTCGAGTCCGGGCTGCCGGTCCATGCTGTAAGTGCCGAGATAGCCGAGGTCCCATTGCGGCTTGCGCGCCTCGGGATAATACGCGGACGGATCCACCGAGCAGTAGAGCGGACGCGCGGCGGGCGAGCCCCACTCCTTCTCCAATTGCCGAAGGATCGGGCCGCCCGTGAACGACAGATACACCTGATAACGCGGAATCAGCGCGGCCGAGATGTAACCGGCATTGCCGTCGCGCAACTTCGCCAGCGTCACCGGCGTATCGATGTCGTAGAACGCCGTCACGCCCGAGGCGTTCGCGATCACCCACTCTCCCACCACGATGCCGTCCGGCACGTAGGAACCCACGATGACTGCGTCGGCCGTGCGCACCTCGTCGAGGAAACGGGGAAGCTCGTCCAGGCTCGCATACAGGCTGAGACGCGCGCCCGGCAATTCGTTCAAATCGCGATTTTTCGCATACCACGGCACGTCGCGTTCGACGAAGTGCACGTCGTGGCCGCGCCGCACGAGTTCACGCACCAGCCCGCGATAGGTCGTCGCGTGGCCGTTGCCCCACGAGGACGTGAGGGAGAGACCGAAGATCACAATTTTCATCAGACGCGCGCCTCCATCGGTTGGGATTTCCAGGCGTCACGGCCTTCAAGCAACTCTTCGAGCTGAATGACGCGGTGTGCATACGTATGTTCGCTTTGGATACGCTTCATCGCCGCATCGCCGATCTCGCGGCAAAGCTCGGGCGTGAGCGACTCCAGGTGCGAGGCGACTTCGTCGCCATCGTTGGCGACCAGCACTTCGTCGCCTGGATCGAGGAACATCTCGATGCCTTCCCAGGCGTCGGTGATGAGGCACGCGCCCGCGCCGGCAGCCTCGAAGATGCGCGCGGGCGGGTAAAACCCGTAACGCGCCATGCTCTCGCGGTTGATGTTGAGCACCGCCGAGGGCGTGGAGTTGAAGGCGTTGTGGTCGCGGGTGAAGACGTGGCCGGCGTAGGCGATGTTGGCCGGCAGGGGCCGGTCGCCCCACCCGCTTCCGCCGAGCAGGAATTTGCAGGAGGGCAACGCCGCCGCGACGTCGATGAATAACTCGTCCACGCGTCGTTCGCGGTCGGGCACGCGGTTGCCGAGGAACGCAAGGTCGCACTGAAAACGCGACTCCGCCGAGACCGGGAAATGCACGCGGGGATCGAGTGCGTTATAAATGGGCACGCAGCGCGCCGCTCCGAACGATTCGTAGGCATCGATCACCGGCTCGCCGCCGCCGTTGGTCAGGATGAGGTCGTAGTGCGGCACCAATACACGGAAAGGGTCGTCGGCGTCGGCGCCGAGGCGGTCGAGGGTCGCGGGCGCGTCCACATCCCAAAACACCACGGTGTTGCGCGGGCTCTTCAGCTCCAGCACGGCGGCTTCAAGCAACTCGTCGTAAACGCCCACTCCACTCGCCTTGACAATGAGGTCGGCGTCGCGCGCCTGTTGCACGATGGAGAGCACCGCGTCGGAGGAGTTGGCCGCATACACCACGACGTTGGCCCAGTCCGGATCGGGCATGTCGCGGTGCGCCTGACGATCGTAGGCGTCGGGTTCGTAGAAGGTGACGTGGTGTCCGCGCTCGGCGAGCGCGCGAAGGATGCCGCGGTAGTAAGTGGCGGCTCCGTTCCAGTAGGCGGAGACGAGGCTGGATCCGAAGAAGGCGATGTTAAGATGGCTTTTCATAGTGAAGAATCAAAGGA
The DNA here is from genome assembly GCA_002382525.1 of Opitutaceae bacterium UBA4094. GTDB lineage: Bacteria > Verrucomicrobiota > Verrucomicrobiia > Opitutales > Opitutaceae > Rariglobus. Next base: position 30,230 of record DFYA01000154.1, read on the forward strand.
GGCATTGGACGGAGCGACCCACGTCGGCTGGGCCGGTTCGTCGGTTTTACGGCGAGATTTCCGCACGCGTTTCGGAGGCGCGATGTCGGCGAAAATCTCCAGGAGTTCGTCCGTGCGATGAGCGCAGGTATGGCGCGTCTGAATGGTCTTCAACCCGCTGCGCGCCATCCGGCGGCGCAGGTCGGAGCAGCCCAGCAGCTGTTCCAGTTGCTCGGTCATTTCCTTGCCGCATTTCGCGCGGGAATAATCGCCCGCAGCGAACAAGCCTTCGGCGTCCTGCCAAGGCGAACACACCATCGGAATGCCGCAGGCGAGCGCCTCGAAAGGCCGGATTGTCGGGATGCCGGGCAGCGCCTTCACATAGGGGCGACGAGGCACGTTCACGGTGACCGTGAACCGGGAATACATCGCCGGCACCTCGAAGTTGGGCAACCACCCGCCGTATTCGATCCCGGCGTCGGCCAGCGCGGTGCGTGCGTGGTCCGGATAACGCACGCCGTAAACGCGCGCCTTCAGGCCGAGCGCCTTCACCGGCTCGATGAGGAACTCGTTGAGCTCCGCCGTGCGCTCCTCGTTGCCCCAGTTGCCGATCCACACGAGATCGCCGTCGGTGCGTTTTGCTTCCAACGGACGAAACTGGCGCGTGTCGGCCGCTTCGTGCCAGGTCCAGGCTCTCTGCGCGAAGCCTTCGGAGAGATAGAGGTCGCGCAAGACGCGTCCATATGCGAGCACGCCGTCGTAGTGGGAAAGATCATACGTCTCGAACGCCTCCGGATCGGTGACGAGGCGATGGTGCGTGTCGTGAAACAACGCGACAAACGACCCGCGACGCCGCGCCCGCCCGATGCGGCGCACGAGTTCGGGGTCGTTCCATTCGTGCACGATCACCAAGTCCGCGTCGGCGAGCGTTTCGTTGGCGTCGAAACGCGACAGATCATAGCAGATGCTTTCCAGCATCGGATAAGCTTCGTGAAAGCGTTTTACCGGTCCGTCGCCGTGTTTGATCCGCAGGTTGCTCAAGCTCCATCCGTCCGCCGGTTCGTAAATTTTCACGTCGTGACCGCGCTCGATCAGCTCCGTCGCGATGCCCCGAAGAAAGTGGGCGGTGCCATGATTCCAGTCCGACAAAAGCGAATGATAAAAAAGACGGATTTTCATGGATTGGCGGGGGGCGAATAGCCGGACAGGTATCGATCGTCCTTCACCGACGCGCGCGGGTCGCTTTGGGCGGCGGTGCGGACAATCGCTCATGCGGACGCACGGTCCGCGACGCGGCGACGCCCGCCGCCTGATCGATGGCCTTCATGCGACGCGGGCTGCGGATGCGAATTCGGGTCGGTCGTTGAACGCGGGTTCCGGGGCGGGAGCGTCCGAGGGATTCGCGCGAGCCGGGGCGGACTCGGCGAGCCAGCGATAAAGCCGCGTGACGCCCTCGCGCACGCCGACTTTGGGCGACCATCCGGAGGCCCGGACGAATCGCGAGATGTCGGAGACGTAGTAACGTTGGTCCGCCGAGCGCCACTTCGCGAACTCGAGCTTCGGCGCGGCGCCGTTGAGTTCCTCGATGAGGCTCACGAGCTCGAGCAGACTGGTGGTGCGTTGCGGGCCGCCGCCGATGTTGAACGCGCGACCGCGGAGCGAATCCATGCGGCGTTGCGCGAGTTGCAACGCATCGACGAGGTCGTCCACGTAAAGCACATCGCGCACCTGGCAACCGTCGCCATACAAGGTGATCGGCCGGCCCGTCAGCGCGCACGACAGGAAATGGGCGACCCAGCCCTGGTCTTCGTTGCCGCATTGGTGCGGGCCGTAAACGCAGCTCATGCGGAAGACCGTCGCGGACAACCCGTAGGTCTGCGCGTAATCGAGCACGTATTGATCGGCGGCGCCTTTCGAGCAGCCATAGGGGCCTTGGAAATCCCGCGCGTGTTCCTCGCCAAAGCCGGCGCGACGCTCCGGATCGATCGGCAGGTAACGCCCGCCGATCGTGGTGAGCGCGACGTCGTCGAGGTGGCCGTAAACTTTATTGGTCGAGGTAAACACGAGGCCCGGTCGATCGGCGCATTGGCGGATCGCCTCCAGAAGGTTGAGCGTGCCGCGCGCGTTGATTTCGAAATCCTCGACCGGATCTTTCAAACTCGTGGTCACCGCGACTTGCGCGGCGAAGTGGAACACCTGCGACGCGTCCCGCACGGCCGCATGCACGTCCTCGGGATCGCGGATGTCGGCCTGCATGAAGTGCAGGCGCGAACCGTGTCTCTCGTATAACCAATCGAGGTTCCGCTCGACGCCGGGACGCGAGAGGTTGTCGAAGATCCGCACGCGCCGGCCCTCGGACAGAAGCCGGTCGGCGAGATTTGTCCCGATGAAGCCGGCTCCGCCCGTGATGAGTGTGAGCGTTTCGCTCATACGGCCAGCCCTCGGGAAGCGAGTTCTTCGTGCGCTTCGTCCCCGCGATGAGTCGCGATCTGCCCGTCGAGCCAGCCGGCCAGTTCCACAAGCCCGTCGTCGAAAGCCACCTGGGGCGCGTAGCCGAGGACGCTGCGCGCGCGCGCAATGTCGGCGTAACAATGCCGGATGTCGCCCACCCGATAACGCTGCGTTATTTCCGCGTCGATGTGCTCCTTGTCGAGGAGCCGCCCGAGCCGGTCGGCGACCTCGCAAATGGTGAAATGTTGGCCGCTCCCGATGTTGAACACCTGATCGGCGGCTTCGGGAACTTCGACCGCGAGGCGGCAGGCCTGGGCGATGTCGCGCACGTTGACGAAGTCCCGCTGCTGTGCGCCGTCCTCGAAGATCGACGGCGAGAGATTGTTGAGCAGGCGCGACGCAAAAATCGCCAGCACGCCGGTGTAGGGGTTGGAGAGCGCCTGGCGCGGACCGTAAACGTTGAAGAAACGCAGCGCCACCGTGGGGATCTTGTAGGCCTTGCCGACAAGCAGGCACATGCGTTCCTGGTCGAACTTGGACAATGCATAGATCGAGGACGGCGCGGACTCCTTGGTCTCCGGCGTCGCCACCGGGCGCAGCACCTCGCCGTCCGGCGCACGCAGCTCCCAAGCGTGTTCCTGCAACTGCTTCAAGTCGCGCGGCTGACCCGGAATCCGCCGACCGGCCAGGTCGCGATAAAGGCCTTCACCGTAGATGCTCATGCTGGACGCGACGACCAGACGCTCCACCGGGTTCTCGACCAAGGCCTCCAGGAGGACCGAGGTCGCTTCGTTGTTCGCGCGCGTGTAGTCGCAAAGTTGATACATGCTCTGGCCCACGCCCACCCGCGCGGCGAGGTGATACACCGCGTCCACCCCGTCCAGCGCGGCGTCCACCGCGTCGGGGTCCTCGACATGGCCGACCATCAACTCGACCTCCGGGTCCAAATACGCCGGACGCGTCGGGTGTTCGCCATGGACTTGGGGACACAGCGAATCGAGCACCCTCACTTGATAACCGTGACGCAGAAGTTCATCCGCCAGATGAGAGCCGATAAACCCTGCCCCCCCGGTGATTAAGATTTTTTTGGACATAAAAGAGCGGCGCGTCTGCGGCGGGGTTGAATGAGAACGAATCGGCGAATCGAGGCTCCACAGCAGCGGCGGAACAGATGCTACCAACTCGCTTCCAAACCGCCCATCGGGCGGCCTGCGTTTCGGCCCGCTTAAAAACGCCAAGCGCCCGCTAGGTAAATCCCCGGGGGCACGCCCCCGGGTTTTCTCCCGCCTCCGGCTAACGTAGAGAAGCGGCGTTGTGGACCGCGCTGATCTGCCGAAGAGTTGCACCTTCGACCCACGAACCGCTAACCAAGGTGGCGACCGGGAACGCGGGCACGCCGGCTTGGTTATTGTTCAGCAAACTNNTCCGTGTTGCCCCGGCGGCGTTCGAGTTGGATCAGTCCGACGTCCGCCGGCGCGTGCACGTCGGCGTCCGTCAGCCAACTGCGCACCACATTATATAAGGTCAAAATCACATCCGGCCGGTGCCGGTCGAACCACGCCTTGAACACCGTTCGATCCCGCCGCGCTTCGTTGACCCGATAAAATCCCGGCACGCGCGCCCGCACCGGGAGTCGCTGCTGGGCCACGCTCATGCCGGCGCTGAAACGCCCGTCCACCAAGTCGTCGATGTGCCGGTCGATCACCAAGGCCGGTCGTCGATAACCCAACGCACACGCCCGCGCGCACGCCTCCAGCACGAGCGCATGGTGGTCCACCGCGCAAAACGACAACGTCGGCGCCCGCGTGCGCACCCCCGTGACCACGCAAGCGTTCTCCCGCCACACCGGCTCGAACGCGGCAGGCAACTCGTTTGTCCGCATGAGCCCGACGACGACCGCGCCGCAAATGCCCCGTGAGCGCAGGATCTGATTCAAGCGTGCCGCATCGAGCTCCGGGTCGTGCAGCCAAAATTCGTCCAACCGATACCCGAGCGCCTCCGCGCGCCGCCGACAGCCTTCCACGTAAACCGGAATCGTCGGATGCCGCGTAAACGCCTCGCGGTCCAGGTTCGCGTTGAGCAACGCGAGCGTCTGCCGAAACCGCGCCGGATGGGCCTTGCGCAACTCCGTCATGAGGTGCGCCACCACCGGGTTTTTCACATAGCCCAACCGCGCCGCGATGCGTTCGATGCGCGCCCGCGTCTCTTCGGGGATCTGCGGGTCGTGACGCAGCGCAAGCGACACGGTGTTTTTGGAAACCCCCGCCTCCTCCGCGATCATCGCCATGGTTGCGCCCGGCATTTCACATTACGGTCAAGTAACCCGACGATTTACGAGCCCGAAGTGGCGTGGCTTAACCAGCGGAAACCCCGCTTCACACTATGTTCACCCTCGGCATCGATTACGGCACCAACTCTGTCCGCGCTCTCGTCGTCCGCACCGCGGACGGCGCCGAACTCGGCACGGCGATCGTCAATTATCCCAGCGGCACGCAGGGCGTGCTCCTTGACCCCAAGGACCACAACCTCGCCCGCCAAAACCCCGCCGACCATCTCCTCGGCCTCGAAAAATCCATCAGGGGCGCCCTTGCCCAAGCGAAGAAAACCAAAGGTTTCGACGCCCGCAAAGTCGTCGGCCTCGGCGTCGATACGACCGGCTCCAGCCCGATTCCGGTGGACGCCACCAACACCCCCCTTGCCCTCCAGAAAAAGTGGTCCGGCAACCTCGCCGCCCACTGCTGGCTTTGGAAAGATCACACCAGCGTGAAGGAAGCCGCCGAAATCACCGCGCTCGCTGCCAAGATCCGCCCGCACTTCATCGCCAAGTGCGGCAACACCTACTCCTCCGAGTGGTTCTGGTCGAAAATTCTCCACTGCAAACGCACCGCGCCCGCCGTCTTCAAAGCCGCCTACTCTTGGGTCGAACTCGCCGATTGGATTCCGTCGGTGCTCGCCGGAGTGAAAGACCCGAAGGCCGTTAAACGCGGCGTCTGTTGCGCCGGCCACAAAGCCCTCTACGCCGAAGACTGGGGCGGTCTGCCCGACAAGGAGTTCCTGGAAAAACTGGACCCGGCCCTCGCCGACCTGCGCGACCGTCTCTACGAAAAAGCCTACGACGCCACCGCCTCCGCCGGCACGCTTTGCGCCGAATGGGCGAAAAAACTCGGCCTGCCTGCCGGCATTCCCATCGCGATCGGCGAGATGGATGTTCACTACGGCGCCATCGGCAGCGGCGTCTGCGAAGGCACCCTCGTGAAGGTGATTGGCACCTCGACCTGCGACTGCGGCGTCGTTTCGGCCGACAAAACCGTGCCCGACATCCCTGGCATCTGCGGCATCGTGAAGGGGGCGATTCTCCCCGGTTACTACGGACTCGAAGCCGGACAATCCGCCGTGGGCGACATCTTTAAGTGGTTTGTCGAAGGCGTGCTCGGCGACGTAAAACTCCACGCCAAGCTCACCGCCGAGGCCGCAAAACTGAAGCCCGGCCAGAGCGGCCTTCTCTCGCTTGATTGGAACAACGGCAATCGCACCGTGCTGGTCGATCCGCTGCTCACCGGCCTCACGCTCGGCACCACGCTCTACACCACCAAGGCCGAACTCTACCGCGCGCTCATCGAGGCCACCGCCTTCGGAGCCCGCGCCATCATCGAGCGCTTCAAAGAATACGGCGTGCCCATCGACCGCGTCGTCTGCGCCGGCGGCATTGCGGAGAAAAACCCGTTGCTCATGCAGATCTACGCCGACGTCACCGGTTGCACGATGCTTGTCGCCGGCAGTTCGCAGGCCTGCGCGCTGGGCTCGGCGGTATCGGCCGCAGTGCTGGCCGGAGCCCATCCGAACTTCGCCACCGCGCAGAAGAAGATGACGCGCCTCAAGGCCGGCGTCGCCTACAAGCCCAAGCCCGCCAACCGCAAAATCTACGACCAACTCTACGCGTTGTATCGACAACTCCATGACAGCTTCGGCGGCGTGAACAAA
>DFYA01000346.1:0-7815 GCA_002382525.1 Opitutaceae bacterium UBA4094
TTCAAATTCGGACGCCGCAGCAACCACGGGCTCTCCTGGTTTGTCGAAACACGCAACTTGGCGGACAAACGCCACGCCGCCACGACGAACGTGGTGGAGACCTTCCATCCATTAGCTCCCGCGCAGTTGCTTCCGGGCGACGGACGTTCACTTTACGCAGGCGTCGAATTTCGATTCTAACGGATTTATCCCAACTATGAAAACAGTGCTCATGCTCCTTGGCGTTGCCGCGATGGCTCCGTCGTTTGCGTTTGGTTGCGCCTGCTCCGCTGTGCCGGCGGACGCGGCGGTCGCGGTCGTTTCGGCCGACAAGCAGGCGCCCGCGCGTCATCCGCTCAAAGGTGTCGTGGTGGACGTCATGGCCGACCGCTCGGCGCTGCTCGTCAAACACGAGGAAATCCCCGGCGTGATGAAGGCGATGACGATGCTGCTCACCGTGGACGAGGCCGGGTTGAAGGCCGCGAAAAAGGGCGAGGCCGTCACTGGCATGCTCGTGCGCAAGGCGGACGGCTGGTGGCTCGAAGATGTCAATGCCGCGACGGTCGCTACCGACGCGGCGCGGGCCGACTCATAATTCGTTCTCGAGCGGGGTCACCACGGCGTAGTCGAGGTTGAGGATCTTAGCGATCTCGACCAGCTCGGCGGCGTGGTGACCTACGCCCAGCGCGAAGTGGTGCGTCGGGCCCTCGGCGACCCAGCGTTTGAGGAAGGTGCGCACGTTGGGTTTGAAGATGCCGTGCGTGTTGGTGTTGCCGGTGGGCGGAATGGGACGCGCGGCAGATTCGCCCTCGGCGATCACGAACTTGAACTTCCCGTCGGTCTTCTGGCCGATCGAGAGCATGGTGATCGGGCCTTCTTTGATCTGGAACTCGACGCCGGCGCCGCTGCCGGGTTTGCCGTGGTATTTTTTGAGGCTGCGAATGACCGGCTTGTTGGCGGCGATGTTGATGTGATGCGGCCCGTCGTGGCCAACGAGCACGCTGTCCAAGGCGAAATCAACGGGGTGGAACTCGGCGAAACTGCCGCCGATATCGAGGCGGTCCATGATCATCATGGCGACGCAGGTCTTGATATCGAATTCGCCGCACATCGGGAAACCGGCGCCGGTGAGCAGCGAGTTGCCGACTATTAAATTGGTCACGAGCGTGCGCAGATCGCTGCCGGGTTCCGCTTCGTAGTAATAGGCCAACCCGTCGAGGCGTTTTTCCGCGATGAGACCTTCAAGCGCGACGGCGGCGCGGGCGGCGGTGTCGAGGTCCGCGTCGGTGAGTTTTTCGGTGAGCGGATCGCTCTTCGGGTCGGGGGTGTCGAAGAATTCGAGGATCTGTTTTTTCCAGCGTGCGACCTCGGAGGCGGCGGGTTCGCGATAGTGTTTATAGATGTCGCCCGGCTCGACCATGACGACGTGAGGGCCGAACGCGGCGGTGATCGCGGTCGGATCGGTGTGCATATCGAGCATGGATTCGAGCACGTGGCCCATGAGGCCGATGCGCGCCTTGCGCAGGGAATGAAGAACCTTGGCGATGCCGCACCAGGCTTTGAGTTCACGGGCGACGTGCGGATCGTCGCCTTCGTGCCCGAGGATGACGGGCGGGGCGCGGCGGCCGAAGCGGATGGCGACTCCGGTGAACTCCGGCACGGAGCAGAAGTCGTCGTTGCAGAGCTGCATGAACGTGGTGCCGTTCGGGTAATCCATCGCGGCGAGCGGTTGAATGGCGACGAGCACGATGGGGATGTTCAACTCGCGGCAGAGGATGCCAAAGGTCGAGGAGGTGCCGTAGGTCGCCATGTCCACAAAGAGGATGTCCACGTCGGCGGCTTTGATTTTGGGGACGACGTCGTAGGCGGCTTGCGCGGTGTCGAGCATGCCGAAATCGCACACGGTGACTTCGTGGGCTTCGATGAGGCCGGCGACGTGGGATTGTTTGCGTTTCATCTCGTCGAGCAGGCCGTCGAACTGCGGCCAATAAACATGGTGGCCGATGCCGACGAGGCCGGCGCGAGCGGTTAGGGGACGGAGACGGGCGATGCGCGGAGCGGATGCGGGGGCGGAACTGGCGGTGGTGGTCATGGGAAAAGACGGTGAATGGTTACCAAGAGAGCAGTGCGGTGCCGCTGACGGGTTCGACGCTCTCGAGCATCGGTCCGTGAGGCGTGGCGACCTCGCGTAGGGAAACGGTGTCGCCGGCGACGAACGGCCATTGCGGGTTGAGGAAAAGCGTGACGGGGCCCGCCCCCGGGGGGGCGAAGAACCGCACCGTCGCAGCGTTCAGCCCCCGGACCCAGGCGCGGCGGGTGACGCCGATTTGACCCGGAAGTTCTTCGGTGTAGTTGAGCCAGCCGTCGGCTTGCTCGACGAAGACGCGGCATTCGTGGCGCCAGCCGCGCGGGAGCCGGTAGGTGGACGCGCCGTCGCGTATCCACGTTTCCATACCGAGCAGCAGCGGGGCGCCCAACGGCGTGCGCAATGAAAGCTCGACGGTGGTATCGGGTGTGTAGCCGGAGAAGAACCAGCCGTTGGTGTGGCGGTGCACGGAGACGACGAGATGGCGCTGACTTTGGTTGCGAGCGGAAAAAGCGAATGCCCAGCCGAGTGGCGCGAGCATATGACGCACGAGCGAGGACAGTGGGAACGTGCGTGACGGATCGTCGCGTTGCGGGAGGTGCTCGGACGGCACGAGGCGGAGCGGGAGCGGTCCGCGCAACCAGCGGATGGTGCCGGCCTCTGCGGCGAGTGCGCGGATCTCGCCGCCGCAATCAGCAACCGCGAGCGGTGGGGACCCGTCGGCGGGAGCTTCGCTCAGGCCACCGCCGGAGACGGTGCTCTGGTGAAAGTAGCGGGTGCCGGCAGGTTGGTGGATCGCGTCGATGTCCAGCAGCGTGCAGGTGACCTCCGCTTCGCCGGCGAGCGATGTGGCGGCTCGCAAACCGAGCCGTTCACGCAGACGCGGCGCGCGATCAAGCGGCCCGTAAACCAGGAGCGGTCCGCCTGAGTCCGCCCACGCGAGGAGGAGATCCTCGCCTGCGGTGTCGAACGGGGCGGGCGTGACGATGATGCGTCCGTCAAATAGGGCGTGCACGCGCTCGCCGAGCCCGCGCCAGGTGCGGGTGCTGACCACGGTGTTGAGCGGCACGCCGTCGTTGAGCGCTTCGCGGACAAACCAGTCGGCGTGAAAGAGCCGTTCGGCAGCGGGCTGTGATCCGAAGAGCGCGTCGTGCAATTCGTCGAACGGGTAGAGCCACACGAGTGGTCCGGGCGCGTCGGGTCGTTCGGACCAGGCGCGCAGCAGGTGCGGGGTGACCTCGTTCGGCACGGCGTCGGGCATGCGGCCGTAGGAGTCGTCGATCGAGAGCAGCGAAAGGTTTTGCGCGGACTCGGTGCGACCGTCGGCGGTGACGCGGCCTACGGCGAGGGGCAGGTAGATGTCGTGCGGCTGGCGCTCGTAACGGTCGAACCACGGGCTGTTGAGCCACCACGGATCGTGAATGTAGAACCGATACAGGGCGCCCTTGCCGGGGGGGAGTTCGGCGATGCGGCTCATGTAGCCCGCGATCTCGATTCCGAAGTCGCCGTTGAGGGCGGCCCACGGTGAGTTGGGCGGTGGCTCGAAATCGAAGCCGCCCTCGTAGAGTTCGCGCAGCGGCGTGGCGTCGCTGGAAAGATCGGTGCCGGTGCCGAGGTTGGTGCCCCGCGTCATGATGCCTAGGTCGGGGCATTCGCGTCGAAAATCGCGCCAGAAACCGAGGATGCGATCGCGCGTCGCTGGAGCCTTTTCAGGGTAAAAGGTGGTCCCGTCGAACAAAGGCCCGATGGTTGCCCACGTCTCCATGCCGAAGCCGAAGCCGTTGGAGAGCCAGATGAAGTCGAAACCGGCGTCTCCGGCCAGACGCGTAAACTGGCGCCCGAGAAACGTGCCCATGCTGGTGCCCTGCGGGATGCCGTCGGGGAAACCGGCGTAACGGTGCGTATCCGAATTCAGAATACCGTAGCAGCAGACGAAGCTCGCCTTGCCCATGGTGTTGGCGAGACAGACCTCACGGTGCCGTTCGTATTTAAAAGACGATGGGGAGAACTCGCCGCCCGGGTCGAACGTGAGCCCGACGCGCGGCTGTTTTCCGAGGGCGGCGATGGCCTCGCGCCAGCATCGGACGATCTCTGCAAGGCGCCGATAGGTGATCGGGCGTGCGTCTTCACGATACAGGTAGGCGCGAGCGTGGAGGCTTTTGCCCTCGGGGTCGGAGGGGATCTCGGGGTGAACGTGGGCGTTGGCGTTGCCGAGGAAACGCGCCCATTCCATCTCGGTGTCTAGGTCGCCGGAATAGTCGAGGATCTCGGAGCCGTCGGCGGCCCAGAACATCACGGAGACGGTTTGGGCGCGGGCGACAAGTGGGGCCCATTGGCACAAAGCGGCGTCGCAGGCGGCGCGCGTCGCGACGGCATCGAGGCCGAAGAACGGCTTAAGGGTGACTTCGAGGTTGAGGTTGTTCATCGAGTGGCACTGCGAAGCGGAGCGGGGCGGGGTTTGGCCGGAGCGACGACGTCGGGCGAAGGCGAATTGGAGTCGGGTGTGGTCAGGGTGAGAAACGCCTCGATGTCGGCGGCGGCGGCGCGGAGGCCGTCGAGGGTGGCTTGGATGGTCTCGGCGTTGTTGAGCCGCATCGTGGGCGCACTCGCGCCAATGGCGGCGAACACGCCGCCCCAAGGATCGCGGATGGGCACGGCGTAGGCGCTGATACCTTCGCTCAACTCGTCGCGGGTCTTGGCGAAACCGTGGGCGCGCACGTGAGCGAGCTCGCGATCGAGGGCCGTGCGCGTGGTGATCGAGGACGGTGTGTGGCGTTCGAGCGCATGGTCGGCAAGGAAGGTGGTGAGCCGCGCGGGTTCGAGGTGGGCGAGGAGCACTTTGCCGGCGGCGGTGCAATGCGCGAACGGGCCCATGTCTTCGGGTTCGTGCACGCGGAGGGCTTGGCGGCTCGGGGCGAACGCGAGGTTGGTGAACCGGTGTCCGCTCTCAAAGGCGACGACCATGACCGACTCGTTGAGGGCGCCGGAGAGTTGTTGGGCGACGCGACGCGCGGCTGAAACGAGCGGCTGGCGAGACGCGGGAGCGCGACCGAGCAAATGCAGCCGCATACCGGCGTGGAAGTGACGCGTGTGTTCGTCCTGCCGCAGGTAGCCACGGGCGACGAACGTCATCGCGATGTTATGGACCGTGGCGACGTTGAGATTGAACTCTTTGGCCATCGCGCGCGTGCCGAGACCCTGTGGCGAGCGAACGATCGCCTCCAAGAGGGAGAGGCTTTTATCGAGGGTGAGAACGGTGGGCATCGCGCTTGTTTAGATTAAATAAACAATAGTTCAAGAATGGCGGAATTCGGTCGGAGCGTTAACCAAATTTTTTATGTTTTCTCACGCTGAACAGGATTTCCTTGGGCGACCACGTGGGTTATATGTTCTTATATAATAAACATGAGCGCCCCCTTTTATCCAATAATGAGTGGTTTCGCGTTTCTATGGAGCGGTCTACTGATGACTGCGGTGGAGCCCGGTGGCGGGGGCGAGACCGGGTCCGGGTGGGTCCCGGGGACCAGCGAACGGATTGCGATCACTGATTGTGTGAGCGTGGTGCGTGATCCTTCGACGGGTGTGGCGAGTTTTGACCGTATGCTGTCCAATCCCCGCGGGTTTCGGTGGAATGCTCCGGGGGCGCGCATTCGTTTCCGCACCGACAGCGCGACGGTCGCCGTGCATTTGACGTATTCGGCGAGGCATGTCGGTCCGGCGCGCAACAGCGTCGGCTTTTACCGTGTAAATGGGCGCGGGGAGGATGCGTGGCGCTTCACGCGGCCGAAGGCACAGCCGTTTCCCGGTGATGCCGCGGTTGTTGTGGAGCTGCCGGTGCCGGCAAGTGCGGACGTGGGGTCGCGAGGGTTTCATGACTACGAATTGATCATGCCTTATGGTGACGTGGTGGAGCTGCGAGGAATCGAGGTGACTGCGGACGCTCGCTGGGAGCGACCGGCGCCTCGGCCGGCGGTGCGCTGGGTGGCTTTCGGCGACTCGGTGACGCACGGGTTCACGGCGAGCTCGGTGGCGCATACTTATCCGTTTTTGGTGGGCGAAGCGAAGGGCTGTCAGGTAATCAACGCCGGGATCGGCGGACGCAGCGCTCAGGCGAGCGATGGAGACTTTCTGGCCGGGCTGGATGCGGAGGTGTTCTCCGTCGCTATCGGAGTGAACAACTGGCAAGGCGGGACCGATCTGAACGCGTTCCGCACGCAGGTTGACGGGTTGTTGCGGAGGTTGCGCAAAGGAAAACCGGCTGCGCGCATTTACGTCATCACGCCGTTGTGGGTGCCGCCAACCTGGAGTCCTGAAACGGTGACGCGCCCGTTGGAGGACTATCGCGTGGTGATTCGCGAGGTCGTGACGGCGCTACGGGACCAAAACGTGCGGGTGATAGAGGGGCCGACGTTGATCGATCACGATGTGGCCTTGTTTGATGCGATCGCGGTTCATCCGAACGACGCGGGATTCTCTCAAATGGCGGAGCGATTGATGAGCGCTTTCAATAGATAAAAGGTCCTCGCTTGCCGCTCTGGCCGGACGGAACGAAACTTCATTTTTATGCCTCAAGGATACCCTGGATTGTTGGGCGCGTTGGTGCAGGCGCTCGGAACGGAGAACGTGCTCACCGAGCTTGAAGACATTCTGCCGTATGGCTTCGACGGCACCGCGACGCTCAAGCAGCGCCCGCTCGCGGTGGTGTTTGCGCACGACGCCACGCAGGTGTCGACCGTGATCAAACTCGCGCGCACACACCGGGCGCCCGTGGTCACTCGCGGGAGCGGCACCGGGTTGTCGGGGGGGAGCGTGCCGGTCGAAGGTGCGATCGTGCTCTGCCTGGTGAAGATGGACCGTATTCTTGAAGTGGATACTGCTAACCTGACGTTGCGTGCCGAGGCCGGCGCGGTGACCCAGAAGATCTTCGACGCGGCGGACGCGGTCGGGCTGTTTTATCCGCCGGATCCGGGGTCGATGAAAATCAGCACCATCGGCGGCAACGTGGCGGAGAACTCCGGCGGTTTGCGCGGGCTGAAATACGGCGTGACGCGCGATTACGTGATGGGGCTGGAGGTCGTGCTGGCCGACGGCTCGATCTGCTGGCTCGGCAGCAAGTGCGTGAAGGACGTCGCGGGCTACAACCTGCGGGATCTCTTTATCGGCAGCGAAGGCACGCTGGGCGTGGTGACGCAGGTGTTGTTGAAGCTACTGCCGAAGCCGGCGGCGCGACAGACCTTGCTGGCGACCTACGCGCGCATGGACGCGGCGGCCGAGACGGTGTCGGCGATCATCGCGGCGAAGATTATCCCGTGCACACTGGAGTTTCTCGACCGCAAGACGATCCAGTGCGTGGAGGATTTCACGAATGTGGGTCTGCCGCGGGACGCCGAGGCGATCCTCTTGATTGAAACCGACGGGCACCCGGCCGCAGTGATCGACGAGGCGTTGAAAGTCGAAGAGCTGTGCCGTGCGCACGGCGCGATACTGGTGAAACGCGCCGCGTCGGCGGCCGAGGCGGTGTTGCTGGCGACGGCGCGGCGCAGCGCCTTCAGCGCGCTCGCGCGGCTGCGACCGACGACGATTTTGGAGGATGTGACGGTGCCGCGCAGCGAGTTGGCAGGCATGATCCGCGAAGTGGATGCGATTGCGGTCAAACATCAGTTGAACATCGCGACCTTCGGGCATTTCGGAGACGGCAACCTGCACCCGACGATTCTCACCGATGAACGCGACACGGCCGAGATGCACCG
>DFYA01000346.1:7891-9693 GCA_002382525.1 Opitutaceae bacterium UBA4094
ATTTTCGACCAGGCATGAAAACACTGAAGGAAATGGATTATTCGGTGCTCCAGCAGTGCATGCACTGCGGGATGTGTCTGCCGACGTGCCCGACCTACACGGAAACCCAGGAGGAGCGGAACTCGCCGCGCGGGCGCATCTCGCTCATGCGCGCCATCGCCGATGGCGAACTCGACGTGACGAAGGCCTTCGGCGAGGAGATGTATTACTGTCTCGGTTGCCTCGCCTGCACCAGTGCGTGTCCGGCGGGGGTGAATTACGCGGAGCTATTTGAAACGGCGCGCGCCGACGTGGAAAAAGCGGGCGTGCTTGCGTCGCCGAAACGCGACGCGATTCGATGGTTTGCGTTGCGCCTCATCTTTACACGTCCGCGGCTGCTGCGTTTCGTCGGACGGTTGTTGTGGCTCTGGCAGGTGAGCGGACTTCAGCGTTTCTCGCGGAGAACGGGGCTCGTCAAATTGCTGCCGGGCAATCTGCGACGGCTCGAGCCGCAGGCGCCGGTGATCCAGGCCAAGTTTTCGCACCAATTGATCGCGCCCGTGGAGCGGCCGAAGATCGAAATAGGCGCGGCGAACCCGCGACGCGTGGCGGTGCTCACCGGGTGCGTGCAGGATTTAATCTTTGCGGACATCAACCGGGCGACGGTGGACGTGTTGCTTGCGAACGGTTGCGAGGTGCACACTCCGCCGGTGCAGCCGTGCTGCGGGTCGTTGCACGCGCACAACGGCGACACGGCGAGCGCTGAGGAGTTGGCGCGGCGTCAGCTCGACCTATTCGATCCGTTCGCGTTTGACGCGATCATCTCCAACGCAGGCGGTTGCGGGTCGCATCTGCGGCATTACGACCATCTGCTGGCGGGCGATGCGAACTACTCGGCACGCGCTGCGGAGTGGTCGCGGAAATTGAAGGATATCTCTGAGTATCTCGTCGAGATCGGCTTTAGAAAACCCGCCGCGCCCGAAGGAGAGGCGAATGTTCGTAATACGAACAACGGGGTCGCGGTGACTTATCATGAGTCGTGTCACTTGTGCCATGGGCAGAAAGTCAGCAAACAGCCGCGCGAGGTGTTGAAGGCGATCCCGGGCATGGCGTTGACCGAGTGTGCGGAGGCGACGTGGTGCTGCGGCAGCGCAGGTATCTATAACATCACGCAGCCGGACACGGCGGGTTGGTTGCAACAGCGGAAACTCGGGCACCTGCGCGCGACAGGCGCGGCGGTGATCGCGACGGCGAATCCGGGGTGTCACTTGCAAATCGCCAATGGGCTGGCGGGCGGCACCGGAGCCGTTGGCGCCACGCCTACGGAGGTGGTGCATCCGGTTGTCTTGCTGGCGCGCGCGTATCGGGCGGAACAGAAGGGCTGAGCGATCGGATATGATGTAGCCGGGGTCGGTGACCCCGGAATCCGTAGAGCCGAACGGACCGGGGTCGCCGACCCCGGCTACAGTCGCGCGCGGGACGCGCTAATCGCCGTAGGTTGCGGCCAACGCGGCGGCGGTGGCGCGAAGTTTGTCGCGAAGCGCGGTGGGCTTAACGACTTCGGCGGAGGCGCCCCAACCGAGGACCCAGCGTTCGATCTCGGCGAGTGCACCGAGGCGGAGGCGGAGTTCGAGCACGCCGCCGGGGAGTTCACGCATTTCCTGCGACTCGTGCCATTCGCGTTCGCGAACGAGGTCGGCCGCCTCGGCTTTGAAGCGCATCACAACCAAGAAATCGCCGTCGCCGCCGAGCACGCCGAGGGCGGTCGAGAAAAACTTTTCGGGAGAGAAGTCGGCGGGCTTTTCAAACTGCGTCTGAGTAAC
>DFYA01000346.1:9719-15303 GCA_002382525.1 Opitutaceae bacterium UBA4094
GCGCCCGGTTTTCGGTAGTCAAACTCGACCTCGTTGAGTCGAAGGACGGCGCCGCTAAGGGCATTGAACGCGGTGAGGTCGGCCTTGGCGACTCCCATGTTTTTGAAGGAGACCGCGCGCAACTCGTCGGCGGGCGTGAAGGAGATCTTGTCGCGCAGACCACCGGCCAGTTTTTCGAACGCGATCTCCAGTTGGCGGTGAAACGGTGTGCCTCGGTATTGTTCCAGCGCGCGCTGGGCGACCAGCAGCGCGAGCAACTCGCCCTCGGTGACCTGGACCGTGGGGAACGCGTTAACCGGATGCGTATAGCGGTAGGCCTGGATGCGGGCGTCGTAGTCGATGGGCAGGTCGAGACGATCACGCATAAAAGCGATATCGCGCACGATGGTTTTGCGGCAGACCTCCAGCGTCGCGACGAGCTTGGTGCAGTTGACGAGGGCGCCGCGGCGAAGCTCGTCGTGAATACGCAACATACGCTCGAGCGGCGGACGGGAGAGTTGGGCGCGAGGCGTCATACATAAAATAAGCGCAGAATCTTTAGCCTGGGACAAGCAATGTCCCATGCGGGTCGGTAGGATGGGCCCATGAAAACTCGTATTTCACGCAGCAAATTGATCAGTCCCGCCCGTCCGGTTCGCTCCGGTCGTTCGCCTCGGGTTGCCGGCGCCGGCCGCGCGGCGCCTGCTTTGGAGCCGACTTGGGCCTATCTCGGCCAGTTGCACCGGGTGACGGTGTGGCCGGACGTGCAGCTGGAGCGGTTGGACGGTGAACGGTGGGTGCCGGCGGCGGCGTGCGAAGAGGTGCTGGCCTCGGGCATGTTGCAGATCGAGGCGGCGGTGTGGCGGCGCTACCTGGAATTCCTGCCGGCGGGGGAGCGCGCGTTTGTGGCGAAGTTTCGTTACGGTCGGTTGGCGGCGCTGCTGATGGTGGCGCGGTGCCCGCAACTATGGACGGATCTCGATGAGACGCCGGCGCTGGTCGCGTTTTTGGCGGCGCACGCGAGCCTCCGCGGGACCGACGGGCCTCGGTGGGACGAGGTGGCGGTGGTGCACGAGCGCGGAGGTGTATTTGCGGTGCTGGAGTGGCTGGGTTTGCCGGCGGCTCGGCAGACGCTCGGGATCCTGCGTAACCTGATCGATCCGGACGTGCCCCGCCGATTGTTGGAGCCGCTGCGTTCGCTCCTGTGGCAACCGGTGGCGAGCTCGGTGTTGCAACGTGCGACGGCGCTCACCGATCAGCAGCTGGCGCGGTATTGCCATGCGCTCGCGGCGTGAGCGGGTGCGCGTTATGTGTAGACGGTCCAAGGACGAGTTCCCCGGGCTCACGCTCGCGGCCACGACGAAGGCGCGGGAGGCCGAAGGGGCGGCGCGTCAGTTGACGCGTGCCCAGAGCTTGCGGTAAGCGGAGAGCATGCCGGGGANNGGTTCCCAGAGCATCAGCGAAAGCGAGTTGAGCACGCGTTCGCGAGGATGTCGGGTGATCGGGCACCTCAACGTGCGACCCGGGCCCAAGACCTTGAGGTTGACGAGGCTGTTGCGGATTGGGCTGGTCTCCGGGTATTTGTCCACCGGGTCCTCGACGTAGTCCTGAATCGAGGAGAAGGCGGTGTTGAGCCGTTGGGATTCGATCCACAGCCAGATGTGTTTGGCGAGGGTGGTGACGCTGTAGTGGTGCCGTTTTAACTGGGCGCGCGAGCCGGCGTAACGTTCCGGGTGGAGTTTGAAGGCGACGCCGACCTTGTGGTGGTGGCGGAGCTGTTCGAGGCAGCGGAGCGACGGTTCGGGGCTGAGTTCCATCAAGCGGTGATGGCGTTCGCGGCAACTCCAGTGGTAACCGCCGCGTGCGGTGAGGACGGCGTCACCCAAGGCGAGGGACGCTTTGGCGATGTTGCGACGGATAAAATCGGCGTCGGCGGTGGTGAATGACGAATCGGTTTTTTCGAGGAGTTCGCGGGCGAAGAGCAGGCCGGAGCAGCGGTTCATGAGGAGGCGGCTGCACTCGGACAACGGGATGTTGGTCGCGATCATGTGATGGCCGCAGTCGTCGAGCAGTTCTTCGCGGCCGACGAGCAGGCGGTGACCCGTGACCAAGTCATAGGAAAACATGCTGACGGGGCTGCGGACGAATTCGTCCAGGGAGGCGATTTTGAACTCCACTTCGATTCCGATCTGCGGGGTGAGGATGTGGCCGAGCACGTCGAGCGCGCGGTGATAACGCATCTCGTTCAGGTGCCGGTTGCCGCGGAGGAAGACGTAGAACTCGAGGTCGTTGTAGGGGCGATCGCCCTCGGGCGTGCTGAGGACGCCGCCTTCGCCGCGCCCGTAGCCGCCGCCCAAGAGCAGGGCTTCGAGTTTGCCGGCGGGGAAGAGCCCGCACAACGCGGCGCGTATCCGCTCACACACTACAGCGAGGCGGTGTTCGAGCTCCTTGCTGCCGTCGAGGGTGAAGCGACGGAGGATGTCGGGGCGCTCGCGCGGGGAGGGAAGCGCAACCGGGGTCGGGGCCATGGCGAGGGGGGAAGAGGAAGTGGTGGTGGTATTCATGAGATGGCCTCCGCTTGGCGGTGCATGCCCCAGCCGGCCTGAAAGCCGTCACGGCGAGCCTGACGTTGTTCCCATCGGATACGGACGGCGTGGGGCCATTCGCGCAGGCGCCCGTTTCGCAAGCAGTAGTGGAGATCGCGGCGGGCGTCGTTGAGCCAACCGAGCACGACGCGTCCGCGGGCGGTGAACGCTTCCGGGCTGCCGTCCCACATGGCGGCGAGCGCCCACGCTTCGCCGAAGCTGCGCTTATAGCTTTGGTAGGGGGTGTAGTTGTGCGAGTGCATGACCACGGAGTCGGGGCAATAAACGATGCGGTGGCCTTCGGCGCGGCACCAACGGGTGTATTCGTCGTCCTCGGAATATTGCATGGCTTCGAGAAAACCACGACGGGCCCAGATGTCTTTACGGATGCCGCTGCTTACCATGCTGAAGAAGTGGTCCCACGAGGCGGCTTCGCTGCGGTCACCGAAACAACGGTCGTAGTCGTGAGCGAATACGGCCTGGCAGTCGGGGCGGGGGATTTGGCGTCCGAAGACCGCGGCCACACGCGGGTCGCCCAGCGCCTCGACGAGCGGGCGGAGCCAGTTGGCGCTTTGCGGAGTGGCGTCGGCATTGAGGAAAATGCAGGTGTTGCTGGAGGCCAGGTGCATGCCCCGGTTAAGCACCCGAGCCGGCACGTATTCGTGGGGCTGGATTTGCACGAAGTGGCGCGGGGCGGCCTTGCGAATCAGGTCGACGGAGCCGTCGGTGGAGCCGGAGTCGATGACGATCAGTTCCCAGTTGCGGTAGTTCTGCGCGCGCAGAGCGGGAAGCGTGTCGCGCAGGGCCCACGCCTCGTTGTAGGAGCGTAAAATGATGCTGACGCGCGGCTCGTTGGCCACGGGGTAGAAGAACGTTTTTGGTTTCCGCATGCTCCCACAGTAAGCGGAAAACGGAATTGGGTGCATGGGGTCCTCCCCGCCTATCGTGGGGGTCCAGACCTACTCAACGCGGCGCGCGAAAGCCGTTATTTTTAGGCGTGTCATCGATCCCCGCATTCCTCGTCGCGAATTAAACACCGAAACCCGAAACCTCCCCGGCTCGATTTTTCGGCGCTTCCCCTTGGCGCAACGGAAATATGTCAACCAACCACTTCATTGCCCTGTTCTTGATTTTTGCGTCCACCGGCGTGGGCATGCTGTTGTGCACCACGTCCTATCGGATGCGCGATTTGGCGTTTTTTGCGATGGTCGCGGGCGTCATTTTGACCACGCGTTACGATGTCAATTTTTTGAGCCTGCAGTGGTATCGCGGCACGACGCGCGGCGTGGAGGTCACGGCCGCCGATATTCTGGCGATGTCCGTGCTCGCGGGATGTTTGCTCAACCCGCGTTATAAAGACCTGCCGCGA
Organism: Opitutaceae bacterium UBA4094; assembly: GCA_002382525.1. Classification (GTDB taxonomy): domain Bacteria; phylum Verrucomicrobiota; class Verrucomicrobiia; order Opitutales; family Opitutaceae; genus Rariglobus. The sequence goes on from DFYA01000346.1 coordinate 13,653, forward strand.
ATCTTTGTGCCTGCGGGGTGGTTTCTGCTGATGGTGTATGCGGCGTATTGCGTGTTTTCGTTCGCGACGTCGGAGCCGAAGATTTTTGGTTTTTTTGAGTTCACCAAGGTTTTGCGCGGTATCGTGTTCTTTGTGGTCACGGCGCTGTTCGTGCGGACCCGACATGAGATCACGTTGTTGATTGCAGGTTTGGTCGTCACGGTGTGGGTGAACGGGTTCATGGCGCTTAAGCAGCGCTACATGGAGGGCATGCACCGGGTCGAGGGTATGGTGGATGATCCCAACAGCCTCTCGATGTTCACTTGCATGGTGGCGCCGATCTTTATCGCGGCGGCGATGTCGGACATTCCCCGGTGGTTAAAACCGTTCTGCTGGATCTCGTGTGCGATCGCGGGATTGACGGTGTTGTTGACGATCTCGCGAGCGGGCGTGCCGATCTTTGCTATGGTGATGTTCGGCGTGACCCTGTTCACCATCAGCTGGAAGATCACCTTCAAGAAGGTGTTCGTGTGCGGACTGGTCGCGATGGTCTCGGTGGTGGCGGTGTTCAAGGCGTGGGACATGCTCATGACCCGCTACGAGCAGGCGACCTTCGAAGAGGAGTATATGAAGAAGAACAACGAAGGCCGCGGGGTCTACTTTCGTTGGGCGGGCGCAATCATGGAGGACCACTTTTACGGCGTGGGTTTCAACAACTGGTCATGGTGGGTGAGCGCCATCTACGGACCGCGCGCCGGTTTTCCTTACCGCCGTTACGAGGACGATTCGATTCCCGAGTATGAGTTCGACAACCAGAGCGCACTCTTCGCCGCGCCGGCGCATAATCTCATGGCGCTCACCGCCGGTGAACTCGGTGTGCCGGGCCTGATCATCTTCGGCCTGGTTTGGATGCGCTGGTTCTGGATGGGGGCGCTGTTTCTCTTCAGGCGGGCGACCGATCCGATGATCCGCATCGGCATAGGAATCTTCTTCTGCACGAGCGGGGTATTCCTGCAAAGCGTCACTGAATGGACGTTCCGGCAGACGCCGATTTTCATCACGTTCCATATCCTCGTCGGAACGCTGGCCAGCCTTCACTTCCATCGTAAACGGGCGGCTCGCTTGAAGCGTGACCAAGAGGACGAGGATGAAGCGTATGAACCTCGTGTGATCGAACTGGAGCCGGGGACGCCCGCCATGGCGAGGCAGTGGAGATAAATTTTATGCACGTCGCACACCTCTTGAGAAAATATAACCCTGCCGAGTGGGGTGGCACCGAGTCGGTCATCCGGCAACTCTGCGAAGGCCTGCGCCAGCACGACATCAGTTCTGTGGTGCACTGCCCGCGCCTGGTGACGAACGGCGCCGAAGTGGCCGACCCATTGGTGGACGCGGGCTGCACGGTGAAGCGTTTCAAGACCTGCGTTCCGATTTGGGGTATCCCGGCGGAACGTCGACGCCAGATGATCTCGGTTGGCGGGAACCTCATGTCCTTCGATCTCTTTGGGTCGCTGTGGCGCGACCGTCAGATTTCCGTGGTGCATTCGCACGCGCTCGGTCGCATCGGCGGAATCGGCATGGCGGTGGCGCGGCAAAGAAAGGTGCCGTTCGTGGTCACCATTCACGGTGGCGTCTATGACCTGCCGGAAAACGTGAAACGAGACATGAACGG
>DFYA01000291.1 GCA_002382525.1 Opitutaceae bacterium UBA4094
AGCACCTTTGGCGACAACCTCTTTTTGCTCCTGCTCATCGCGGGCGCGGTGATCGGGATTCCGCTCGGTCTGTTTTTACCCATTTGGGGCCTGGTGCGTTGGCCCGGCCTTTGGAGGCTCGCCTGCGCGCCGCCGTTGCTCGCGCTCGGGTTTGTGATCGGACGCATCGTGATAGACGCGAGCCGCGATCCCTCGTCGCACAACCTCTGGCCGTTCGAGATCGCCTACGTCGCCCTGCCGAGCGCCGCCTACATGGGCGGATTGCTGCTGTTGCGTAGTGTCCTGCGCCGCTTCACCGGCCCGGAAGGCCCGTCCCGCCCGGCGTCAGCTTAGCGGCGGCCCGCTCGCTTGACTTTGCCCAAGGGCGTTCTTCCGCTCGGCGGCCTTTTTTCACGCATGTCCGCCCCGCTGTCTCCCGCCACCCCTCCCTCGGATTTATCCGACGCTCCGCTGTCCGCCGCCCAGCGCCGCGCCAATCTCATGAAGGCCCTCGGGCCGGGCATCCTCGTTTCGTGCGCCGCCGTCGGCGGTTCACACTTGGTGTGGTCCACGCGCGCCGGCGCCGACTTCGGCTGGAGCCTCGTCGGGCTCATCCTGCTGGCGAATCTCTTTAAGTTTCCGTTCTTCCTCTTCGGGCAACGCTACACTGCGGCGACCGGCGAAAGCCTTCTGGCCGGTTATCGCCGCCAAGGGCGCGCTTACGTATGGGTGTTCCTGCTGATCAACATCCTCACGGGCATGATCAACATCGCGGGCGTCGGCATGCTGAGCGGCGCGTTGCTCGCGGGCTACGGCATCACCGCCTTGTCGGTCGCGGAACTCACGGTCGGTTTGATCGCGGTGTGCGCGGGCCTGCTGCTGCTCGGCCACTACAAGCTGCTCGATGGCATGGCCAAGGTCGTGATCATCGCCCTCGCGGTGAGCACCGTCGTCGCCGTCGCGCTCGCCATTCCCGCCCGCACGATCCCGTCCGCCGACTTCATCGCGCCGAGTCCGTGGACATGGGCGTCGTTCGCGTTCCTTGTGAGCCTGCTCGGCTGGATGCCCGCGCCGGTGGATTTGTCCGCGTGGTCCTCGCTGTGGATGTTTAGCCGCAAAGAACAAACCGGCCACATGGCCACGGTGCGGGAAACCTCCATCGATTTTTATCTCGGTTACATCGCCGCGGTCGTGCTCGCCGTGCTCTTCGTCGCGCTCGGGGCGCTGGTGATGTATGGCTCCGGCCAGGCGTTTTCCGCGAGCGGCATCGGATTCTCCAATCAACTGGTGGCGCTCTACACCGCGACGATCGGCGACTGGTCGCGTCCGCTGATCCTCTCGGCGGCGTTCATCACCATGTTCAGCACCACGCTCACGTGCGTGGACGGCTACCCGCGCTCGTTGGCCGCGTGCTGCGTGTTGCTCGACATCGCGCCGGCCCGGCGTTTTTCGCAGATCCACAACGTTTGGATGATCCTCTCCGCAGTGGGCGCGTCCGTCGTCGTGTTGCTGTTCGTGAAGAACCTGCTGCAACTGCTCACCTTCGCCGCCGTCGTGTCGTTCCTCACGTCGCCGGTCCTCGCGTGGATCAACTACAAGGTCATGTGCGGAGCCAACGTCCCCGAGCGCTCCCGACCGGGCCTCGCGCTGCGCGTGCTCAGCTGGTCCGGCCTCGGCTTCTTCACGCTGATGTCAGTCGGCTACATTTACGTTTTGACGAAATAGCATTTCGCCCGCCCGAAGCGGTTACCGTGCTTGCACCCGCCGACATCGGGCGTTCACCGTCGCGCACGCGCTCCCTGCGACCATGCTCACCTTTATCCGAAAGTCCCTGCGCGGTCGCCTGATCGTCCTGATCAGCCTCATGGCGGGGTCGCTGTGTGTGCTCGCGGGTTTGTTGATCTGGCAGGCCTATCGCAACGAGCGAGAGACGATCTTTCGCGAGCTGGGAGGGGCCGCCCAAGTGATGGCCGCGCTGGCCGACGAGCGCCTCGAAACGATGGAGTCGCTGCTGCAGGGGCTGATCACCGCGGGCGAGTTGGAGGAGGACGATCTTCGCGGTTTCCACGCGCGCGCCAGCCGCGTCACGACCAGCGGCAAACGCTGGGTGGTCGTCACGACGCCCGAGGGTAATCAAATCGTGAATACGCGACTTGCCTATGGAGATCCGCTCCCGGCCAACCGCCGGTTCGCCCTTTCGGGCATCTCACTCGAGACGCGCGACACCTACATCTCGAACGTGACCACCGGAGGCTTCGCCAACACGCCCGTCCTCTTCGTCACCACCGGTCTGCGCACCAAGTCCGGCGCGGCCTATCACATCTCCCTCGTCGTCAGCCCCGACGAATTCGCCCGGGATACGATCTTCGGCGAGATGCCGTCAGATCACGTGATCGCCTTGGTCGATCGCAACGGCATCATCGCCGCCCGCAATCGCAACGCCGGAAAATACATCGGCCGGTCCGCCGCCCCCGACATCGCCGAAGCGGCGCGACTTCAAAAGAAAACCCTTATCCACAGCGTCACACTGGAAGGAAACAACGTGCTGGCCGCCGTCGCCCCCGCCCCGCGTTCCGGCTGGAGCGTCGCGGTGGGCGCCCCGCGCTCCCACCTCGAAGCCTCCGCCCGTCGCCTCGCGTTGCTCGGCCTGTTCACCAGCCTCGGCATCCTCACCGCCGCCACCGCCGTCGCATGGTGGATCGTTCGCACCGCCATCCACGATGTCACCGCCCTCCTCCGCGACACCCGGCTTGTCGCCGCCGGCACTTTGCCCGGCGCATCGCAAACCGTGCTCGCCGAGACGTCGTCCATCGCCGCGTCGTTGCGCACCATGGCCGCGCAACTTCACCGCGAACTCGAAGATCATCGCCTCGCCCAGCTCGAAGTCGCCGCGGCCAAAGACGAACTCGCGCGCGTTAACGCGGACCTCGAAGAAAAGATCCGCGAACGCACCGCCTCCTTGGTCGAGATGGTTCAGCAGATGGAGGAGTTCACTTACAGCATCTCGCACGACTTGCGCGCACCGGTCCGGGCCATCGCCACGTTTGGCCACGTCATCCTCGAGGACCACGGCGCCACCCTCGACCCCGAGGTCCGCCCGCTGCTCAACCGCATGATCGCCGGCGGCGAGCGAATGAACCGCATGATCAACGATCTGTTGGCGTTTAGCCGCATCAGCCGCCAAGACGTCCAACTCGGCCCCGTCAACCTCGACGAGATCGTGCGCGAATGCGTGCAGGATCATCCGGTGCTCGTGCAACACGCCAGCGGCATCCTCATCGAAGGACAGCTCCCCACGGTGCTCGGACACGCCCCGTCCCTCCACCAAGCGATCACCAACCTCCTCACCAACGCCGTGAAGTTTGTCGCCCCGGGAGTGACGCCCAGCGTGCGTATCTTTAGCGAGCGCACGGACACCGTCGTTCGATTTTGGGTGGCGGACAACGGCATCGGCATCCCCGAGCGAGTGCACCGTAAACTCTTTAAGCTCTTTGAACGTGTGCACGCCGATCGCGGGTTTGAGGGCACCGGCATCGGCCTGGCGATCGTCCGGCGCGCGATCGAACGCATGAATGGTCGCGTCGGCGTCGATTCCGATGGCGTCAACGGTTCCCGCTTCTGGATCGAGCTGAGCGCGGCGCCCACCGCTACGGCGTAACCCGTTGGGGACAACGCGTCCGGTCTCGTCGGCACGGGCTCGGCTTAAAACCGCCCAACCCCTTTGCCGTAGGCTGCCGAAGGCGCGGGAAACTTCCCGCACCGCGTATCCGGAAAACCACGACGTGCGCCCGCCGGACCCGGCGAACGTGGTGACCGGCGCCCGCCGGTGGGTTGTCCGCCCCATTGTCGGTGCGCCGCCGTGATTTAAGCTGCGCACGTGTCCACCCTCGCCGATCGCCGTCTCGCGCGCTTTGCCTCGTTCGCGTCTCTGGTGCTCGTCGTGTTCGTGCTGCGTGTCGCCGCCGACGTGCTCATCCCGGTCGCATTCGCCGCGCTGCTGGCGTTTCTCCTTTCGCCGATGGTCGTGTGGTTCACGCGTCGGCGCATGCCCAAGATCCTCGCAATCATCGCGACCGTGATCGTGTTCTTTTCCGTCCTCGGCGGCCTCGGCTGGGTCGTCGGCACCCAGGCGATGAACCTCGCCGAACGCCTGCCGGACTACGAACAAAACATCCGCGCCAAAATCGACCGCGTGCGCAATCCGCAGACGCCCGCCAAGCTCTCGCGCACCTCCGCGATGCTGGAGAATCTCAAGCGCGACATGAAGGAGCCCGACGCGGACACCGAGGCGAAAGCACCTCCCGGCGAACCCGAACCAGTCTCCGTGGAGGTCAAGGAGCCGGAGCGCTCGCCTCTCGACCTCGCTCAGAGCCTCGCGGGTCCCATCCTCGCCCCGCTCGCCATCGCCGGCATCGTCGTCGTGTTGCTCGTCGCGATGCTGTTTCAACGCGACGACCTGCGCGATCGCATCATCAAGCTCGTGAGTTCCGGCCGCCTCAATCTCGCCACGCAGGCCCTCGATGACGCCGCGCGGCGGGTCACGCGTTACCTGCTCATGCAGCTCGTCGTGAACGCCACCTATGGCATCCCCGTAGGCATCGCCCTTTGGTTTATCGGCGTGCCCAGCGCCATTCTCTGGGGCGTGCTCGCGACGTTGCTGCGGTTCATCCCGTTTCTCGGGCCTTGGGTCGCCGCCTCGTTCCCCGTCGCGCTCGCCCTCGCAGTCGACCCGGGCTGGACGATGGTCCTGAGCACGCTCGCCGTCTTCATCTTCATGGAGGTCGTGAGCAACAACATCGTTGAAATCAAACTCTATGGCGCGAGCACCGGCATCTCCAACCTCGCCTTGCTGATCGCCGCGATCTTCTGGACGTGGCTCTGGGGTCCGGCGGGGTTGATTCTGTCCACGCCAATGACCGTGTGTCTGCTCGTGATCGGGCGCCACGTGCCTGGGCTCAAGTTCCTCAGCATGCTGCTCGGCAGCGGGCCCGTGCTCGAACCGCCCTCCCAATTCTACCAGCGCATGCTCTCGATGGACGCCGACGAGATGCTCGATCTCGCGCGCAAGTTCATCAAAGAACGCTCGCTCACCGCGTTCTACGACGACGTTTTTGTGCCTGCGTTGCGCATGGCCGAAGCCGATCGCGAACGCGGCGCTCTCGCCGAGGTGCGGCAGAAATTCATCATTCAAAGCAGCCGCGACTTGATCGAGGAACTCGCGCGCGACGATGCGGCTGCCGGCGACGACGAGAGCAGGCGCGCGGGTGAAGACCCGTCCGCCGGCCCACCCGCCGAAGCACCCGCGATCTTGGGCGTGGCCGCGCGCGACGACGCCGACGAACTCGTGGCGTTGATGCTCGCGCACGTGTTGAGAACTCAAGGCTTCACCGTCGAGGTGCGCCCGCTCGCCGACGCCGCCCAACCTGCGGATGCGTTGGATTGCATCTGGTTTATCTCCGCCTTGCCTCCCTCGGCCGTCACCGCCGCTCGCCAAGCGTTCCGCCGGCTGCGGCGGCAGGCGGGCGGCACCCGTATTCTCATCGGCGTCTGGGATCGCACCGCGTCTCCCTCGGATCTCGAACGCAGGCTCGGCTTGCCCGCCCCCGGCGATGTTGTGACCACGCTGGGCGAAGCCGCGTCCGCCCTCGCGACTCATGTCGCCGGGCTACGGGGGGAGAAGCAGGCCGCCACGACGCCCTCGACGCCCACGGGTGCGGCGCTCAGCGAGCCGCGCATCGAGGAGTGGTTCGAGCGGTTTATCCGCGAGATCGCGCAGGCCTTCGAGGTGCCGGTCTCGTTGGTGTCGTTGGTGGATCGCGACGCCACGTTTTGGCGCACGCATGCCGCCACGTTGCCCCCACTCGCCAAGGCCACCGAGGCCGCCCGCGACGAATCGCTCTGCGCCACCGTGCTGGCTGAAGACGATCTTCTGCTCGTGGTGGAAAACGTCACCAAGGACCGCCGCCTCGCCGCCAACTCCGTGCTCACGGAAGGCGGCGTGCGGTTCTATGCCGGCGTGGTGCTCAAACTCCAAAGCGGCCATCCCGTCGGTGTGCTCTGTGTGAGCGACACCAAGCCTCGCACTGCTCCTGCGGACGCGGTGCAACGGTTGCGCGAAGGCGCCATCGAGCTCATGGCCCATCTAGAAGCCCGGCAAGCCGCCAAATCTGGCGGCGGTTGAACCGCCATTAAGCAATTTCAGTTCCGACTGCGAAAGCCGCCCATCAAATACACGATCAGCAGCACCAGCAGGATCAGTCCGAGACCACCGCCGCCGATGGCCGGGCCGCCGATGTAGAAACCGCCGCCGCCAAACAAGAGCAGCAACACAATGACCAAGAGCAGAATATTCATTGCCAGCACGATAGCGGGACGCGGCTCTCTCCGCGATTAGGTCTTACCCTACCGGCGTGTCTCTCGCGGTCGCCGGTCTTCGCTCCACCCACGGCACGTAGGCCTGACAATACAGATAATGCAGCACCGCGAAGAGCGGCGTGGCGAGGAACACGCCCACGATCCCCATCGAGGTGCCCATGATCAGCAGAAACAACAAGAGATGGGCCTCGGGCATGCGGACCCGTCCCTTCATCACGATCGGCAGGATCAAGTCGCCCTCGATTTGCTGGATCAAAAAATACGCCAGCAACACCCACACCACCTTGTCCGGATCGGTGCCCAGCGTCAGCACCACCGCGATGATGCCGGTGAGGATCGCCCCCACAAACGGGATAAAACTCAGCGGAAGCGTGATCGCCGCGATCAACAACCAATAATCCATGCCGATGATCAACAGCGCGAGGCCGGTCAGCGTCGCCGTGATCGTCACGACCAGAACTTGGCCGAAGAACCACTTTCGCACCACGCCGATCGATCCCCAGCCCAGACTCGAAACGCGCGGCCGCCGCTCCACGGGGAAAAGTGTGAGAAACCCCCGTCCATACGGGCGGAAGTTGGCCGCGATAAACAACGCGAGCATCATGACCAACAGCGCCGACGCGGCGCCCTCGATGCCCACCGCGAGCACCTTCAACAGGCCGTTGAACACGCCTTGCGCATGTTCGCCCAAGTTAAGTTCCGCGCCCGTGGATTTGAGCCACGGGAATTGCCGCATCAGCTCCTCCGCGCGGTTCAGCAAGCGCTCCTTGATCTCCGGCGCCTGTTCCGCGAGCCGTTGCACCTGGCCCGCGATCAGCCGATAGCCGCCGTAAAGCATCCCGGCGAGCCCGCCAAACACCAAGACCGCCGTGATGCCAACGCTCAGGCCATGCGGCAACCGCCACCGCACTCGCATCCAACGGATCACTGGCTCCAGCAAGACGCCTCCGATGATCGCAACCGCCGCCGCCAAGAACACCGTTCGGAAAAAAACAAGACCCAGCACCAGAACCGTAATCGCAACGATACCGAGGTATATCTTCAACGGCCGCTTGATCGACTCCGGGTTGCTCATCGTCCACGCAGACCGTTCCGCTCGCGCATCGGTTCCGCGCCCGCGTTTATCGCCCTTCGCCCGGACGGTGCACCGCGTGCTCGGATACCGCTTCCTTCGCCTGCTTTTCCTGCGCCTCGTGGTGATCGTCCGCATCCGCCTCCAGCCCCTCCTGCTCGTGCTCGGCTTGCGGTTCGCAAGCGAGTTCAATCATCACGGGAAAATGGTCCGAGCCGCACTGCGGCAGGCGCTTTAACCGAACGAGCGCGAAGTGATCGCTGTGAAAAAAATGGTCCACCGGCCAACGACAGAACCAATGCTCGGCGTGAAACGTATTATACATGCCGCGCCCGACCCGCGGATCGAGCAGCCCGCTGACTTTCCGAAAAAGCCGCGTCGTCGCCGACCACGCCACGTCGTTGAGATCGCCGCTCACCACCACCGGATAACGCGCCCCCGCGACGCTGCGCCCCACCATCACGAGTTCAGCGTCTCGTTCGCGCGACGTTTCGTTTTCGGTCGGACTCGGCGGCGCCGGGTGCAGGCAATGCAGGCACACCCGCCGACCCGACCGCAGCACCACGAGCGTGTGCATGGAGGGCTTATCCTCCTCGACGAGGAACTGGATTTTTGAGTCCTCCAGCGGTAGCCGCGAGTAGAGGTGCATGCCGTAGAGGTTCTCCAGCGGACACTTCAACTGGTGCGGATAATCCGCCTCCAAGGCCGCCAGCGCGCGCTCCCATTCGCGATTGGTTTCGAGCGTCACTAGCACGTCCGGACGCTCCGCCCGCACGATCCGCAGCAGCGCCTCGGTCCGGCGATTCGTCATGAGCACATTCACCGACAAAAGCGTGAATCGATCGTCCTCTGCGCCGCCGTCCGCGTTTTTCACCTCCTGCGGGAAGAGCCGCGTATAGGGCAGGATCCACCACGCCTGATAACCGACCGCCAACGCGGTTGCCGCGAGAAGCGCCCACGTGAGGCCGTGTTCGGTATCGAAGAGCAGCGGTAGGGTCGCCAACAAAGCGAGGCCCAAGGTGACGAACTGCGTGCGCGGAAAATCCGCCCCGCGCACCCACCACACCGTTTTGTTAGAAAGCGGCAGCAAGGTGAGAGCGATGAACAGCGCCCACAACACCCACCACGTCCAGGATAACATCACGGTCATGTGCAAGCTGCCGATAGTCCTCCACACCCGGCGTTTGTTCGTCGGGACTCGACTGAACGCCGCGCCTCCGCTCCCCACGTTTCCCGCACTAGGCCAACATCCTTGCAGTTGGGGCGCGTCCAGCATGGAGTCCGCGCATGTTTAGTCCCGTATCCGGTGCCGTCTTAATTACCTTACACGCGCTGTTCCGACCTCTGCGCTCCATGCGCAAGCTGTTCATCGGGCTCGGCCTGTCCGCCTTCGCAGCCGTCACAGTGAGCGCCAATAATCTTCCTCCCGACGTAACCGCTTACCGCGTTCAATTTGCCCCAAAATATGAGGTCCCCGGTCCCGTCATCGGATGGACCACCTATCAGGGCCATTACCATTTCACCGGCGACTACGTGGTGGAGACGGATCCCTACGACGCTTCCTCCGACCGCATCGACACCCGCTTCATCGTTCGACGCGCCATCGGCCATCAAAAACTCTACGCGCTAGGCCGGGGTTGGGGCGCCGAGGTCCAGGCGGACAACCAGGTCTTTTCAGACGGCGCGTTGCTCGCCCTCCGGCTCCGGGCGGCCCCCGACGCCCCAGCCCACCTCAGTATTCATGATTTGGCTACGGGCCGGCGTCTCTTTCGCCTTCGCCACCCGCGGAGCGACGCTCCTTTCGGAGATGACTTTGGCCGGAACGTTTGGTTCACGCGGGACAGGATTCTCGTCGCCGCCCCCGGTCACGATGAGCCCGAGAATTCCGGTGCCATTTTCATTTATGACCGGGAAAGCGGCGCGCTCGTTCGATCCGTGAGTCCCGGAGTCGGCGGAGCGTATTTCGGCAATCTGCCCCACATTCCACGGAGCGTGGATTACTTCCAAAGCTCGAAGAACAACGCGTTGATTTTCCACGATAATCGCCTGTATCGCCTGGTTGAAGACCAGCTCTATACCTTGGACCTCCCGCCCTCGGGCAAGAACACCGCTTCCGTGTCGCAGGCCTTCATCGCCAACGATCGCATCGTTGTGATCACGTATGAACAGAACGCAAAAGGCCACTACGCCCCCGGGCGCGGATTGGTCTTCAACGTGGCCGACGGTAAACTCGCCTATCAGCTAAAGAAGCGCGACGGCTCCCGCTTGTCTCCGTCGAAAATCATCGCGCGCAAAGGCGAACTTTACGTCTACGACTCAGATGCCGATTCCGGTGAATCCGGCCGCGGAGCAATCCAAGTTCATGATCTGGCCACCGGGCAACTTCTCCGGCGAGGGATCGTTCCCGCCGCCGTCAACACCACCGCCCATCCTCATTCCCTCACCGTTTCACAAGGTCTGTTGTGGTTATTATCCTATCACCCCAATATTGGCGCCCCGTCCGACACGATATGGCGGGCCTACGATGCCGAGACGTTTGAAAAACGTTTCGAGCTTTCCCCGCCGGGTTCCGACCGCTTCGCTGGCCCCGCCCCGCGCGCCTTGGGCGGCGGCCGTTTTGGCGTGGCCGCGACGCGCGACGAGCCGAATGACGTCATCATCAGCCCCTTTTCGGCAGCGGAGCCGCTCTCCCTCTGGGTGGTCAATCCAGGCATGACCGTGCGGACCTTTGGCGTGCTGGTGTATTCATCCACCCATGACAAATGGACACACCGCCTGCGACTCGGGCGTCCGATCTCCGATGAGTTCGGCCAAGCCTACCCCAGTATCGCCGTTTTCCCGGACGGCTCGAAAACCCGCTCGTTCGCGACGGTGGACGATTCCCCGGTTAAGATCTACCGCTTCGACACCGTCCTGCCTCGCCCCGAACCCACGCTCACGTGGGAAGCCCGCCTGAGCTACACTCCCGCCTTCGGCTTCGCTTACGACCTGCTCCGCCGCGCACCGGGCATGGACGACTTCGCCTTGCACGGCACGGTCCCCTTCGGTGACGGGACGACGCGCAGGGACGTCCTGCCCTACTCCGATATTTCCGACCGGGTATCTTACCGCCTCGATGGAGTTCAGTTCTCGCGCCACATTACCGCCCCCGAGGGCGAACCCCTCATGACCGCGAACACCGCGCCCACATCGGTGGTTTCCCGCGGCGAAAAAATCGCCATGAGGCTTCCCGCCACGCCGACCGCGCAAGCGAATGTGACGATTTTCAATACCACAACCGGCCAAATCGAACTCGTGGTCGAATCATCGGGTTCGGGGCAGGTCGCCTTCAACGATTCCCACCTCGCCGTCGGCCGTGCCACCGCTACGTCGATTCAGCTCTTCAATGCAACGACCGGCCAGTTTGTCCGCACGCTGCACAACGGCCCAGGCTTCGGCTCGCACATCGCGCTATCCGGCAATTGTCTCGCCGCGACTTGGACTCACTCCACCTATAATGGCGGCATCTATACCCTCACGGCACGGCTCACCGTTTACGATCTTCCGTCCGGCACCGTCCGCTACACCAAAGATCTCTTCGCACGGACCACCACCCAATCCGGCCAAACCATAAACCAAGCGCTCGTCGTTTCGGGGGATCACTTGGCCGTCCGCGTCGGCCCTGACCGCGTAAACGTGTTCGATCTCTCTAGCGGCACGCTCCTCCACGAGTTGACCTCACCCGCCCCGTCCCCGAACGAATATTACGGCGCGTGGCTCGCCGCCGAAGGGGACTGGCTTGCCATCGGAGCCTCCGGCACGTGCGAGGTTTTCATCTATGACCTCGCCAGCGGCGAACTCCAGCACACCTTGATTCTCGTCGATCGCCCGGACGGAGTGCCCAATTATTCTTCTCCATTCAACCGCCTCGCCATCGATGGAGAAAATAATCTCCTCACTTGGTTTACGCCGGCCTCGTGGAGCGGGGACCGGCCCATTCTTCCGGCGGTTTACATCTTCGATCTTACCACCGGTCTTGAAGTCGCGAAAGTGCTCACGCCTCAAACGAGCCCGCTCACGCCCCCGCTGCTTGAAGGTGCCACCCTTCACAAAGGCACGGTGTATGCGCTCACCACGAACCGTAAGTTGGTAGCCTACCCCTTGCTCGAAACCATCGCGGCTCCTCCCATCTCAACCAGCGAGATGCTCACTCCCGTTCCGGTTGCCCGCCTCGAATTTCCCACGCAATCCAGAGTGAGTTACCAACCCCAATACAGCTCCGATGAAGGCACCACGTGGCATTCGGTCGGCAACACAGCCCATGGCAACGGACGCCGCATTTCAGTGCGGCTCGCGTTCCCCATGGAAACACAGCCCGATTCGTTGATTTTCCGTCTCCGCCCCAAGTGGGAACTCGCGCCACCACCCACCACGTTTCCCTTCGCCGAGTGAGTCGGCCTCCGCGGTAGGAACCCGCCGGCCCTTGCCAATTCCACTTGCGCCGCGCCCTCGTCAGGAGCATCTGTTCGCCTCTCGCATGTCCCATCACGTCAAAGCAGTCGCCGTCCTCCTCGCTCGCCGCGTATGGCGCGAGCGTGGGTGTGCGTTGGCCGATCAGGCGTGCTGAACCGATATCTTCAGCCCTATCCGAATCCAACCGCACCCTTCCCGGTGCGGTTTTTTTTGTGGCCGCACCGGGATCGAACATCCGCCACGCCATGTCCGCCCTCGTCTCCCTCCGCTCCGGTCGTCGCCTCATGCTGCTCGCCGCCGTGTGTTTCGTCGCGAACGTTCTGCTCATCCGCGCACTCGGCCGAGTGGGCGCCGACGTGTGGATGATCACCGCGCTGCGTTTCGCGGCCGGCCTCGCGTTGTGCGTCGGCTTTTACCGGCCATCGCTCGATGTCCGCGCGCTGTTCACCCGGCGCCGGCTGATCTTGCGCGGCGTCGTCGGCGGCATCACCACCTACGCGTTCTACCTGACGGTCGTGCACCTCGGCGCCGGGCGCGCCGTCTTCTTGAACAACATCTACGTCATCCTCTCCGCGTTGCTCGCAGTGTGGTTGCTCGGAGAACCGTTTCGGCGCCCGCTCATGTTCGGCGCCGTTGGCGCGCTCACCGGACTCGGGCTGCTCACCGGAGCGTTCGCCGGATCTATCAACATCGGTTTTTATGATGTGGTCGCACTCGTCGGGGCGCTCGGCGGCGCTTGGGTTGTCGTCACTATCCGCCAGCTTCATCACGACGGCGTAAGCACCTCCACGATCTTCGCGTCCCAATGTGTTTACGGCCTGCTGCTCTGCGCGCCCTTCGTGCTAGCGCGTCCAACCCTCCCCGGCCTGGCCGCGTGTGCGGGACTGCTCGCGGCCGGCGTATGCGCGGGAGCCGGACAACTCGCGATGACCAGCGCCTACCGCCACCTCGCGGTGGCCGAGGGCGCTTTGCTCCAGACGCTCGTGCCACTCGGCATCGCTGCCGGTGGCGTGGTGTTCTTCAACGAGGTCTTTGGCTGGACCGATCTCAGTGGCGGCCTGCTCATCGTCGCCGGCTCCGTCCTGCCGATGATAATGACCGCGCGTCGAGCCGCCGCGTAACGCGAGAATGCAAAGCGCCGCACGATTCCCGGTGGCGGAAGCGGCAAATCGGACTACGGTGCCGATCGATGACCGACCCCGCTTCATCCGTGCTTCCGACGGTGTCCCCGTTTCCCGCGGGCACCGTCGACGCGGGTGTTTATCCGACCCACGGCGCGGCCTTCGAACGTAGCGTGGTCGTGCTCGCCATGGGCGAGGCGTGCTGGGTCGTCGAGTCCGAAGGCCGCCATCATTTGCGCATCGAGGCGGCTGCGGCGGAAGCCGTGAGCCATCAACTCGCCTGCTACGACCGCGAGAGTGTCGGCTGGCCTCCGCGCGTGCGTGCCGACCCCGCTCCGCGCCGCCAACGCCTGCCGCTCTCTCCCGCGCTATGGGTGCTCACCATCTTCGGCGTTTTCTGGGCGCAAGGAAACTGGCCCGCATTGACGCCCGCCGCGCTCCTCGATGCGGAGCGCGTGTTTAACCACGGCGAATGGTGGCGCACCGCCTCGGCGTTGTGGCTCCACGGCGACTTGGGGCACTTGATCTCGAACGCAGGCGGCGGACTCCTCGTGTTCTGCGCGGTCATCACGACGTTTGGCCTGCGCGCCGGTTGGACGTCGATCGCCATCGCTTCGATCATCGGCAACGTCGCCGCCGTGTCCGTCCACTACGATCAGGCCTACCGCTCCCTCGGCGCCTCGACCGCCGTGTTTGCCGCGCTCGGTTTGCTCACCGGTCGCGCCGCGCGCGTGCTCGGCCGCTCCGGTCATCCGCACCGCTGGCGCACGGTGCTGGTTCCGTTGGCCGCAGGATTCGCGGTGCTGGGCCTGCTCGGCGCCGGCGGCGTCAACATCGACGTGCTCGCCCACGCCACCGGTTTCGCCTCCGGGGCGTTGCTCGGGTTTGCCAGAGGGCGCGCCCTCGACTGATCGCGGCTTAAAGCCCCGCGCGAGTCTAGAGCCCAGAACGCGCCACACCGGCACCGCCCCCACCCAAGATCGGGCGCCGGCTCCCCGACAAATAACCATTGGGGGTAGAGCCGCCCCCCCGCTAGCGCTTCGATCCGCCCCCCATGGCAAACCGCCAGCGACAGGTCTAAAGTAGGGGCGAGCGGCGGTCGGTCTGTTTGTAGTGCCGCGCCCGCCCTTTCCGACGTGAAGGCCGGCGCACGCTCATCACCCCAAAAAACAGCAAACTCCCCCCTCCCATGGCCACCACCACTGCAGCCGACATCCTCGTGCGGAACCTCCAACATTGGGGCGTCGAAATCATCTTCGGTATTCCCGGCGACGGCATCAACGGCATCATCGAGTCCCTGCGCAAAGCAAAGGACCGCATCCGCTTTATCCAAGTGCGCCACGAGGAGGCCGCCGCATTGTTCAAGGCCATGTGCGCCCGACCCTCGAACTGCTGCTGTCTCCCGCCGGCGCGCTCGAACAGCACTTCGATCCGGAGAGCGGACTCGCCTTGATCAACTAAAACCCTCCGTCATGAACCACGAAACCCCGCCCGGAAAACCCGGCCTCCCCCCGCGCTGGACCTCGAGTCGCAAATCAGGCGTCGGCACCGCGATGAGCGCCGAAAGCCCCGTCTGGTTCACCGTCTCTCACGGCATC
>DFYA01000101.1 GCA_002382525.1 Opitutaceae bacterium UBA4094
TCGATCACGTCGAAGGCGTCGGTCGCGGAGCCTCGCTCCAGCCCGCGTCGCTCTACGTTGACCAAGTGCAACGTCGCACCGGCCGCCCCCCGCAACAGTGATCAGCGCGTGAACTGCGCATACAACTGCGCCAACCGCCCGCTGTTTTTGGCCGCGTCGAAATTCGTCTCCACCCACGCACGTGCGGCGGTCCGCAGCCGCTCCGCCAACGCGTCGTCGTCGCGCAGTTCACGCAACGCCGCCACCCACGCCCCCGCATCCTCCGGCGCCGCGACGCATCCCGTCACGCCTTCGTGAATTGCCTCGGTCGTCGCCGCCGCCGGTGACGTGACCACCAACACGCCCGCGCTCATCGCCTCGGGAATCACATTGGGCAACCCGTCCCGGTCCCCATCCGCCGCCACCACGCCGGTGTGCAGCATCACGTCCGCCCACGCCAAGTGCTCCGCGATCTCCGCCTGCGGACGATGACCGATCAAGGTGACCTCGCGGGCCAACCCCAGCTCCGCAATCATCCGCTCCAACCCCGCACGCAAAGGCCCGTCGCCCGCGATGCGCGCCTCAAACCCCACGCCCGCCGCCTTGAGCGCCGCGTAGATCCTCACCTGATGATCGAGGCCTTTTTTCGGCACGAGACGCGCCACGCACAACAACCGCAACGTTTCCCGCGGCGCGCGCAACGGCTTCAGCGCCGGCAACGAGTTCAGCCCGCGCCGAATGACGTGAATTTTTTCGTCCGCCAATCCCTTCTCCAGCAGCGTGCGCCGCCCCATTTCCGTCGAGGTGTGAATGAAGAGCGCCGGCTCCAGCTTCTCCTTCAACCACCAGTCTCCACCGTCCTGATACAGGTCATACGCGTGCCCCGCGCCGCTGTAGAGGTGCCCGTCGAGCCGCCACAACAGCCACGCCGCCGTCGCCGGACCTCCGCCCCACACCGCGTGCACATGCGCCGGCCGCAGCCGCCGGAAATGCGCCGCAAAAACCAACCCGAAGCCAAGCCCCAGCAGGTTCTCGAAAAAGTTCAGCCACGAGGGCGCCCGTCGCGTCGCCACGCCGCGTATCAGCTCCGCCACTACACGCGGCCGACACACCACGACCCACGGGAGCAGCCACACGAGGCTTGCCAGTTTCCATTTGGGAAACGCTACGACCGGCATGCCGTGAAATTGCCCGCCGCCACCCCACATCGAGTAGAGCCGCAGGTGGACGCCGAGCGCGCGCAGCCCCGTCACCTCGCGCTGCAAAAACGTCTCCGTGGACTTGGGGAACGTTGTGAAAACATACGCGATCACCGGCCCGCCGTCTTGCCTGGATCGACTCACGCGACGGCCTTCATGACCACGCAAACGTTGGCACCGCCGAAGCCGCTGCTGTTGTTCAACACCACGCGCGCCTGCACCGGCTCGGTCGTGCGCACGATGTTCAAACCCGCGCAAGCCGGATCGAGTTCGCTGATGTGCGCCGAGCCCGGGATAAATCCGCGCTTCAACGCCAGAGCGCAAAAACCCGCCTCCATCGCGCCGGCCAACGAAAGCCCGTGCCCCGTGAGCGCCTTCGTGCTGCTCACCGCGATGCGTGCCGCATGCTCGCCCAACACCGCGCGCAACGCCTTGCATTCGGAGGCGTCGCCGATCGCCGTCGAGGTCGCGTGCGCATTGATGTAGTCGATGTCCGCCGGCGTCACGCCGGTCGCCTTCAACGCACGCGCCATCGCCTCCGCCAACCCCGCGCCTTCGGGGTGCGAGATCGCCACATTGTGGCCGTCCGAAGCCTGTCCCCAGCCGAGCACCTCAGCGTAGGGCGTGGCGCCGCGCCGCCGCACCTCCTCTTCGCTTTCGAGCACCAACACCGCCCCGCCGCCCGTGCCGACGAAGCCGTCGTGCTTTTTGTCAAAGGGCCGCGATGCCGTGCCGGGATCGGGGTTGAGGGAGAGCGCCCGCATCCCGGCAAACGGCAGGATCGTCTCCACGTTTCCGTCCTCGGCGCCGACCACAAACATCCGCTTTTGCCGCCCGAGCGCAATTTCATCGAAGGCAAACCCCATCGCATGCGCGGACGCCGCGCATGCCGAGGTGAACCCGGTGGAAGCGCCCTTGATTTTGAAATGCGCCACCAAGTTGAATTGCACCGTGCCGGCGATGCTCGCCACCACGCCGAGCGGATGGCACCGCATCACGCCCTGTTGATACATGCGGTTCACCATGCGAGACATGATGCCGGGCGAGCCCGCCGACGCGGCGTAAAGCCCGGTCTCGGTGTTGGAAACATCCTCGGGCGCGAGCTTCGCGTCTGCGATCGCCTGCTGCAGGGCGCACATCGCGTAAAGCGCATTGGGGCCAAGGCTGCGCAACTGTTCCCGTTTCACCGAGTAGGGCGCGGGAATCACCCAATCTTCCGGATCGTCGGCTTCGGTCTGAAATTCACGCACCGGCGCGGTCACTTTCACCGGAATATTTTCACCTTCGAACGCCGGATACCGCACCATACCGTGACGCAGCTCACGCAAGCTCTGTTCAACCGCCTCCGCAGTGTTGCCTATGCTGGTGATGAAGCCGAGTCCGGTGATGAAAACGCGCTGGATGGGAGGATGGGACATGTCTGTCCTCATGCTCAAAGAAGAGCGCGGCGGATAAAGCTCAAAAACGTCCTCAGTCACATCGGAGCAGCCGCGATCGGAGCGGTGACCGCCGCCACGATGCCTTCAGACGGCGGAGATATCGCCGCCGCTGCTCACCAAGCTCAGGCCCCTGCGGCCGGGGCGATGACCTTGGGCGCTGCCGGAGCTTCGGGAGCGGCCTCGGCAACCGGCACGGGCTCGGGAGCCGGAGGGGGTGCATCCACCACACCAAAGGTCAGCGTAATCTCCTCGGCGACAACGGCCTTATCCTGGCCCACGCGAATGCTGCCGGTGTAAACCGCCAGCGGCGCCTTCACGCGTTTCGTCTTCAACGTAAGCGTCAACACATCGCCCGGTTTGCACACGCGCGAGCAGCGCACGCCGTCGGTGGAGGCAAAAAAGATCGTCGAGGGGCTGACCACCTTGCCTTCGTCCACCGGCAAGGCGGACAACAGGTGCAACACCCCGAGCTGCCCCAGCGCCTCCAACATGATCGACGCGGGCATCACCGGGTTTCCTTTGAAATGCCCGGCCAAGAAGAACTCCTGGCCCGTGATGCGATAATTGGCGGTAGCCTGATGCGGGCCGACGCGCGCATCGTTTAAAAACAGAAACGGTTCGCCGATCGGCATGATCGCGCGCAACTCGTCGCCAATCAGTGTCTTGGCCGGAGCCGGCGGCGGCACCCCGCGAGCACGACAATCCACGAAAGTCTTGATGTCGCCGATGGTCACCAACCCGCGCAGCTCCTCGTTCTCGATGCGCGTCTGCGTGACCTCCTCGACGAGCATCACGATCTCCATCATCGTAAGTGAATCCAGCCCTAGGTCTTCGATGACACGCAGGTCGTCGCTGTCGCCAGCCGCCAAGCGTGGACGCAGGTCCGGCTCCACGAAGCGTTCGAAAATCCCTAGGATGATCGCGGGCAGCAGCTGTGTGTCCCCCGTGCTACGAAAGCCGAGTGCGGCCTCCACTGTCGCGGGCGAACAACGCCGAAGGCTGTCGCGTAAAGTAGTTTCACCGTCCATTTCAGGTGATTGTAAGCGCATATCGGGCGCCTCAACGCAAGCCACGGTTAAGAGATCTGGCATGTTCTGGAAGGGCAACTTGTTAGGCGGGCGAATTATTTATAGAGGTTTTCAACTACTCCCATCGGAAGTGAGGGGCGGAGACAAACGCGTGAAACCGCAACTCAACCTCGTGAGTCGCACAGATCGCTCCGCCCGATTCCGGTTCCCTGCGTCCCTCACGGGCGAGGTTGCCATGCCCCGATGAACCGCCCACTCAGGACGCCCACCATCATGCGCTTCACGCCCGCTCTCCTCGTTGCCACCGTTGTTTTCCCTTGGTGCGCCGCGGCCACTCCGCCCGCCCGTGACGCCGCCACCCTCTACGCTCAACTCTGCGCCAACTGCCACGGCGCCGATCTCGAAGGCGGCAAAACGAGCAGCCTCCTGGATGGGAAATGGAGCCACGCCCGCGACGACGCCGGCCTCGCCCGCGTAATCCGCCAGGGCGTGCGCCGCGTCGGCATGCCCGGCTTCGCCGCGACTCTTAACGACGCCGAAACCCGGGCCCTCGTCGTTTACATCCGGGAGGCCTCCCAACGCCGCACCGCCCCCTCTGCACGCCACACCTACGAGCTGCCGGCCGAGCCCCAATCGAGCAAACACCACGCCTACCGCATTGAAAAGGTCGTGACCGATCTCGATGTCCCTTGGTCCCTCGCCTTCCTGCCCGACGGCACCCTCCTCTTCACCGAGCGCAACGGCCGCATCTCCTCCGCCGCGCCCGCCGCCCCCGGCGAACTCTGGACCGTTCAACCCATCGCCGACATCCCGCCCGTCTGGGTCCGCGACGAAGGCGGCCTCATGGCCCTCGCCGTCCACCCCGACTACGCCCACAACGGCTGGCTCTACCTCACCCTCAGCGACCCCGGCGAGAGCGACACCGGCAACACCAAACTCGTCCGCGGACGCATCCGCGACGGACGCTGGACCGACCAGGAAACCCTCCTCGAAGCCCCCCGCGCCTCCTACACCAGCCTCGGCGTCAACTTCGGCGGCCGCGTTGTATTCGCCGGCGAATACATCTACTTCTCCTTCGGCGAACGCGGCCACGTCGGCCAGGCCCAGGACCTCTCGCTTCCCAACGGCAAGATCCACCGCCTCCACGCTGATGGACGCATTCCCGCCGACAACCCGTTCGTCAACACCCCCGGCGCCCTCCCCTCGATCTGGAGCTACGGCCATCGCAATCCCCAAGGCCTCGCCGTTCACCCCGCCACCGGCGAACTCTGGGAATCCGAACACGGCCCCCGCGGCGGCGACGAACTCAACTACATCCGCCGCGCGCGCAACTACGGCTGGCCACTCGTCACCCACGGCGTGAATTACGACGGCACGTCGGTCTCGCCCCTCACCGAGAAAGAAGGCCTTGAACCGCCCGTCCGCCACTGGACGCCCTCCATCGCCGTGAGCCCCCTCCGCTTTTACTCCGGCGACGCCCTCCCGAAGTGGAAAAACCACCTCTTCCTCGGCACCCTCGCGCAACAGGAACTCCGCCGCTTCGAGGTCAAAGGCAACCGCGTCATCGACGAAGAGATCATCCTCAAAAATCGCGGTCGTGTGCGCGACATAATCACCGGTCC
>DFYA01000005.1 GCA_002382525.1 Opitutaceae bacterium UBA4094
TCTGACCCGAGGCGTTGGGCAAAAAATAACATATCAATGAACGTCGCCATCGACTTGATATTTTTCGAACCATTCGACCTCATTATTACGAAACAGGGAATCAAGGCGCACCTAGAGCGTCCGAGTGATATTGAAGAGCTTTCGGCGTCTATTTGATGAAAACCACGGAATGCGATAGCACAGGGCCCGCATGTCTGACCCGAAACGTTCGGCAAAAATCCATGAAAAAATCCACAGCGCTAACTTTCTCCATTGGCTTCGCGGCCGTGCTCTTAGGCAGCGGCTGCCAATTTATTGGTGGCGGCGTCGCCGGTGCAGGATATGACAGTATATGGACCGTAAATGCAGCCAAAGCTGAGCCAGCGTATATCTCGGCTAGACTTTCCGAAGAGCGCGTTGATCATCACGACCCGTATCAGCATCTAAAGGTCGAGGAGCTTGTGCGCGACTTTCCGAGCGTTATTCCTAAACTAAGCAGCCGTAGCGCGATTATTCCCGGCACCGACATGGAGGCTCTCTATAATAGGTATAAACTGGAGATCTATTCGGAAAACAGACGAATTATAGATGATAACCTTCCAAAGGTCTTTTACATGCATGGTCCAGTGCTGGGAATGGGGCGCTTAGGCCATGAGTCCGTTTTAATTATTTGCGCACGGTCACGCGCTACAACGGGACTCAACTTCATTGCGATCTATTCAGCGGAAGGAGAGATGCTATTGAGGGAGATCATCCCCGTCGGCAATCTTCAGCGTATCCGCTACGATAATCACTCGATAGAACTTATTAGTCACGACTCCATTCGACGGTTGAAATTCAGCCCCGAAAGGAAGGCCCGAAAAACGGAGCCGAACCATCGGCTACAGACAATGCGGTTTANNACCCGGAACGTTCGGCAAAATAAAATTATGACAAAAAGCGAAGCAGGTTGGTTAGCGTTACGAATCACCGGAGTTGTGTTGGCGCTCTCGGCCATACAGCACCTATCGGCGATTCTCTATTTTGGGTATTTTTTCTTTTCAGGAGCGTTTGCGGATGTGCAGGGCAGTTTTTCCGATCGAGTCGCCCTTCAGACGTCGTTGCCGCAGTTTTTTTATGCCATCGTCGTGCTCGGTGCAGCATACTATTTGATATTCAGGGGCGCGGCGCTTCATCGTTTGGTAATGCGCGAGGAAAAGTAATGAATACAACGGAGCCGAACCAGCGGCTACAGACAACGACCCGCAGCTTCAAGTTTTCGAATGCTTTTATATTATTATTCTCTATTGGTATTCTGCGCGGGTCGTGTGTGACCTGAGGCGTTCGGCAAGAATATGAAAGCGACTTCGGGACTATCTATTGAATGCCTCGATTATCTCGGGCGCCCGCTTGAGGTTTGTTTTGAGCGCGGCTGGGGTTGGGGCGTTTCGGAAAATTATTGGAAGGCACTTGGCGAGTTTGCGGAAATTGATACGATCAATGGCCAGACGGCCGAAATTACACCGAAACGATTTTATAGGCATTATGGGGTTTTACGCGCGTTCAAAGCGGATGTTGTTTTTCCCTCATCTACACTGAATGGAATGGAAGTTTTGGCTTATAGTTTAGGTGATGGATTTGATTGGAATTTTTCGACTAAGATTTGTCCGTTGTGGGGATTTCTTTTCGGAAAGGGTGAGCCGCAGTTTCCATTCTGGAAGTCACCTTATCCGTGGCCCCGAATTTATAAGAACGGAATCATCGCCGGATTCGGAGGATACGTGAAAACCACGGAGCCGAACCAACTCCTGAGGGCAACCGCGCAAGCAAAAAGTTTAAACGGCGTGGAGTCGTTGAGCGAGAGGTGAGTGGCGTTGAGAGAGGGAGTGCAGGAAGCGGGCTTCGTTATAGGAAACGCGGTCGTGCCAACAGCGCCAGAGGATGCGAAGCCATTTGAAGGCCAGGCTGCGCAGGATCGCCTGATGTTTTTTCCCAGCTTGTTTTTGTTGTCGGTAATAGGCTTTCGTCCATGCGCATTTGGGCACGGTTTGGCCGGCCCATTCCACGAAGGTCTGACGCAGGAACTTGGGCGCGTTCCATCGCCAGTGGGTCCAGACTTGGCGACCGCTTTTGACCTTCACCGGAGCGACACCGGCATATTTCTGAAGGCTCGCGGCGTTGGGATAGCGGCTGCGGTCGGTGCCGAAGGCGGTGAGCAATCGGGGCGCTAGGGCGGGCCCGGCGCCGGGCAGGCTCGCAAACAGCTCGGCCTCGGGGTGAGCGGCAAAACACTCGGCGATACGCTCCTCAACGCGCTCGATCTGCTCTTGTAACGTCCGGATCACGGCGACGAGCAGCCCGATCTGGAGGACCGCCGGAGCCAGGACCGCGCGGTCTTCGGTGATCCGGTCGGGCTTGGGCCACGAGTTTGAGCCGAGCGTCAATCACGCTGCCTGTCGGGGACCGCGTGATCCCCCAATCGAATCGCGTTCGCTCGTCGCTTCACCGCGCCGGCAGACAACGCGCCCGAATGCGCCGTTTTCACCACCCATCCCCGTCGCCTCACGTGCACTACGTCTCGTTGGTTTTGCCTTTATCGATCGCTTCCTCGGCTTCCCGTTGATCGTCGGCCTCCGGTCGGGGGTCGGCGTTTGTCTCGGCGGCGGCGGGGTTGTAGTCGAGCACCACAAACACGGGAAAGTGGTCGGAGCCGATGTCGGGAAGACGACGCAATTCGGCGAGGCTGAAATGACGGGAGGCAAAGACGTGATCCAATGGGTAGCGCAGGAGGCGGTTGCCGGTGTCGAAGGTGTTAAACAGACCTCGGCCCACCCGGGGGTCGAGTAATCCCCCGATCCGCTGGAAGAGACGGGTCGTGTGCGACCACGCCACGTCGTTAAAGTCGCCGGCGACGATCACCGGAACATCCCCGAGCGCCTCAACCTCTTTGGCAACCAGGAGCAACTCGGCGTCTCGTTTATCCGAATCTTCGCGCTCGTCGTCGTCCTGCGCCGCCTTTTCGCCTTCCGCGCCGCCGCCGTTCTTTTCTTCGTCGGATCGCTTGAGGCCGGGCGGCCGGGGATGCACACCGTAGAGGGTAACGAGCGTTCCCGATCGGAGCCGCACCCGGGTGAGAATCGACGGGATGGCCGGCTCGATCAAAAATCGGATTTCCGGATCTTTGAGCTCCAGTTTGGAGTAGAGCAATTTGCCGTAACTGTTCTCCTGCGGCTGGAAAAGCGTGTGGGGATAATCCTCCTCCAATCCCGCTAGCTGATCGAGCCACCACCGGGTGGGTTCACTGAGCAGAATGATGTCGGGATCGGTCTCACGAATGAGTGTGCGCAGGGACTCCACGTCGCGGTTTTCATCGAGCACGTTGTAGATCAGGAGCGAGACGCGGTCGGAGTCGGCATCGACGTCGCTTTGAGCCATTTGGCGGGGATAAAAGGGCGTGTAGGGAGCGATGGAAAAGAGCTGCCAGCCGAGCGCCAATCCGAGCAGCACCGCAAGCAGGTGTTCTCCCGCGCGCAATCGCCCGCCCAGACGCAGCATGGCGTAGCCAAGGAGCGTGAGCCCGATGAGCACGGCGAGTTGAATACGCGGGAAGTCGAAAACGCGTATCCACCAGGCGTCGCTGTGGGACAACGGTGCGACAGTCCCGAAAACCAGGAACAACGCGAGCAGGCCCACCGCGAGGCGACCGATGCAACGGGGCTTCATCATGACTCGCATGCTCCAAGGCGGTGAATTCGCCGTCGAGTTGGAATAAAAAAACCCGGCCCGCGCCCGATCCGCCCAGGGGAAACTCTCCGACGTGGGAAGCGAGCTCGCCTCGCGATTCCGCGTCCCCATCGCGACCAAGCTCGCTTCCCACGTTCGGACCACGACCCGCCCCCTCGCCTCGCGCTTTTCCCCCCACCCCACGCTGCGCGCCCTGTCAGACAAACACCGACGCCACCGCTTCGCATACGCCGACAGGTTAATCGGACCGACACGGATAATTTAAAACCGACCGAATCGGCACACTGGCGGGGCCATGAGAAAAGCCTTTGCCACCCTGCTGGTCGCCCTCGCCGCCACCTTTGCCCCCATCGCCGCACACGCCGTCGAAAACACCTGGGACGCTTCCGTGCGCGCCCACTCCGTGGTTCAAACTTCCCCTGCCCGCATCACGCTCACTTGGCCGCAGGACCAAAACGGCACGCCTTCCAGCTACACCGTTTTCCGCAAGGCTCCCGGCGCCTCCTCCTGGGGTTCCGGCACCACGCTCCCGGGCTCCGCCACCAGCTACGTCGACACCAACGTCAACGTCGGCACCGCCTACGAATACCGCATCGTCAAAGCCGCCAATGGCTACACCGGCTACGGCTACATCCAGACCGGCATCCAGGTCCCGCTCGTCGAGAAACGCGGCAAGGTCGTGCTCCTCGTAGACAACACGCACGCCTCCGCCCTCGCCTCCGAACTGACCCGCCTCCAGCAAGACTTGGTGGGCGATGGCTGGACCGTTCTCCGCCACGACGTGAGCCCCACCGCCTCCGTCCCCAGCATCAAGAACATCATCAAGGCCGAGTATAACGCCGACCCCGCCAACGTGAAGTCGGTGTTCCTCTTCGGTCGCATCCCCGTCCCCTACTCCGGCGACCTCGTCCCCGACGGCCACCCCGATCACCGCGGCGCGTGGCCCGCCGACGTTTACTACGGCGACATGGACGGCAACTGGACCGACAACAGCGTCAACTTCTCCCAGACTCAAAACACCAACCCCGCCGAGCGCACTCGCCTCTCCAACAAACCCGGCGACGGCAAATTCGACCAAACGACGATCCCCTCCGCGGTCGAACTCCAAGTCGGTCGCGTGGACTTCCACAACATGCCCGGTGTCCTCTACTACGGCGGTCCCACCACCTTCCCCAGCGAACGCGCGTTGCTCCGCCAATACCTCGATAAGGACCACAACTTCCGCCATCGCGTGCTCAACCCCCGCCGCCGCGCCGTCGTCGGCGACTATTTTGGCTGGCGCAACGGCGAGACGTTCTCGTCCTCCGCCTACGGAGCGTTCGCCGCCTTCTTCGGAGCCGACAAAACCCTCAACCTGAACGTCGCGCACAACGACCGCCGCGGCGTCTGGGTGCCCGAGCTCGCCGCCAACGACTATCTCACCGCCTACGGCGCCGGCGCCGGCAGCTACACCACCATCTCCGGCCTCGGCAACGCCGCCAACTACAACAGCGCCAGCACGCCCGAGATCGTCGAAAACAACATCAAGAGCGTCTTCAACTGGGTCTTCGGCAGCTGGCTCGGCGACTGGGACAGCCAGGACAACTTCATGCGCGGCATCCTCGCCACCAAGGACTACGGCCTCACCGCCGCCTGGTCCGGCCGCCCGCACTGGTTCATGCACCCCATGGGGCTCGGCGAGACCGTCGGCTACGTCACCCGCCTCACCCAGAACAATTCCGGCCTTTACCAGAACCAGGTTTCCAGCTCCCAGAATCGCGTGCATGTCGCCCTGATGGGTGACCCGACTCTGCGCCTGCACCCGGTCGCTCCCGCCCGCTCGTTCTCCGGCTCGCGCAACGGCAGCACCGCCACCCTCTCGTGGCAGTCCTCCACCGACTCCGTCGTCGGCTATCATGTCTACCGCGCGTCGTCCCTTTCCGGACCCTACACCCGCCTGACCAACAGCGTCGTCTCCGGCACGTCCTACACCGACAACAACTCGTCCTCCGGCGCCCACTACATGGTCCGCGCCGTGAAGCTCGAAAGCACCCCGAGCGGCAGCTACTACAACGCCAGCCAAGGCCTCTTCTGGTCCGCCGGCGGCACCTCCACGCCGACCCCCGACACCTCCGCTCCGACCGTTTCTCTCACCGCCCCGTCCGGAGGCGCCACCGTCTCCGGCACCGTCACCGTCTCGGCCAACGCCTACGACAATGTCGGCGTCGTCGGCGTCCAGTTCCAGCGCAACGGCGTCAACATCGGTTCCGAGGACACGTCCGCGCCCTACAGCGTCTCGTGGAACACCACGCAATCCGCCAACGGCTCCGCCTCCCTCACCGCGATCGCTCGCGACGCCGCCGGCAACCGCCGCACGTCCGCCGTCGTGACGGTCAACGTCAACAACACCTCCACGCCCCCTCCGTCCTCCCCCGGCGATCCGACCAGCCCCGCGCCCGCCCCCGCCGGCGTCTGGTTTGACGACGCCCTCCCGGCCGGCGCCGTCGGCCAAGGCAGCGAACCGTGGACGTGGGTCACCTCCAACCCCGCGCCGTTCTCCGGCACCCGCGCCCACCAATCCATCAACGCCGCTGGTCTCCACGAACACGCGTTCGCCTGGGCCTCCGAGACCATGACGGTCGCCACTGGCAACGTCTTGTTTGCCTACGTTTATCTCGATCCCGCCAACCCGCCTTCCACGATCATGCTCTCCTGGAATTCCGGCGGTAGCTGGGACCACCGCGCCTACTGGGGTGCCAACAACATCAACTACGGTGTGAACGGCACCGCATCCCGCCTCCGCATCGGCGGCCTGCCCGCGACCGGTCGCTGGGTGCGCCTCGAAGTCCCCGCCGCCGCCGTCGGCCTCGAAGGCAAGACCGTCACCGGCATGAGCTTCTCCACCTTCAACGGTCGCACCACCTGGGACCAGACCGGCACCGCCACGACCTCCCAGAGCGGCCCGATCAGCACCCCTGCCGACACCAAGGCCCCCAAGATCGCCCTCACCAACCCTGCGGACACCGACCGGGTTTCCGGACAGATCACCCTCAAGGCCAACGCCACCGACAACGTCGGCGTCGCCACCGTGCGGTTTAAACTCAACGACCAAAACCTCGGCCCCAAGATCCTCACCGCGCCCTACAACTACCGGTGGGACACCGCCGGCACCCCCAACGGCACCCACACCCTCACCGCCGTCGCCACCGACGCCGCCGGCAATAAAACCACCGCCGAGGTCATCACCGTGCGCGTCCGCAACGTCGTGGACACCACCTCTCCGTTCGTCTCCCTCACCGCTCCGGCCAACAAGGCCAAGGTCTCCGGCCGCGTCACCCTCAAGGCCGACGCCACCGACGATGTCGCCATCGCCAGCGTTCAGTTCCGCGTGGGCAGCCGCAACATCGGCAAACCCGTGACCACCGCTCCGTTCACTCGGAAGTGGGATTCGACCACGGTCGCCGACGGCTCCCGCAAACTCACCGCCATCGCCACCGACACCTCCGGCAACACGCGCGTCTCTTCCGTCGTCAACGTCACCGTGGACAACACCGTGACCGCCAAGGCAACCCCCACCGATACGACCACCGATACCACCAAGCCCAAGGTCTCCGTCACCGCCCCGAAGACCGGCGCCACCGTATCTGGCAAGTCCGTTACCTTGAAGGCCGACGCGTCCGACAACGTCGGCGTCGCCTACGTGCGCTTCCGCGTCAACGGCATCGCCGTCGGCACCAGGCTCAAAACCGCCCCCTACACGTTTACTTGGGATTCCACGTCCGTCCCCGACGGCACCCATGTCATCAGTGCCGTCGCCTTCGACGCCGCCGGCAACAAACGCGTCTCCTCCGAGGTGTCCGTCAAGGTCGCCAACCTCGACGCCACCAAGGCCGCGCTCGACACCACCAAGCCCAAGGTCGCCGTCACCGCCCCCAAGGCCGGCGCCACCGTCTCCGGCAAATCCGTCACCTTCAAGGCCGACGCTTCGGACAACGTCGGTGTCGATTACGTTCGCTTCCGCGTGAATGGCAACGCCGTCGGCACCAAGCTCACCACCGCCCCCTACACCTACGCCTGGGACTCCACGACGGTGGCCAACGGAGCCCACACCGTGAGCGCCGTCGCCTATGACAAGGCGGGCAACAAACGCGTCTCCGCCAACGTTTCCATCACCGTCAACAACCCCGCCGCCCCGACCGAGCCGCCCGCGCCTGTCGTGACCGACACCGCGTGGTTTGACGACGCCCTGCCCGCCGGCGCCAGCGGCTCCGGCGGTGGCGTCTGGAACTGGGCCACCACCACCGCTCCCGCGCCGTTCTCCGGCACCCGTGCCCACCAATCCATCGTCGGCTCCGGCATCCACGACTACACCTTCAACTGGGCCTCGCAGACCCTAACCGTCGCCACCGGCGAGACGCTCTACGCCTACATCTACCTCGATCCCGCCAACCCGCCCACCCAAGTCATGCTCTCGTGGAACGGCGGCTCGTGGGACCACCGCGCCTACTGGGGCGCCAACACCATCAACCACGGCGTCAACGGCACCGCCTCACGCCTCCGCATCGGCGACCTCCCCGCCGCCGGCCGCTGGGTGCGCCTCGAAATCCCCGCCTCCGCCCTCGGCCTCGAAGGTAAAACCGTAACCGGCCTGAGCCTCTCCCTTAACGATGGACGCGTCTGGCTCGACCAAACCGGCAAAGCCTCCGGCTCCTCGTCGACAACTCCCGACGCCACCACGCCCGCGCCGACCGACCCGGTTTCGCCGACGCCCGTCGCCGACACCACCGCGCCCACCGTTTCCCTGAGCGCCCCCGCCGCCGGCGCCACCGTCTTCGGCACCAGCGTCGCCGTCTCCGCCAACGCCTCCGACGACGTCGGTGTCGTCGGTGTCCAGTTCAAACTCAATGGCGCCAACCTCGGTGCCGAGGACACGACCGCCCCTTACTCCGTGACGTGGAACACCACCCTCGTTGCCAACGGCACCCACGTGCTCACCGCGGTCGCTCGCGACGCCGCCGGCAACACCCGCACCGCCGCCAACGTTTCCGTCACCGTCAACAACCCCGTCGCCCCGACTGAACCGACCGAGCCGGTGAATCCCACTCCCGCCCCTGAGACCGAGCCGCTCGCGGAAAACCTCGCCATCGCCCTGCCCAAGGTCGGCGACCACACCCTCACCGTCCTCTCGCCCACGGTGCTCGAACTCGAACGCATCACCACCAAGGCCCCCGATCCGGCCACCGTGTCCGACTGGAACTTCGTCAGCTCCACGGGCGCCTTCACCGCCCCGGCCGCGTCCAAGTTCACCGTCACCGTGGACGGCGTGCCCGTCTCCGTGAAATCCGTCGGCTTCAAGCGCCGCGTGCGCTACGGCGCCCACGACTACCGCGACCTGCGCATCGGCAACCAGCTCTACCTCGAACTCGCCGCTCCCGTCGGCGAGAACAAGACCGTCGTCGTGCGCAATCCCGACGCCACCCTGTGGCCCGCCACGATGGTGTTCGCCGCCAAGTCCCACCCGCTGCGCCACAGCCCGGCCATCCACGTCAACCAAGAGGGCTACGTCCCGTCCTTCGTGAAGCAGGCCAAGGTCGGCCACTACCTCGGCAACCTCGGCGAACTCAACGTCGCCGCCGGCACCAGCTTCCGCCTGATCAACGCCCTCAACGGCGCCACCGCCTTCACCGGCACGCTCGTCGCCCGCCCCGACGTCGGCTACCGCTACTCGCCCACGCCTTACCAGAAGGTCCTCATGGCCGACTTCAGCGCCTTCAAAACCCCGGGCGAATACCAGCTCGTCGTTCCCGGCCTCGGCGCGTCGTTCCCGTTCCTCATCGACGAGGGCATCGCCATGGGTTTCACCCGCACCTACGCCCTCGGCCTCTACCACCAGCGTTCCGGCCGCGACAACGTCCTGCCCTTCACCCGCCACACCCGCAGCGCCGGCCACACCGCCCCGGCCGAGATCCCCGCCACCCTCGCCGGCTACGAGTTTACCTGGACCACCATCGCCTCCAAAAACGCCGACACCGCCACCACCAATCCGGCCGGCGTCGGTCGCCAGCTCAAGGACCCCGCGTCCCAGTTGTATCCGTTCGTGAATACCGGAAAGGTCGACGTCTCCGGCGGCCACTTCGACGCCGGCGACTACAGCAAATACACCATCAACTCCGCCCAGCTCGCCCACACCTTGCTGTTCACCGCCGACTCCATCGCCGGCGCCGGCGACCTCGACAACCTCGGCCTCCCCGAGAGCAGCGACGGCATCTCCGACATCCTCCAGATGGCGAAGATCGAGACCGACTACATCGCCAAACTCCAGGACGCCGACGGCGGATTCTACTTCATCGTCTATCCCAAGACCCGCGCCTACGAAAGCAACGTGCTCCCCGACAACGGCGACACCCAGGTCGTCTGGCCCAAGAACACCGCCGCCTCCGCCGCTTCCGTCGCGGCCCTCGCGCAAGCCGCCTCGTCGCCCCGCTTCAAGGCCGCCTACCCGACCGTCGCCGCCGCCTACCTAGAAAAGGCCAAGCTCGGCTGGCAGTTCCTCACCAACGCCATCGCCACGCACGGCAAACTCGGCTCCTACCAGAAGATCACCTTCTACGGAGACAACTACATCCACAACGACGAGATCGCCTGGGCCGCCGCCTCGCTCTACGCCGCCACCGGCGAAGCCAAATACCACACCGCCCTCATGGAGTGGTTCCCCAACCCCGCCGACCCCGCGACCATGCGCTGGAGCTGGTGGCGCATGTCCGAAGGCTGGGGCAACGCCATCCGCACCTACGCCTTCGCCGCCCGCTCGGGACGCCTCGCCGCCAACAAGCTCGACGCCACCTACCTCGCCGCCTGCGAAAACCAGATCAAGCTCGCCGGCAACGACGCCCTCACCTGGTCCCAGAACAACGCCTACGGCAGCGCCTTCCCCACCGCCACCAAACACGTCATGAGCGCCGGCTGGTATTTCTCCCTCGACCAGGCCTCCGACATGGCCGTCGCCTACCAGCTCGACCCGCGGCAGGACTACCTCGACGCCCTCGTCGGCAACATGAACTACGAGGCCGGCTCCAACCCCGTCAACGTGGCCTACCTCACCGGCATCGGACTCAAGCGCCAGCGCGAGGTCGTCAGCCAATACGCCAAGAACGACCGCCGCGTGCTCCCGCCCGCCGGCATCCCCATCGGCAACATCACCTCGAACTACAGCTTCCTGCCCACCTACGGCGCCTCGGGCAACGAGCTCAGCAAGCTCAGCTTCCCGTCCGACGCCGGCTCCAGCAACGTTTACGCCTTCTACGACCGCTGGGCCGACGTCTGGAACGTCACCGGTGAGTTCGTCAGCGTGAACCAGGCCCGCAGCCTCATGGCCGTCGCCACGCTCGCCAACCGCACCGCTGCCAAGTCCACCCCGTGGAAATCCGCCGCCGCCCGCGTCGTCATCCCCTCCACGGTGGTTCCGCTCGACGAGCCCGTGACACTCACGCTCGACACCGCCGGGCTCAACCTCGCCGGTGCCCGCATCCTCTGGGAAGGCCGCGACCAGGAGCCCGACTTCGGCGCCACCTATACGTTCACCCCGCGCAATATCGGTGACCAATGGGTCGAAGCCGAGATCGTCTGGCCCGACGGACGCCGCGTAGTCGCCGTGAACACGTTCAAGGCCAACAGCCCCACGTTCGTCTGGGTGGACGACGCCATCCCGGCCGGCGCTTGGACCCTCGGCAACGAGTCTTGGAACTGGACGGGCTCCAACCCCGCGCCTCATTCCGGGCTCCGCTCGCACCAGTCCGCCATCAGCACCGGCCTGACCGAGCATGCCTTCACCGACGCCGCCTCGCCCTTGGTGATCGAAGCCGGCGACCTGCTCTTCGTGTGGGTTTACCTCGATCCCAACAACAAGCCCCGCCAGCTCATGCTCCACTGGAACGACGGCAACTGGGACCACCGTGCCTATTGGGGCGAGAACCTCATCTCGTATGGCACCAACGGCACCGCCAGCCGCTATCGCGTCGGCGACCTGCCCGCCGTGGGCGAGTGGGTGAAGTTGGAAGTGCCCGCCAAGGCCGTCGGCTTGGAAGGCCGCAGCGTCAAAGGCATGTCGTTCTCCGTCTTCGGCGGCCGCGCCACCTGGGACACCGCCGGCAAGTTCAGCCCCGAGCCCACCAACAACTAGGCACGCGCCCGGCGGCACTGCCCGCCGAGCGGGTCCTTCACGGAGCGGCGGTTTTCAACCGCCACGGCCCCACGACTCGTCGTGGGGCTTTTCGCGTGCTTCCCTCGGCTGACCCGCCCGCGCAGTCCGCCGCTCCCCATGGGCTCACCGGAAAGACCACCTGCAACCACAATGCATCTCCCGACACCGACGCAGTGCGCCCGCCCGATACCGCGAGATCGTGCCCGCGTGTTACTGTCTGAATTCACCTCATCGCACGGCCGCGCACCGACCTCCCCGTCCGGTGACGGCGTTTGTGCTAAAACCTTTTCCCCGAATGAACACCGTGTCCGCTCACCTCCACCGTCGCACCGACGTTCCCCTCCACGCCGGCGAACGCCTCGACGAGGCAGCCCACGAAACGCCGTCCGAACCCATCTCATGACCCCGGCAAGCTGGACCGAATCCCTCATGCTCTCCTGCCTACTCGCCGAGGCCGCCGAGCGCTTCCGACACGAGTGCGCCGAACTTAACGACGCCAACGCCCCGATCGAATGGTGGCTGCTCGAAACTCGTTTCCGAACCCTCATCACCGCGTTCGACCCCGCTTCGCTCGACGCGGCCGCCGCGCACGCGTTGGCTGATCGGCTCATCGACGCCGAGCGACAGCTCACCGACGACCTCCCCCCACCCGACTACCTCGACGAAGGACAGGAGCGCCACCTCCGTGTCGACGCTTACGAAAC
>DFYA01000104.1 GCA_002382525.1 Opitutaceae bacterium UBA4094
CACCGCCCGGCACGTTGTCGGGTTGGCCGTCCCCGTCGTAGTCGGCCTCTTCGCCCGCCTTGTCCTTTGAGCGCGCGTTCAGCCAGTAGGCGATCGCACCGGCGATC
Source organism: Opitutaceae bacterium UBA4094 (assembly GCA_002382525.1). Classification (GTDB taxonomy): domain Bacteria; phylum Verrucomicrobiota; class Verrucomicrobiia; order Opitutales; family Opitutaceae; genus Rariglobus. The sequence goes on from DFYA01000104.1 coordinate 108, forward strand.
GCCAAGACGATTTGGAGGTTGTCGAAGATCCAGTCCATGACCGGTTACTTCTTGTCGTCGGGCTGTGCGATCGACTTCCGCATGGCGGTGTCGGACTGCACGTTTTCCATCTTGTAATAATCCATCACGCCCAGACGACCCGAGCGGAACGCCTCGGCGATCGCTTTCGGCACCTCGGCTTGCGCGCGCACGACCTCGGCCTGCATCTCCTGCACCTTGGCCTTCATTTCCTGCTCCACGGCCACGGCGGCGGCGCGACGAATTTCCGCCTGCGCCTGCGCGATCGACTTGTTGGCCATCGCCTGCGCTTCCTGCAGTTTCGCGCCGACGTTCTCGCCCACATCCACGTCGGCGATGTCGATCGAGAGAATCTCGAACGCCGTGCCCACATCGAGACCGCGCGCGAGCACGACCTTGGAAATGCTGTCGGGAGATTCGAGCACGACCTTGTAGGTCTCGGCCGAACCGATCGTAGAAACGATACCTTCACCCACGCGAGCGATGATCGTGTCTTCCTTCGCGCCGCCGACGAAGCGGTCGAGGTTGGTTCGCACCGTCACGCGAGCACGGACTTTTACCTGAATGCCGTCCTTGGCGACACCGTCGATGGTGTTGCGGCCAGCTTCCGGATTAGGGCAATCGATCACCTTGGGATCGACGCTCGTGCGCACGGCCTCGACGACCGACTTGCCCGAGCCCTTGGTCGCGAGATCGATCGCGCAGGCGCGGTTCCAGCTCAGCTCGATGCGCGCCTTCTGCGCGGCGATCAGCGCCTGGATGGTCGGCACCACGTTGCCGCCCGCGAGGAAGTGCGCCTCGATGTCGTCGATAGTGATGTCGATGCCCGCCTTCTTGGCGGTGATGCGTGCATCGACCACGAGGCCGTAGGGAACCTGACGCAGGCGCATCGCGACCAACGTAACGATGCCCACATAGGCGCCGGCCAGCCAGGCTCGCAGCCACACGCTGAAGAAGGACAAAATGATACCGCCGAGGATCAACAGCGGCAGACCGATAACGATGATAAGGAACCAGTTGTTCATAAGGATTTAGTTTTTTTGGACGATCAGACGAAAGTTATCCAGCCCCACCACGCGCAACGGCTCGCCCTTGGCAATCAAACCCGAACGCGAATACGCCTCGTAGCGTTTCCCGTTCACCGTGACATAGCCGCTCGGCGCGAGCGTCGTGTCGGCCACGCCATCGTGACCGATCACGTCTGCCGACTCCGCCAGCTCCGGCTGGCTCGCGCCCCCGATCTCCGCATCCAGGAAAAGTTTTCGCCCGACCCGCGTCTTCGGCAGCACCTTAAATTCCAGCCAAAGCGTAAAACCCACCAGCACCACCGCTGCAGCCACGGCGATCCAGCCTCCTTGCTGCCCGTGCTCCACAAACGCCAGCACCACGCCCGCGAGCAACGTCACCCCGGCCAAGATACCGAGGATGCCGCCGGGCACGAAGACCTCGGCCGCCAGCAACATCGCCCCGACGATAAACAACATCACGAGCACGCTCATACGCCGGCCCTTTCCACAATAAGGTTAAACGCGCCGCGCCGCACCACGACCACGGTCGCGCCGGCTTCGATCATGCCCACATCGACACGCGCCTCGTAGCGGCGCCCATCGATTTCGATCTGTCCCGAAGGCATCAACGTCGACGCCACCACCCCCCGCTTGCCGACCAATTCGTCCGCGATGAAGAGCGCGCCCGCCGCCGTCCCCGCCTCCGCCGTCTGCGCATCGCCCGAGATCGCCGCCTGCAGGATCATCTTATCCCAAAACCAGCCGCGCGGCAGAAACCGCCCGAGCGCCACCGCCAGCACGATCGCCACCAGCACACCGAGCCCCATGTTGATCAACGGCTGCGTAAACACGTCGCTGTTGAACTCCACCGGTTCGTTCGGCCACAGGTCGGCCATCGACCACACCAGCGCGCCGAGCATCATCAACACGCCGCTCAGCGCCGCGACGATGATCCCCGGGAAAAACAAAACCTCCGCCAGCACCAGCAGCGCACCCAACGCGAACAGCAGCGCCGGCTCGTGCCCCGAGAGCCCCGCGACGTAGTGCCCAAAGAATACGATCGCTAGGAACACGCCGCCGATAAAACCAAAGATCCCGAAGCCCGGCGTCTTGAACTCGATGAAGATCGCCAGCATGCCGAGCCCCATGAGGATCGGCGCGAGCGAAGTCAGATATCCTGCGAGTTCCTCCGACCACGTCACCTCCAGCGTCTGCACCGTGTAGTTGCCCGCCCCATACGCCTGCGCGAGCAGGTCCTCCACGTCGGCCGCGATGCCGGCCGCGAGCAACGGCACCGGTGGTTCGCCATAGGTCTTCGCCGCCTCGCTCGCGGTCAACGTGAGCAACTCGCCTTTCGGTTTCAGCACCTCGTCTTCGATCTTCAGTTCATAGTCCGCGTCGATCATCGCCGAGATCACCTGCCCGCGATAGCCCTTGCCCTCAGAAACCGAGCGAATCTCCGCCTTCAAGAAGCTCACGATCTTCTGCTTCATCGTCACGTCCACGTCCTGCCCCGAGCCCGTCACCGGAGCCGCCGCGCCAATTTTTCCGCGCGGGGAAAACCAGATGTCGTCCGTCACCGCCGAGATAAACGCGCCGGCCGAGATCGCCTGGTCGTTGACGAACGTGATGCGTTTGCCGGGAAACTTTTCCAACGCCTCCATGATGTCGAAAGTCACGTCGAGTCGCCCGCCCGGCGTCTTCATATCGAGGACGACCACGTCGATCTTCTTGTCGATCGCCTCCTTCATGCCGCGTCGCAGCACGTAGAGAATCGGTTTGTCGATGCCGTCGCGCACCGGGATCACCAACACCGACTTCGCCCGGTCAGCCGCGCGCGCTTCGACCGCCATGGCATTCACCGCCACGGGAGCCGCGTCCTTTGGTGCCGCCTCATCCACCACCGCAGGCGCCTCCAGCGCCGGTGCGGCGTAAAGGACATCCGCAACCGAAACCGGCTCCTGCGCGCCGAGCAGCGCCGGGAGCACGATGGCCGCGAGCCAAGCAAGATAAACACGCGTCATAAGGCGCGCACCATAAGACCCGCGCATTTCAATGCGCAAGCGTCGCGGCGCATCAGCGCGTTATAAACCCTCGCTCTCGTTTCCAGAAATTCCCTTTGCCTGCCCGCTCCCCACGCGCAAAAACAACCCCTCCATGGAAAAGGTGCCCTATCTCGGACAGACGCTCACTCGCTGGCAGGTCGGCAAATCGACGTTCCTCGCCCTCCCCGAACACGGCGCGCGTTTGATGCATTGGCACCTCGGCCTCGGCGACGGCTCCGAGCGCGACATCATCCACTGGCCCGAAGACGCCGACTTCTCCGCCTTCCCCAAGGTCCGCGGCGGCAACCCCATCTTGTTCCCGTTTAGCGCCCGCACGTTCGACGCCGGTGAGATCGGCCACTGGCGCGACCCCGCCGGCCAACGTCGCCCCATGCCCATGCACGGCTTCGCGCGCGACGGCGTGTTTAAGGTCAACCGTCTCGACGCCCGCGGCTTCACCGCCGTGCTCGTCCCGTCCGAGGCCTCCCGCGAAGCTTATCCTTTTAACTACGAGTTCTGCGTCGCCTATCGGTTCTCCGAGCTCGGCCTCGCCTGCGAACTCACGCTCCGCAACCTCGACACGCAGCCGATCCCGTGGAGCGCCGGCCACCACTTCTATTTCACCGTGCCCTGGACCCAAGGTCTCTCGCGCGCCGACTACGCGATCCGCATCCCCGCCACGCGCACCCACCGCCAAGACCCGACCGGCAAACTCGTCCCCGGCCCCACGCTCAAACCCGAGGAGCGCCTCGACAACCCGGCGCTGGTTGATGCGTTTCACTTGGGACTCAAGTCCAACGCCGTCACCTTTGGCGCCCCCGCCGGCCCGGGCCAGATCACCGTGCGCCATGGCACCGCCGCCGTGCCGCCTGCCGAGGCGACGTTCGTCACCTGGACCATGTCCCCCGAGTCACCGTTTTACTGCGTCGAACCGTGGATGGGCCCGCCCAACGCCCCGGAAACCAAGATCGGCCTGCACTGGGTTCAGCCCGGCCAAGCCCAAAGCTTCGTCGTCGAAGTCGCGGTCAAATAAACCCGCGACGATTGGCCCGCGTTTCCGGCGCGTGCTAATGTCCTCCTCGACTCGTTCGTCCCACCGCCCTCCTTCTTCTTTTCTGCTCATGGAATCCTTCCCCCTCACAGTTGCTTTTTTCGACGGTCTCGGTGGCGGGGAGATGGTCATGATTTTTTTCGTCGTTCTCATGCTCTTCGGCGGCCAGCGCCTGCCCGAACTCGCCCGCGGATTGGGTAAATCAATACGCGAATTCAAGAAGGCCACATCGGGCGTGGAGACCGAAATCAAACGCGTCTTCGAAGAGCCCGCCCCGCCGCGACGGAAACGCCCTGCGCCGCCCGTCATCGAACCGCTCCCCGTGGACGACATGCTCGAAACGGATTCGCTCCCGCCGCCGCCCAAGCCCCCGGCCAACCCGCCCACCTAACCCCGCTTTCCTCTTCTCTTTCTCCCGCCCGTTCTCGTTCTCGTTCTCGTTCNNCTGGCTGACGAAAGAAGGAGCGAGGACGGAACGGCGGTCCTCCTGCTCCCAACCGCAGCGGCCGCTTGCCCTCGGCGGCAAACCCTTCCCTTTCATAAGCCGCCATGTTGTTCCGCCGCTCGTCCACGCCGCCGTCCGCCCCTCGCGCGGCCACGTCGGAACGCGGAATCCTGTTCACGTTAGCCGCCGTGCAGTTCACCCACATCATGGACTTCATGATCATGATGCCGCTCGGCGCCGGCCTCATGCGGGTGTTCAACATTTCACCCACGCAGTTTAGCTACCTGGTCGCCTCCTACGGACTCGCCGCCGCCGTGACCGGTTTTGTGGGAGGATTTTTCATCGATCGTCTCGACCGCAAACGCGCGCTGCTCTGGCTCTTCGCCGGGTTTGGACTCGCCACCCTCGCCTGCGCGTTTGCGCCGACCTTCCATCTCCTGCTCATCGCGCGCCTCGCCGCCGGCGCCTTCGGCGGAGTCGCCGGTTCGCTCGTGCTCGCCATCGTTGGCGACGTAATCCCGCCCGAGCGCCGCGGACGCGGCATGGCCGTCGTGATGACCGCCTTCCCGCTCGCCTCCGTGCTTGGCGTTCCCACCGGTTTGTTGCTCGCCGATCTCTTTGAGTGGCACGCGCCGTTCCTGCTCCTTGCCGGCCTCAGCGTGCCCATCTGGCTGGTCGCATCGCGCTATCTGCCCGCGTTGCCGCCGCCCCCCATTCGTAATCACCCCGGACGGCAGATGTGGGAGATCCTCACCCACCGCGTGCACGTGCGAGGGTTCCTCGTCACCGCATCGCTCGTCTTCGCAGGCGGGTTGATCATCCCGTTCATGTCGCCGTCGCTCGTCGCCAACACCGGGCTCGCCGAGTCGCAGCTCCCGCTGATCTACCTCTGCGGCGGCGCGGCGACGTTCTTCACCACGCCCCTCTTCGGCCGCCTCACCGATCGGCACGATAAACTCAACGTGCTGGCGGGCGTGACGGTGTTTGCCATCGCGACGGCCATCGCACTCACGCATCTCGGTCCGACGCCGATCGCCCTCACGCTCGCCGTCACCACGATCTTCTTTGTAACCATGGCCGGCCGCTTCACGCCCACGATGGCCATGATCACCAACGCCGTGGATCAACGTTACCGCGGCGGCTTCATGAGCGTGAACTCCGCGATCCAGCAAGCCGCCAGCGGCATCGCCAACCTCACCGCCGGCGCGCTGGTTTTCCACGACGCCTCGGGTCGGCTTCAAGGTTACCCGCGCGTCGGCTGGCTGGCCGTGATCGCCTTCACGCTCACGTTGCTCTTGGCGTGGCGCCTGCGCGCCGCCGTCCCGCACGCCGCCAAACCCGGCCCCCTCGCGGTCCCCGTGCCGGTGGAGTAACCCTCCGCCTCGTTCTCGTTCTCTTACTCGCTCTCGTTCTCTCGATCCGACTTCCTCCCCCCGTCCGTGTCCGCGTCCGCCTTTGCGGTTGCCCGGTTGCATCAGCTGATTATGCTCCGTTCACCATGATCGACCTCATCAAAAAAACTCTCCTCGCCGGCGTCGGCGCCGCCGTTGTCACCAAGGAAAAAGTCGAGGACACGCTCAATGACTTCGTCCGCCAGGGTAAAGTGAAGGCTGACGACGCCCGCATCATCGCCGATAAAATCGCCGAGCAGGGCCGCAAGGAATTCGAGGACGTCAGCCACAAGCTCGCCGCGAAACTCTCCGACGTCGTCTCCCGGGGCGGAGACAAAACCGACGAACGCGTCGCCGTTCTCGAACAACGCATCCGCGACCTCGAAGCCAAGCTCGCCACGCCCCCGACCCGCGCCGGCGAACCGTGAAACCGCTGACGTTCCTCAGCAACGCTTCGCGCGCGAAGGACATCTTCGCCGTCCTCGCGAAACACGGTTTCGCCAACCTGCTCACGCAGCTCGACCCGCAGGAGGGCCTGTGGAAACGCATCATCCCGCAGCCCGCCGAACGCCGCACAATTTGGGAGCGCATCCGTCTCGCGCTCGAAGAACTCGGACCGACCTTCGTTAAAGCCGGCCAGTTGATGAGCATGCGGCCCGACGCCTTGCCGCACGCGCTTATCTTTGAACTGCGCAAACTTCAGAACGCCGTCCGGCCCCTGCCGTTCGCGGACATGGCCCTCGTCCTCGCCGAGGAACTCGAACTCCCGCCCACGGACATCTTTGCAACGTTCGACGAAACCCCCGTCGCCAGCGCATCGCTCGCCCAAGTCTATTTCGCGACGCTGCCCGACGGTCGCGAGGTCGCCGTCAAGATCCAGCGCCCGAACCTGCTCAAGACCGTCCAAGCCGACCTCGATTTGCTCGCGTGGTTTGCCGGACAACTCCACCAGCGCATCGCCGCCCTCCATCCCTACGACCTCCCGTCGGTGGTGGA
>DFYA01000303.1 GCA_002382525.1 Opitutaceae bacterium UBA4094
GAGTGTGAAACGGTGGCGCTGTGGAACGTGCGACCCAACTTCGGCGTCGCGCTGTGGGACGCCACCCCGTCCAACCATCACACGGTCCTTCAGTTTTCCCCCCAAGTCACGGGGAGCGCGAACGAACGATTCCTCACGCCGAAGGGCGCTGGCTTGCCCGACCCCGCGGCCGATCCCGAAGTCCGCTGGGGCGGCGGGATTTTCTATGTGGTCACCGACGCCTGGGAGCACCGCAGCAACACGAAGTTTCAGACGAGTGTTAACTACATCACCGAGGTGAACCAGCGTGCGCCTCTCCAAGCGGAGATGGCGGGCACCCTCGAATCACAGGCGATGCGTATTCCGGTGTATACCTACGGCGGAGCAAATCGGAGCACGCCGACGGCGTTCTCGGATTGGCAGGAGGTCATGCCGGATAACCGGAGGGTGTCGTGGGGCCTGGCTTATCAACCGCGTCCTGCGAACGGGATCACGACGGTGCAAGATCACGTCTTATATGCGGTGCCCCGGGCCTCGGCACCGCTCGTGTCGCTTGGGCAGCTGCAGCATTTTAATGCGGGCGGCTTTCTCATGGAAACCTACGCTGGAGCCAATGCGTTCACGTTCGGTCAGCTCCTCCCGATTAGCCGCTTCGCCGATCTGGAGGCGAACGAGCTTTCCTTCACGCCCGCTTACACCATCGGCAACTCACGAGGCCCTCGCACCGTGCGTCGCGAGGAGGTCTACACCACCCAAGGCGGCAACACCGCCGGACGCTATCACGATGCGTCCTATCTTTTGAATACAGCGCTATGGGACCGGTTCTACTTCTCCAGCTTTCCCCAAGCAGGGAACTTTGATTTCGGGTCCGAGCATCTCCTGAACGCTCGTTATGCTCCGTTCCGCACGGCGGTCCCTGCGAATGACGCGAACGCCTATCGTGCCACGGCGACCAGCGCTTCGGTCAACCTGCTTTCCGAAGGCGCCTTTAACGTCAACTCGACCTCCGTGCCCGCGTGGACCGCTTTTCTGGGCGGTCTGCTCAACGCGAGCTACAACGGAGAGCAAGCCGCCACCGACGCGCCGTATCCGCGGACACCGTTTCAACCGGGCGCGTCCGTCGGCACCACGCGGGCCGCCACGGTCACGCCCGAGGCATGGCGAGGATTTCGTAAGTTGAGCCAGGCGGAGATAGTCACCTTGGCCGAAAAGATCGTCGAGCAGGTGAAGTGGCGCGGGCCATTCCTTTCCCTCTCCGACTTTGTTAATCGCCGGCTCGTCGCCGCGGGCTCCACCAGCGATCCCAACGGCATCGGAATCCGCGGTGCGTTGGAGGCCGCGATCCAAGCCTCCGCCCTCAATGCCGCACCCCCCGCCGGTTCACGTTTTGCCGAGCCTCCCTATTCCAGCGGATTGAGCGAAGTGGAGCCTGCTCACCGGCCGATCAACCTGATCGACGGCGGACCCGGTGCGTTGACTCAAGCCGATCTGTTGCAGCCGCTCGGCCCATGGATCTCGGCCCGGTCCGACACGTTCCGTATCCGCACCTACGGCGACACATCGAACCCGGTGACCGGCCGGGTGGAGGGTCGGGCTTGGTGCGAAGCCGTCGTGCAGCGGTTGCCGGACTTTGTCGGTAGTGAAGATGCGGATACTTCTCTGGCCGCGATGGCGTCGGATTCGCCGAGCAAAGTGCTCGGGCGTCGGTTTGTGGTGGTTTCATTCCGCTGGCTGGGGCCAGGCGACATTTAAGCAGTTCAATCATGCGAACGCTCCACCATCTGATTCTTCTGGTTTGCCTGGCCTGCGGTGCCGGGCTGGGCGCGCAAGAGGAGCGTCAGTCGGTGTCGCTACGCGCGTTCAGTTATGAGCATCCTATTGAAGGCGTGTTCGTCCGGCAGGGGCGTGACTACCTGCCTCTTGAGCTCAAGCCCTACGAGCCCGGTGCGCCATTGCGCATCGAACCTGAGAAAGGCGTGCTCGAGTTCTACCTGGCCGACGGCACGTCGCCGTCCACCGGCGCGGGCAAACCGCAGTGGCGCCGAGTCGGCACGGTGAGCGTGGGCCCCGAGGTCACCAGTCGGGTGCTGGCCTTCGTTCCGGTGCCAAGTGAGACCGGTGTAGATCCGTTTCGTATCCTCTCTTTCGACGACGATGCGCGGTCCTTTCCGAGCGGAGCCGTGCGGGTAATTAACCTGAGTCCGTTCCCGGTGGCGGTGCGACTCGGCGACGGCGCAGAGATGCTTAAGCCGGCGGAAGATCGCCTGTTTGCCCCTGCGTTGGACCACAAGAACCGGGTGCATGCGCAGTTCGCGGTGCGCATGAACGAAGACCCGACCTGGCGGCATTTTCATCAAGGCCCGCTATCGCTGCGGCCGGCTCGTCGTGCCACGTATCTAGTGGCGTTCTCGACCTCGGTGCTCGTGGCCCGCGGCGAGGACGTCGCCACGTTGGCCGATGGCCGGCTCGCGCCCAGCATGGTGCTGGTTTCCTGGCAGGACTATCTCCGCCCGCCTCAGGTGGCGGGTGTGCGGTGATCCGTTTCCCTTTCTCGATTGGTTAGCTCACTCAACGTAATGCAAAAAATGATGTCTTTTACTCTTTTGAGCGCCCTGCGCGCGCCCCTGCTTTCGGCGGGTGTTTTCGCTAAATTCGTTGGCTGTCTGATCCTCGGTTTCCTGTTCCTGATGCCGGTGGAGCACGCCTGCGGTGCGGCGGAGTTTCAGGACGACGGCGTGATCGTGGTGGACGGGTATCGTGCGCGCTTCACGCGACAAGGCGTGATCCGCCTCACGGAACCGGAGGGCATCGTGCATGACCTGTTTGTGCCGTTCGATGGCCGGCCTAAGAGCATCGAGCTGCAAGTGGACAAGGCATCGAAGACGGCGACGAGCGTGGTGCGCATGGCGCCTGCGGACGGGGCGCCTTACGAGTGGCATTACGCAATGACGCTCACCGCCGGAGGGCGCATCCGGGTGTCGCTTGATTACCAGGCGGGAGAGTCCTCGCGCAAAATCCCGTCGTCCACCGGCCGTTTGCATGTATCGCGTGACGCCGTCGTGGGCGGCGTGGTCA
>DFYA01000199.1:0-13057 GCA_002382525.1 Opitutaceae bacterium UBA4094
CCGACGGCACCTACATCTTCCCGCAAGGCGACACCTCGGCCCCGCCCAGCGGACACCTCCCCAAGAGCGGCTACTTTTTCGACTCCATCATCCGCCAGCCCGAGATCGACGAGGACAACCTCCGGGTGGAGGACAACCTGGAGGAGTTCTCTCTCATGAGCGCGACCGACGAGCTCTACTGGAAGGAGCAAACCGCGCTCCTCCGCGGTTCCGACCGCGCCGTCGTCACCCACCTCAACGGCACCGCCCTCGGCGACATCGCCCTCGTGCCCGCCCCCTTCCTCAAACACCCGAAGGGCGTGCGCGACATCGCCACCTGGTATATGACCGTCGCCGCCAACCCCGAGTTCGTCGCCGACCTCTTTGACCGCCAGGTCGAGATCGCCATCGAAAACCTCCGCCGCCTCCACGCCATCGCCGGCGACGTCATCGACGTGGTCGTCGTCTGCGGCACCGACTTCGGCACCCAGGAATCCACCTTCTGCTCCCGCGCCACCTACGACGCCCTCTGGCATCCCCGCTACAAACGTATCAACGACTGGATACACGCGCACACGACCTGGAAAACCTTCAAGCACTCCTGCGGCGCCGTGGAGAGCTTCATGCCCAGCTTCATCGCCTCCGGTTTCGACATCATCAACCCCGTCCAATGCTCCGCCAAGGGCATGGACCCGCGCCTCCTCAAAGAGCGCCACGGCGACCGCATCACGTTCTGGGGCGCGGGCGTGAACACCCAAAAAACCCTCCCCTTCGGCACCCCCGAGGAGGTCCGCCGCGAGGTCCTCGAACGCTGCGAAATCTTCTCCCCCGGCGGCGGCTTCGTCTTCGACGCCATTCACAACGTCCAAGCCCTCACCCCCGTCGCCAACCTCGTCGCCCTCTTCGACGCCCTCCGCGAATTCAACGCCCGCTAGTGTCACAGGCATTCCTGCCTGTGTCCCGCCTCTCCTTCATCGCCTCCCCCGCCCACCGCCCCATGAGCCGCTCCACTTACCTCGAACTCGCCTCGCAGGACGTCGCCCTGCCCATCGGCGCTGAACTCGTCCTCAAACAGCACCCCGACGCCCACGCCGTCCTCCTCGACGGTCCCCGTCTCGGCCGCGTCATCGAGGACGCCGCCCGCCGTTTCCGCACTCCGCTCGCCTTCCCCATCATGGACCTCCAACTCGAGAAGGCCGTCCTCCTCGAAACCCTGGGCGTGCCCGTCGCCGACGTCGCCAAGTTCCATTTCGACGCCGCTCCCGATGCCGCGCAAATCACCGTCGTCCGCGACCGCCTCCGCTCAGGCGCGCTCACCCCGCGCATGCGCGCCAACAACGACGCCCTCCGCCACATCGCGCAAAACACCGACCTCGTCCCCGTCGGCATGTGTATCGGCCCCGTGTCGCTCATGACCAAACTCATCGCCGATCCCATCACCCCCATCTTTATGGCCGGCGCCGGCGAAACCGCCGCCGACAACGAAGAGGTCGCCCTCGTCGAAACCTGCCTCGAACTCGCCGTCACCGTCATCCTCGAATCCCTCCGCCACCAGATCGCCGCCGGCGCACAGGCCGTCTTCATCGCCGAGCCCGCCGCGAACAAGGTCTTTTTCTCCCCGCGTCAATTCGAGGCCGACGGCGGCGCCCTTTTCAACCGCTACGTCTTCGACTCCAACCAGCGCATCGCCGCGCTCCTCGCCGAACACGACGTCGATCTGCTCTTCCACTGCTGCGGCGAACTCATCGACCCCATGCTCGAAACCTTCACGCGGCTCCGTCCCGCCCTGCTGTCCCTCGGCAGCTCCCGCGACCTCGTCCACGACGCCAAGCTCGTGCCGGACGACATCGTTCTCTTCGGCAACCTGCCCTCCAAACAGTTCTACTCCGAAACCCTCATCGCGCCCGATCAGGTCGAGCAACGCGGCCGCGACCTCCTCGCCGCCATGCGCGCCACCGGACACCCCTTCATCCTCGGCACCGAGTGCGACACCCTGCACGTGCCCGGCTGCGAGACCCAGATTTGGAGCAAGGTGGACGCCCTCCTCCGCTGCACCTGCGGCCCGCGTCCCGGCCCCCGCGTCTGCGTCGCCACCTCCGTCACCTAAGCCCTAACGATGCAGTTGAAGGCGGAGTAGCGGGGTGAGATGGCGAGCGCATTTCAGAGGCGAACGACCGAGGAATACCCGGAGGGTATTTCGACGAGAGGGAGCCACTGAAAGGTGCCGTCAGATCGCCTCGATACGACCCTCTCAACTGCATCGTTACGGCTAAGACCCTTTCCTTAACCGTCCCCGCCATGAACGACCTCCTCAAATCCCTCAATATCGCCGTCGAAACCGGCAAACGCGCCGAAGCCAAACGCCTCACCCAATCGCTCGTCGATTCCGGCATGAAACCCCTCGACATCGTCGAACAGGGCCTCGTCCCGGGCATGAGCGCCATTGGTGAAAAGTTTAAAAACAACGAGGTCTTCGTGCCCGAGATGCTCATCGCCGCCCGCGCCATGAAGGAGGCCATGATCATCCTCGAACCCCTGCTCGCCCAAGCCGGCATCAAGCCCAAGCACACCGTCATCCTCGGCACCGTGCAGGGCGACCTTCACGACATCGGCAAAAACCTCGTCGGCATGATGCTCAAGGGCGCCAACTTCGGCGTCATCGATCTCGGCACCAACGTGGACCCCGAAAAATTCCCGGCCGCCGCCCTCGAACACGGCGCTCACGTCATCGCCCTCTCCGCCCTGCTCACCACCACCATGCCTGCGATGAAAACCACCGTGGACGCCATCCGCGCGTCCACCGTGAAGGGCATCAAGGTCATGGTCGGCGGCGCGCCCATCTCCCAAGAATACTGCGACCAGATCGGCGCCGATGGCTACAGCCCCGACGCCGCCAGCGCCGTGGACCTCGCCCTCCGCCTCGTCGGCGAAACCCGCTGACCCGCCTCCACGTGTCACAGGCATTCCTGCCTGTGCTCCCCGTCCACCGGCATTGGCCGCCCGCCTCCCATGCACTACACCTCCCTCGCCATTCCCACCGCCGAAGACCTCCTCTTCGGCTCCGCCCCCTTCCCGCTCACCACCCGCAGCGGCATGGTTTTGGGCGGAGGCCTCGTGTATCCAGAACTCAACTTCACGCTGCCGCCCATGACGATCGACGCGGCCGCAATGCCGAAGGTCGTCCAAAACTACCGCCAGATCATCGACGGCGCCCTCACCCGCGCCTCCGAACTCTACGCCCCCGGCGTCGTCATCGAGTTCGAGACCCTTCCGCCCATGACGGAAAACCCCGCCTGGGGACTCGAAGTCCTTCACGTTCTCCTCGACGGCATGAAGCGCGAGGCCGACCGCACCGGCCTCGCCTCCGTCCTGCGCATGACGCCCAACGACAACCGCGAATTCGAGCGCCCGCCCCTCATGCGCCGCGGCCGCTACTGGGAGGCCATGCTCGAACTCTTCGATAAATCCGCCGCCGCCGGCGCCGAACTCCTCAGCATCGAATCCGTCGGCGGAAAAGAACTCCACGACGATGCCCTCCTCAACGGCGACATCGCCGCCAGCCTCTTCTCCCTCTGCATCCTCGGCGAACGCGACATGCGCTTCCTCTGGACCCACCTCCAACAGATCGCCGACCGCCACGGAGTGAAGTGCGCCGGCGACACCGCCTGCGGCTTCGGCAACACCGCCATGGTCCTCGCCGAGCAGAAGATGATCCCGCGCGTCTTCGCCGCCGTCGTGCGTGCCATCACCGCCGTCCGCTCCCTCGTCGCCTACGAGTGCGGCGCCGTCGGCCCCGGCAAGGACTGCGGTTACGAAAACCCCATTCTCAAAGCCATCACCGGCTTCCCCATGGCCATGGAAGGCAAGACCTCCGCCTGCGCCCACTTCAGCCCCATGGGCAACCTCGCCGCCGCATGCTGCGACACGTGGTCCAACGAGTCCGTGCAAAACATCAAGCTCCTCGGCGGCATGGCCCCCACCTGTTACATGGAGCAGCTCATCTACGATTGCCGGCTCATGAACACGGCCCGCGCCGAAAGCAAAGCCGCCGCCCGCAAGCTCCAGTGTTGGATGGTCAACTCCGACGTCGCCCTCGATCCCCAGGCCTTCATCATCTCGCCCGACTCCTCCATCAAGCTCGCCCAAGCCATCGTCGGCGCCGATTCGCACTACCACGCCGGCATCGCCGTCGCCCGCGTCGCCTGCGACCTGCTCTCCACCGCTCACGCCGCCGGCAAGGTTCGCATCGCACCCAACGAGATCCACTGGCTCGACACCATGCGCGAAGACCTCGACGCCCTCCCCGAAGACGAAAACGCCTTCATCGCCGAACAGATCGCCCGCACCGACCCCGCCAAATTCTGCGCCGCCGAATACGGCCTCACCCGCTGAGCCGCCTCCACGTGTCACAGGCATTCCTGCCTGTGCTCCGTCCCTGGGGCTCTCCGCCCCTCCCCATGTCCGCCACCCGCGCCCTCCTCGCCTGCGACGTCTTCCTCGACGAAATCGCCGCGCTCCGCGACCGCGCCGGCGCGACCCTCGGCCCCGTCGCCTGGCTCGAAATGGGCCTGCACGACCACCCCGACCGCCTCCGCGAACACCTGCAAAAGAACATCGCCGCCCTCGAAGCCGATCCCGCCGTCGAGACCATCCTGCTCGCCTACGGTCGTTGCGGCAACGGCCTCGTCGGTGTGCGCGCCGGTCGGGTGCCCCTCGTCCTGCCACGCGGACACGATTGCATCTCCGTCCTTCTCGGCGGCCCCGCCGCCCACGAGGCCGTGCTCCGCGAACAACCCGGAGCCTATTTCTACAGCCCCGGTTGGATTCGCGGACGCCGCGTTCCCGGACCTGATCGCGAAGCCTGGCTGCGCTCCCTCTACACGCCGCGTTACCCCGACGATCCCGAATTGGTCGCCGATCTCATCGACGCCGACCGCGAAGCTTTCGCCCACCAAAACTGCGCCGCCTACGTCGACATCACCCAAGACGCGGCCGCCGAGTCCTACTGCCAAGCCTGCGCCCGCCACCTCGGTTGGACGTGCCGCCGGCTGCCCGGCGATCCCAGCGTGCTCACCGCGCTCCTCACCGGCCCGTGGGACGACACCCGCTTCCTCGTCGTCCCGCCCGGCCGCCTCATCTCCGCGTCCGCCGACGGGCGCCTCTTCGCGACATGAACGACCGCCGCATCCCCTCTCCACTCGTTCCACGCCAGTCCGGCCTCCTCCTCTCCGACTGGCTCGAACACCACGGACAGCCCCTCAACACCCGCTGCGGCGGACGCGGCCTCTGTCGGGGTTGCCTCGTCCAACTTTCCACCCCCGCCGCGCCCGACCCGCCCCCGCAACGCGCCTGCCAGACCGACTGCGCCACCCTGCCTGCCGATCTCGATTGTATCCAAATTGCTGCGACATCGATCCGCGACGCCTCGCTCCACGGCGTCACCACTTTTGAACTCCGCCACGCCGGCCCGACACCCGCGCCGCGACCGGGCGTCGGCCTCGCCCTCGATATCGGCACCACCACCGTCGCCGGCGCGCTCTGGGATTTCCCCACCGGCCGGCTCCTCGCCGACGCCTCCCGGCCCAACGCCCAACGCCGCCACGGCGACGACGTCGTCACCCGCATCACCTTCGCCGTCACCCGACCCGACGGCCTCGACCGCCTCCGCCATGCCCTTGTCCACGACACCCTCGCTCCGCTGATCGACCAGCTCCTCGCGCGCGCCGCCCTGCCCGTCGCCGCCATCACCCAAGCCACCGCCGCCGGCAACCCCGCCATGCTCCACACCCTCGCCGGAGCCTCGCTTGCCGGCCTGGCCACGTTCCCCTTCCGTCCCGTGTTCCTCGGCGGTCGCACCGTCCCGCCCGCCGAACACCGCCTCGCCCTCGCCTGCCCCGTCGAACTCATCCCCGGCCTCGGCCCCTTCGTCGGATCCGACATCACCGCCGGAGCCCTCGCCACCGGCCTGCTCGCGGACGACGGCCCCGCCCTCCTCATCGACTTCGGCACCAACGGCGAAATCCTCCTCAAACACGCCGGCGGCTACCTCGCCACCGCCACCGCCGCCGGCCCCGCTTTCGAGGGCGGACGTCTCTCTTGCGGCGCAGCCGCCGGTCCCGGCGTCGTTTCGACCCTTCGCCGCGAAAACAACCGCTGGCAGCCGCGCCTCGTCCCCGGCTCCACCGGCCCCGCCGCCGGACTCTCCGGCGCGGCCTACGTGGACCTCCTCGCCCTCGGCCGCCGCGAAGGTTGGCTCAACTCCTTCGGTCGCCTCGACCCGCGCCACGCCGCCGTCATCCGCGGCCCCGACCACGCTCTTCGTATCCAACTCTCCGATACACTGTTCGTCACCGAGCCCGACATCGCCGAACTCATGCAGGCCAAGGCCGCCATCGCCGCCGGCGCCCTCACCCTCCTCGACCTCGCCGGCCTGCGCCCCGCCGACCTCCGTGCGCTCCATGTGGCCGGCGGTTTCGGCTTCCACCTCGATCCCGACCACGCCCTCGCCATCGGCCTTTTCCCCTCCGTTCCCCGAGACTCCATCCGTCTCGCGGGAAACAGCTCCCTGGGAGGCGCTTCTCTCCTCCTCCATCGCGAGAACGCCCCCGACCTCGCCGACCTCCTTGACCGGACCACCGTCGTCGAACTCAACCAAGCACCGACCTTCGCCGACAACTTCACCGACTGCCTGAGCCTCTACCCGTTCGCTTAAATGTAACCATTCAGTTGGAGGCGGAGTAGCGGGGTAAGATGGCGAGCTGATTTCGGTGGTGAATGACCAATGAAGACCCGCCAAAGACCCCGTCGTGACGCGGACCAAGCTTCGATTTTTCGAGCATGGGACAAATAACGAAAACTCTTTCCCGCCCGGCGACACGACAGCACCGGTCCTCACGCTCCCCATGCATCTGGCCTCGCACCTCATGCGTATCTTTCCCGCGCACGTCGGGCGCCCACACCGTTTATGAAACCCACCTACACGCGTCCCGCAGTCGCCTCCGTTACAATACCACGAGCATCCCGCTTTCTTTAAAGATGGTTAGAAATAGCCTCGTCCGTAGCGATTCAACTCCTCCATTCCCCGGCCTGTTTTGGCCGCACGCGCCCCGGTTTTGCGCGTGATTTCCACCCCACCCCCTCCCGTCCATGTTAGACCGACTGCCACGCCGCGTTTCGTCCTCCCGCCGCGGCTTTGCCTTGCTCATCACCATCACGCTGCTCGCGTTCTTGGTTTTGCTGCTCGTGAGCTTGGCGAGCCTGACCCGCGTCGAGACGCAGGTCGCCAACAACAGCCAGTCGCTTTCCCAAGCCCGGCAAAACGCGCTCATGGCCCTCAACGTCGCCCTCGGTGAGTTGCAGCGCACCGCCGGTCCCGACCAACGCGTCACCGCCACCGCCGATCTCGTCGCCGGGACCCATCCGAGCAAGATCCGCTGGACGGGCGTTTGGGACGCGACCAACCCCACGTCCGCGCCGACATGGTTGGTCTCGCGTGCCAACCCCACGGTCGCGCCCGTCAACACCGGCGCCGTGCCCGCGCCCGACGCCGACAACATCGAACTCGTCGGCGCCAACAGCACCGACTTTACCACCACGCCCGGCAACCGCGTCGTGGTGCCCACGCAAACCCTCACCGCCGACGTCCCCGGCATCGGCACCAATGTATCCGTCGGCAAATACGCCTGGTGGGTCGGTGACGAGGGCGTGAAAGCCCGCGTCAACCTCCGCGATCCCTGGGCAGGCTCCCCGCCCGCCACCGAGCGCATCAACAGTTGGACGACCGCTCAGCGCGTCGGCATCGAAAAACTCCGAGACGCCTCCGGCACCGCCCTCGGGCCCCTCTACCCGGCCAACGCCGAGGTGATTGATGACCTGCTTCAGCTCAATCAACTCTCCATGCTCAGCGCCAACCCGGCACTCGGCACCGTCGCCCGCCTGCGTTTCCACGACCTGAGCGCCCACTCGCGTGGCGTGCTCTCGGATGTCGCCGCCGGCGGACTCAAAAAAGACCTCACCGCCTGGGCTCGCAACGCGTCCCCCACGTCCGGTGCTCCGGCCGACACCGATCTCATCTTCACGCCGCAAAACATGGGCGTCGCCAGCCCCGCTCCCAACGATTCGTTTGCCTTGCCGACGTGGGGCCTCATCCGCGACTTCACCAACACCCGTTACGCCGGTGTCCCGATTCAACCGCGTATCGCGACCGACACCGTCCAAGGCATCAACCCAATGCTCTCCATGGCCCGCGTCGGTTTTGCCGTTGAGGCCCGCGTCGGCCAGCCGCTCAAGCTCCACCTCTTTCCCACCGCCGTTTTGTGGAACCCCTACTCCGTTCCTATCGCTCCGGGCCTCTACGAGTTCGGCGTTTTCCACCGCAACAGTATGGTGCGCTTTAACTTTGAGAGCAGCCCGGACGGCACGACGTGGACTCCGGGGTTGGGCGAACTCTGGCTCGCTCGCGGCAACTTCCCCAATCCCGGTTCCTCCAGCGACGACAACCGGCCTTTCGTGTTTCGCATCCGCGTCGTCGAACCCATCCCTGCTGGCGAGAGCTGGGTGTTCAGCGTCCCGGAAACCCTCGACGGCGCCGCCTACACCGGCACGAACGAACTGCTGCGTGGCAATAATCTTCAGACCACGCTGGTAATCGAGGGCACCACGCCCGTGCCCCCCGGCACCACCCGCGTGCGTTGGGCGCCCGATGGCAACATCGTGGGCGGCGGCGAACTCGATGCCGCGTTACGCCCCGCATTCGAACCCGCCGACCAACCTTCGGGTTGGCCCGCCTTTCAGGGACTCGACCTCCGCTCGAGCGCCTATCAAACCATCCAACGACTCGGCCACGGCGGCTTGGCCGCCCCCGCAGCCCAAGACGTCGACACCGGGCCGCTCGGTCCCACTCAGCCCCGCTTCGGCATGGGCATGATGGCAAAGATGGGCTCCACCAATTACCTCAACGGCCGCTGGATCGCGACCGCCAACTACCGCGCCCAACTCGCGATGCGCACCCAAGCAGAGCCGGACAATCCCACTTACAGTCTGTTCATCGGGAGCACCGGCGGCTCGGTGAACCCCGCCTTCCTTACCTTCGACGGCGACCGCGCCTCCGCCGGGCGTCGCATCAACCAGGAGATCCCCGCCCGCAATGTCGTGCTCGCCGAGGTCCTTCCCGACGACGCCCCCTTGGCGTCTCTCGCCCAGCTCCAACACGCCAACCTCGCCCGCCTCAGCAACTATCCCGGCCACGCCGTGGGCAATTCTCACGCGAGTTACCGCATGGATGGTGACAGCATTCAACGCGGCCTCACCGCTTCCGGCGCGACGCTCACCAACCTGAAGACGCGCGTTTACGATTTCTCCTACGGCCTCAACACCGCCCTCTGGGACCGTTACTTTTTCTCCACCATACCCAACAATTTCACCGCCTCGGATCTCGCCGATCCCACCTACCATCTGCCGAACTCCCGCATGCGCTTCTTCCGTCCCGAGACGGTGACAAGCGTCTCCGACGTGCTGCAGCCGGAAGGCTTCAATTTCGTCGCCACACAGGTGTTGATCGAAGGCGCCTTCAACATCAACTCCACCTCCGTCGAAGCGTGGCGCACCCTGCTCGCCTCGGCCAACGGCCTCGCCTACAACCCCGAGACGCGCTCCACCGGCCCGGAACTCGTCAACCCCATCTCCCGCTTCACCGTGCCGCAAGGAGGCACCACCGATGTGTGGGCCGGTTATCGCAGCCTCACTGATACGCAGCTCGATCAGCTCGCCCGCAACATCGTTGCCGAGGTCCGCGCCCGCGGCCCTTTCCGCTCGGTCGGCGAGTTCGTTAACCGCCGCCTCCTCCCGTCGAGTTCACCCAGCTACCTTCAGGCCGTAAAAGGCCCGCTGCAGGCCGCTCTCGATGCCACCACAACAGGGAACGGCGCGGTCAACTCGGCCACGACCGCACCCTTCAACGACATCTCCAACAACTCTACGCCCACCACCGGCGAGACTACGTTCTTCCGCAACGACCTCATTCGCGGCAACACGTCGACCACCAACATCGCTCCGTTTAGCACCACGGTCGCCTTCGCCCCCGGCATGGTCAGCCAGGCCGACCTCCTCAACGCCATCGGCCCCGTCATCAGTGCGCGCTCCGACACGTTTATCATCCGCACCTACGGCGAATCCCTCAACCCTGTCACCGGCGAATCGCAGGGCCGCGCCTATTGCGAAGCCATCGTTCAGCGCCTGCCAGACTACGTCGACACCGCCGAAAACCCCGACCCCGCCGATGACGCCACCGGTATCAATATCACCCACGGACGCCGCTTCACCGTCACCGGCTTCCGATGGCTCAGCGCCAATGACCTCTAACATGCACTCCGCCGCCCCCCTCCGCCGTCTTTTTACCTTCGTCGGTTTCGCGCTGCTGCTGGCCTTCCCGCTGCGTGCGCTCGAGTTCCGCGTGCTCAGCTGGAACGGACAACTCGACGGCATCTTCTTGATCGAGTCGGGCAAACGCGTGCCCCTGCAGGGTGTCGAACAAACCCTCTCGGCCAGTCAGACCGTCAAGGAAGGCAAAGAGTTGGTGCTCTACCGAGAGGTTCTCGTCGAGGGCCGTCTCGTCCCCGTCCCCGTCGCCACGCTTGCCCTGCCCGAAAATTACTCGCGCGCGATTCTCGTTCTCGCCCAAAACCTGGAAAACTTAAACAGCGTAGGCGGCTTCTGGCTCAACGACTCCAAGAGTTCTTTCCCGTCCGGCTCCTTCGTCTTCCACAACCTCTCCAAGCTGCCCGTCGCCCTCAAAGCCGAGGACTCCGTCCACATGCTCGACGTGCGCGCCAGTTGGGTGCGCGGCTTCCGCCCCCAGTCTCGTTTCTCGTCCATCTCCGCCGCAATCGCCGAAGGCGACGGCTTTCGCGTGATTCTCAACAACCGGCTCAAGGTCCACCCCGAATATCGGGTCATCTTCGTTTTCCGCGACGGTCGCGCCTCGATGGCCAACTCCACTGAAATCGACGCCCCCGTCGAGTATGTGATGATCTACGATCACGAGATTCCGCCCCCGGAGGATTCCGGCGAACAACGCATCACCGGTCTTTAACGACTCCCGCCGCAGCGCCGCCCCGCCCGGCAGCCGACGAAATTGCCTCAGTGATACGATAACGCCGCCCCGCGTCTTTCGACTACGCCCTCGCATTGGCTTTCTTAAGCTATGCTACCCGCCCGCCCCTTCGCGTCGCTTTGGCGCACCGTATCCGCGCTCCTGCTCTCCGGTTCGTTCGCCCTCGCCCTGCCCGCCGCCGTGCAATGGCGCGCGCCCGACGGCGCCCTCTCCGCTCCGCCGCCCGAGGCCAAAGCCGGCACCGACTCTGCCGTTGTCCGCCCCAAGACCGACGGCAACCCCGTCTTTCCCGCTCCATTCGCCGTCGCCGCCGGTGACGTCGTGTCCGTGAGCCTCCTGGTCGAGGCCATCCGCACCGACGCCGACCAAGGCGCCGAGGGCCAGGCCGGCATCATCCTCACCGCCCTGCCCGCCACCTCCAAGAACAACAACAACCCCGACGCCGAACACCGCCAGATCGTCATCGTCGGCTCCGAACGCGAGACCGTGAGCTTTGCCTTCCGCGCCCGCCGCGACCATCCCGCCGGCGGCCTCCTGCTCGTCCCGACGCTTTCGTATTTCGATCGCACGTTGCGCCTCTCCTCGGTCGCCTTCACCTCCCACGGCCCCGACACCGACCCACAGGCGCTTTCCTACTCCGGCTCCACCTACCTCGGACAAGCCCCCGACGCCGCCTGGCGCGCCGAGGCCGCCGCCAAGATCGACCGCCACCGCAAGTCCGACCTGCGCGTCGTCGTCACCGACCGCCTCGGCGCCCCGCTCCCTGGCGTAACTGTATCCGTTGAACAACTACGTCACGCCTACCGTTTCGGCACCGCCGTCGTCTCCTCCCGCATCGTGGACGCCCCCCGCGTCTTCACCCCCGAGTCCGGCATCACCCCCGAAAGCTGGCGCTCCGACAACGCCCGTTACCGCGAGGAGATCCTGCGCAACTTCAACACCGTCGTTACCGAAAACGACCTCAAGTGGCCCCAATGGAACCACGTCAACCGCTCCCCCGGTGTCTACTCCCAGCAATGGACGCTCGACGCGCTGCGCTGGCTCCAATCGCACGACTACACCGTCAAAGGCCACACGCTCGTCTGGGGTAGCTGGCGCTTCACCCCGCCCTGGCTGCGCGAAATGGAAAACGATCCCGATGCCATCCAACGCGCCGTCCTCGCCCACATCCGCGACATGGGCACCGCCACCTCCGACCTCGCCGCCTACTGGGACGTGCTCAACGAACCGATGAGCCATCGCAACCTCATCGAACTCCTCGGCCACGACCGCGTCGCCGAATGGTTCAAGGCCGCCCGCCAATACCTCCCCCGCTCGCGCCTCGTCATGAACGAATTCGACCTCGTGGGCAACGGCGGTAGCGCCAAACGCCGCGCCGACTTCCTCGCCTTCGCCCGCGATCTGCGCGAGCGCGGCGCCCCGCTCGACGTCATCGGCTTCCAAGGCCACTTCTGGTCCGAGCGTTTCACCGCTCCCGAAAACGTCTGGAAAATCATCGACGAGGTCCACGCCGCCACCGGCCTGCCGATCATGATTTCGGAGTTCGACACCAACGTGCCCAACGAGCGCCTCCAGGCCGACTTCACTCGCGACTTCGTCACCGCCTGGTTCGCCCACCCCGCCACCGAAGCGTTCATCATGTGGGGCTTCTGGGGCGGCGCCCACTGGATGGGCGACGCCGGTTCGATGTTCCGCAAAGACTGGTCCGAAAAGCCCAACCTGACCGCCTGGCGCGACCTCGTTTACGGCCAATGGTGGACCCGTGAATCCGCCACCACCGCCGAAGCCGGCGAGGCCACCATCCGTGCCTTTCACGGAAAGCATCGCGTCACCGTGACCACCGCCGACGGCCGCTCCGTCTCCCGCGAAGTCAACCTGCCCGCCGAAGGCCTAACCGCCCACGTGCTCATCCCCGCCTCGCTCGAGTAGTCCGACGTGGCACAGGCATTCCTGCCTGTGCTTGGCCCC
>DFYA01000199.1:13143-15960 GCA_002382525.1 Opitutaceae bacterium UBA4094
CTCCCCGCGCGCTGGAAACCCGTGCTCTCCCACGAGCCCGAATGGCTCATCCCGCTCAAGACCGCCGCCACGCCGTTGCCGCCCGGCCATCAGGTCATGCGCACCTTGCGCGGCCCCCACGATGCCGAAGGACTCACCTTAATTTCCCACGACGCCTCCCCGTCGCCGGACGGCCTGCGCATCGACACCGTCCTCTCAACCCCCGCCGGCCTGCGCCTCACGCACCGCGTAACGTGGCGCCTCGGCCAGCCCTTTTTTGAGGTCCGCATCGTCGCCGACAACGCCTCCGACGCACCCATCACGCTCGATTACCTGCCGAGTTTTTCGCTCGGCAATCTCACCCCGTTTCACGCCGGCGAAGCGCCCGAGCAACTCCGCCTCCACCGCTTCCGCGCCACGTGGAGCGCCGAAGGTCGCCACGAAGCGCGTTTCCTCGAAGAGCTAAATCTCGAACGCTCCTGGATCGGCTACAGCCGCCGCACCGAACGGTTCGGTCAACGCGGTTCGTTGCCCGTGCGCGAATGGTTCCCGTGGGCCGCCATCGAGGACACCGCCGCGAGTGTGTTTTGGGGCGCGCAACTGCCCGCACCCGGTTCGTGGCACCTGGAGGTCGGCCGCGTCAAAGACCGCGTCACGCTTTCCGGTGGTCTACCCAGCCGCGACTTCGGCGCGTGGTGGCACACGCTCGCCCCGGGCGAATCGTTCACCACGCCACCCGCCACGCTCGCCTGCGTCGCCGGCGATCTCGACGACCTCTGCGACGCGCTCACCGCCGCGCAGCTTCCCGCCGCCGAGGCCCAGCCCGAATCCGAACACGAGTTGCCGGTCATCTTCAACGAGTGGTGCTCGTCGTGGGGCGACCCGACCCACGACTACGTGTGCGCCACCGCGCGCGTCATCGCCGAACACCGCCTCGCCGACATCCTCGTCATCGACGACGGCTGGGCCGCCAAACCCGCCGGCTCCGACATCCAGACCAACGGCGACTGGCTCGTGGACCCCGTGAAATTCCCCGGCGGACTCGCCGCGACTACCGCCGAGATCCGCCGCCTCGGCCTCGTGCCCGGCCTGTGGTTCGAGTGGGAGGCCGCCACGCGCGGCACCGCCGCCTACGGCGAAACCGCCCGCCACCTCCACGCCAACGGACAACCCGCGCGCGTCGGCAACCGCCATTTCTGGGATCTGCGCGACGCCGACTCCGAAGCGTTCCTCGCGGAGCGCGTGCTCGGACGCCTGCGCGACGACGGCTTCTCGTATCTAAAAATCGACTACAACGAGACGTTGCCCGAGGGCGTGGACGGCCCCGCGTCGTCCCCCGGCGAAAACCTGCGCCAGCACCTGCTCGCCTCCCAGCGGTTTATTATGCGCATGCGCCGCGAGATCCCGGGCCTCGTCGTGGAAAATTGCTCCTCAGGCGGACACCGCCTCGAATCGTCGTTCCAGTCCATCTGCGCCATGGGTTCGTTTTCCGACGCGCACGAAACCGTCGCGATCCCGATCATCGCCGCCAACCTCCACCGGCTCATCCTTCCGCGTCAGTCGCAGGTCTGGTGCGTTGTGCACAACGACGATACCCCGCAACGTCTGCACTACGGACTCGCCGCCACGTTCCTCGGGCGCATGTGCTTCTCCGGCGACGTCAAAGACCTCGACGCCTCGCGCCTCGCGGAATTGGTGATCGCTCGCGCGTTTTACCGGCGCGCCGTGCCCGTGATCCGCGACGGACGCAGCCGTTTGCACCGCGAGATCGGCCTGAGCTGGAACGCTCCGCAAGGCTGGCAGGCCGTCGTCCGCCACACGTCCGAAGGCGTGTTGGTCGTCGCGCATGTCTTCGGCGGCGAACCGCCCGCCGAGTTGCGCATCCCGCTCCCGCCCGGCGCCTGGCGCGAGTCCGCCAACTACGCCACGCCATCCGGCACTCGCGTTGAAAACGGCACGCTCGTGATCCCCTCGCCTTCGTCCTGGTCCGGCGCCGCCTGGCTCGGCACGTTTGTTTGAGCGAGCGCTCCGTCTCCATGCGTGCCCCCTCCGAAACCCCGCTCGCCGATCGCCTCCCGAAGTCTGAAAAACTCGCCTACGCGCTCGGCACCGTTCCCTTCGGCATCGCCTACTCGGCGCTCGCGCAACTGATCTACCCAGTCTTCAACCTCACGCTCGGCATGAGTGCCACGCTCATCGGCGTGGTCCTCGCCATCGGTCGACTGTGGGACGCCGTGACCGATCCGGTGATGGGAACGTTCAGTGACAACGCGCGCACCAAGTGGGGGCGTCGGCGTCCGTTTATCTTGCTCGGTGGTCTCGCGCTCGGCGTGTGTTTTCCGCTCATCTGGATGGCGCCCGCCGGCTGGAGCGAGGGCGCGACGATGGCGTGGTTGGTGGTCACCGTGCTCATGTTTTACACCGCCTCGACGCTCTATTCCGTGCCGTGGCTTTCGCTTGGTTACGAGATCACGCCCGACCCGGTTGAGCGCACCCGCGTGCAGGCGTGGCGCGCCTACGTGAACATCTTTACGATGCTCAGTCTCCCGTGGGTCTTCCGGCTCGCGCAGGCCGATTTCTTCCCCGACACCGCGACCGGCATGCGTTGGCTCGGCGGATTGCTGGGTCTGTGCATGGCGGCCTTCGCCATCCCTGTGTTTCTCGGCACCAAGGAGCGCGCGTTGAAGCGGACCTCGCATCAGCAAAAGATCCGCCTGCGCGACGCCTTGCGGGAGACGTTCCGCAACCGTCCGTTCCTCATCTTCGTGATCGGTGTCGTCACGACCATGCTCTGCGCGCCGATCCTCGTCGGCTCGCTCGGCCTCTACATCAACAGTT
>DFYA01000297.1 GCA_002382525.1 Opitutaceae bacterium UBA4094
CTGCTCCAAGCGGCGAACTTCGACGCGAAACGCGCCGAATGCGGCATCATCTACATCGACGAAATCGACAAGATCGGACGCAAGACCGACAACGTGTCGATCACTCGCGACGTGTCCGGCGAAGGCGTGCAACAAGCGCTCCTCAAGATCCTCGAAGGCACGGTTTGCAACGTTCCCCCGCAAGGCGGCCGCAAACACCCGAACCAAGAGTATGTGCAGGTCAACACGGCCAATATCCTCTTCATCTGCGGCGGGGCGTTCGTCGGTCTCGAAGGCATCATTGAAAAACGTCTCGGCCAACGCGGCCTCGGCTTCGGTTCGATCACCGCGCAACACACCAAGGGACGTTCGCTCGACGCCGAAAGCATCATGAAGTCGATCGAGCCGGGCGACCTCGTTCGCTTCGGGATGATTCCGGAGTTCATCGGTCGCCTGCCGGTCGTCTCGGTGTTGGAGCCGCTGCAAGTCGCCGACCTCGAAAAGATTCTTCTCCGCACGAAGAACGCGATGGTGAAACAATACTCCAAGCTCTTCGCGATGGACGGCGTGCGCCTGAAGTTCACCTCGGACGCGGTGCGGGCCATCGCCCAAAAAGCGGTCGAGCTAAAGACCGGCGCGCGCGCGCTCCGCTCAATCATGGAGAACCTCATGCTTGAGGTGATGTATGACCTACCGAGTCGTGAAGACGTCGTTGAGGTCGTCATCGACTCCTCGGTCGTCGCCGGAAAACGCCGTCCGATCATGCGCAAGCTCGCCAAGGGCGAAAGCAAACAGGACGCCGCGTAAGCCCGGCGCGGCGCGCGCTCGCCGGTCGCTTGCAACCACTCATGTCGTTCCACGTTCCCGGCCTCTCCAAACCGCTTCTCCGCGCCGTCGCCGAACGCGGCTACACCGAGCCCACACCGGTTCAGTCCGCCACGGTTCCGGCCGTGCTGCAGGGCCGAGACGTGTGGGCGTCCGCCCAAACGGGCTCCGGCAAAACCGCCGCCTTCGCGCTGCCGATCATCGAACGTCTCGTCACTGCCGGACCGCGCGGACGCGGACGTTTCGTGCGCGCCTTGATCTTGGTTCCGACGCGTGAACTCGCCGCGCAAATCGCCGGCGAGATCCAAGACTACGCGCAACACGTCCCGCAGGAGTGCGCGTTAAAAACCGTCGTGCTCGTCGGCGGCGTGTCGATCAACCCGCAGCTAATGGGACTCGGCGGTGGCGCCGACATCATCGTCGCGACGCCCGGACGTCTGCTGGATGTGATCGACCACAACGCGGTGTCGCTCTCCGCCGTGGAGACGCTCGTCCTTGACGAAGCTGATCGCTTGTTCGCATTGGGTTTCGCCGACGAACTGGCGCGCGTCATCGCGCTGCTGCCGGAGCGTCGGCAGACGTTGTTGTTTTCCGCCACCTTCCCGCCGCCGGTGCATGCGCTCGCCGAACGGCTGCTGCGCGATCCCGTGCGGGTCGAGATCGCCGCCACAGCCGAGGGCAAACCCGACATCGTGCAACGCGCCATCGAGGTGGACGCTCCGCAGCGCACACAGCTTCTGCGCAATCTTATCGTGCTCCACGAGTGGACGCGAGTGCTCGTGTTCGTCGCCACGAAATACGCGACGGAGCACGTCGCCGAAAAGCTCCGGCGCCACGGCATCGAGGCCGCCGCACTGCACGGCGAACTCAGCCAGGGCGCGCGCACGCAGGCGCTGGCCGATTTCAAGGCGAGCCGCGTGCAGGTGCTGATCGCCACCGACGTCGCCTCGCGCGGACTCGACATCGAGGAACTTCCCGTGGTCGTGAATTACGATCTGCCGCGTTCGCCCGCCGATTACGTTCATCGCATTGGCCGCACGGGGCGGGCAGGGGAGAGCGGCGTTGCGGTGAGCTTCATCAGCGCGGAGACCGACGCGCATTTTCGCGTGATCGAAAAACGCAACCGGCTGCGCTTGCCCCGCGAGCAGATCGCTGGTTTCGAGCCGCTTGAGGTTCCGGTTTCGACGCTGCCGCAGACCGGCGGGATCAAGGGCAAGCGNNACCTCACCCGGCGTCAAACCTACGCGCGATGCGAAAACCGCACCCGGCGTCCCGGTGGAGGAACCGCGCGAATACTTCTCTTGGTCTCCGCGCACGCCGCCCCAGCGGCGGCGTTAACGACGATGGCCGTTGGGCCCATCCCGCCGCCGCTGATTTGCGAGCGCCTGCTTGACCTGGTCCCGCGTTTCGGCGGCACGCGTCTCGCTGGGTTTGAGCCCAACGTGGCCGTCTGTTTTCCGAATGGACGCGTGTTTGGTCCCGGCAACGTATTGGCGCCCGACGGACTCTCCATCGCCCGCGACGTGTCGCCGGATTTCGGGAAACCGGCCGATCAGCACTGGCTTTTAAATTACAAAAAAATGCGCTCGCCGGTCCTGATCCCGGGCGAAACGGCTGTCGTCGCGGTGCCGCTCGGCGACGGATATTGTCATTGGCTACTGGAGGAGTTGCCGCGGTTGCTTGTGTTACGCACCCGCGCGCCCGACTCGATCATCGCCCACACGCGATCCCTGTTCATCCGCGAGGCGCTGGAGTTTGGCCGGTTTCCATTGGCGAGCTTTCGTGAACCGACACGGTATTCACATTTTGAATGCGAGCGGTTGATTGTGCCCGTGCTGGACGGCGAGCCGGGACGACCGAGCGCCCGCACGGCGCAGTTGTTAACGGAGTTTGTCGCGCCGCTGATCGCAAAGGCGTCGGCATTTGGCGAACGACTCTACATAAGTCGCGAGAAGGCTACCCGCCGACGAGTGGTCAACCATGCCGAACTGTGGCCGTATCTCGAAGCGCGCGGGTTCACGAAGATCTGTGCGGAAGAGCTTACGTGGGCCGAGCAGATTAACGCGTTTGCCCATGCGAAGGTAATCGTCGCGCCCCACGGCGCCGGATTGGCCAATTTGGTGTTTTGCGAGCCTGGGATTCGTGTGGTCGAGCTTTTTGATCGCGCCTACGTAAACCGGTGTTTCGAGCGCGTGGCCGAGATCAGGGGCCTCGATTACCGAGCGATTGTTACTCCAGCGGAAGGCGGTCCGATAACGTGCGATCCTCGGGCCAACCGTCGGGATATTTATGCGGAGGTTTCTGCCATCACAGATGCCCTGACCACAATCTAGGTGAGCACCCGGTGGGCGTGCGGCGGAACTAAAAACGGCGAGGGGTTACACGTTGCGGCTAATGAAAACCACTCTTCCTTCCATTGCTGAAACCCTTTCCCAAGGCGGCCGCACCGGCACCGTCGAAACCGCCGAAAACGGCTTCAATCTACAACTCACGGAGGCCGATGATAATGGCCAAGGCCTCACTCCGGAGCACCTTTTTGGCGCCGCATGGGCGGCTTGTTTTCACAGCGCGGTGCTTCATTGCGCAAAACAAACCAAACTCCATGTCGAGGGTTCGACGGTGACTGCCCGGGTGAAGCTTCAATCCGACAACGAAAAGCCCTTCGAGGTGGAGCTCCGCGCCAGCTTACCAGGACTCGCCGAAGACAAGGCCCGCCACGTCTTGGCTCTCGCGCACGAGATGTGCCCCTATTCGCAAGCAACGCGAGGGCGCGTCAGCGTTAAGATCACGCTTAACTGAAGGCGCCAGAATCCACGTCACAAAGTGCCTTTCGCAGTTGGTCAGCCGTAGCGGTTTAGGTTTTCATCTGTAGTGGGAGGGGTCTAAACACGACCTCGCCCATGGTCACCCCGCCTCTTGCTTTTCGTCTGTTTTTTTCCCTTAGCCTCGTTGTGATGATACCGAGTGCGGCGCCTGCGGCCGAACTCGAGGACTCCCGCCAAGACGCGGTATTTGGGTCGCGCGAGGTGAGCGGGGCTTCGTTGGTGGGCATCCTCTACGACCTGAAGCAAGACCAGGCGCGGAAGCCGATGCCGATGAATAATCAGGCTTACGGGCGCCTCATCGACGAGTTTATCTCCAAGGGTTGGGATGAAGGGGTGCTCAACCGCTATTTCCGCGCGGCACGCCCGCTTTATACGACGCAGATTTTCATCCCGCTCATTCCGGCCAATTCCGCGCCGCGAGCGTTTGAGGTGCAAAATATCGTGAAGCCGATGTTTTGGCTCATTCACTACAAGGGCCAAGTGTCGGCGCCGACCTCGGGACAGTGGCGCTTCTGGGGTTACGGCGAAGAGGTCTGCAGCGTGGCGATCAACGGTAAAAACGTGCTGCTCAGCAATTGGCGCGAGATCACCACGCCCACGGTCGGTTGGAAATCGCC
Source organism: Opitutaceae bacterium UBA4094 (assembly GCA_002382525.1). Classification (GTDB taxonomy): domain Bacteria; phylum Verrucomicrobiota; class Verrucomicrobiia; order Opitutales; family Opitutaceae; genus Rariglobus. The sequence continues at coordinate 4,247 of DFYA01000297.1, forward strand.
CGAACCGCCGGGCCAACCCGCAGCGAGCGGGCATTTAAAAGCGGGTGACTGGATCGATCTCGAAGAAGGGCAGGTGGTGGACCTCGACGTGTTGATCGGCGAACGCGGCGGCGGCGTGTTTGCCGCTTATCTGCTGATCGAGAAACGCGGCGAGACGTATCCGCAAAAGAACGGGCACCCAATTCTCCCCGTGTTCCAACTCGCGCCGAGTGACACCCCTCAGCCCAAGTCCGTGAAAGAAGGACCAGTGATTGCCAAGAACGGCCCGGTTTGGAAAGGCGTAGAGTAGATCTTCGTGCGGCTCTGATTTTCCAAACTTGCAGCAGGGGACGTGGGGCGGTGTGGTTTACGTTCCCATGTTTCCAGCCGTAACCGAGCTCATCCCGCACCGTCCGCCTTTTCTTTTTGTCGACGAAATCGCCTCCGAGACGGCCGACAGCCTCGTGGCCCGTCGCACGTGGCGCGCCGAGGAAGATTTCTACAAAGGCCACTATCCCAACGCGCCGATCACGCCCGGCGTGCTCCTGTGCGAAGCGGTCTTTCAAACCGGCGCCCTCTATATGGCGCGTCAGGCGCAAGCCGCCGGAGCGAAACCTGGCGAAGGCGTCCCCCTTCTCGCCAAAATCGCCGACGTGCGTTTCCGTAACCCCGTTTATCCCGGCGACCAAATTGTGATCGAGGTGAAGAAAAAAGAGATGATGGGCGGCTTCACCATGATGGCCGGATCGATCAAGAAAGCCGACGGCACCCGCGTGCTCTCGGTCGATTTCGCGGTCGCGTGGAAAACACCAGAAGGCCAGCAACAGCAGGCGCAGCAGTAAACTTCGGAGCGTGCCCACGGAAAACACGGAACACACAGAAGTTCGATCTGCAGCGGTTCAGATTTTCTTCCGTGTCTTCTGTGTGTTCCGTGGGCAATTCAATCATCACAACCATGCCCGACTTCCTTAACCTCACCGGCAAAACGTTTGTTGTCCTCGGCGTCGCCAACAAAAAGAGCGTCGCATGGTTTACCGCGAAGACGCTGGAAGAGCAGGGCGCCACCGTCCTCTACAGCGTTCGGTCGTCCGCCCGCAAAGCTTCGCTGGAATCCACCCTCGCAGGCAAACCGGTGTTTGTGTGCGACGTCGAAGCCGAAGGCGCGCCTGCGTTGCTCGCAGCAGAAATCAGAGCCGCCGGCTACACGCAGATACACGGCATCGTTCACTCGATCGCCTTCGCGAACTACAGCGAAGGGTTTAAGCCATTCCACGAAACGAAACGCGCCGACTTCCTGCAGGCGACGGCCATCTCGGCGTTTTCCCTCGTGGAGGTCGCCAACGCGTTTAAGCCGCTTCTCGCGAAAAACGCGTCCGTGGTGACGATCGGCATCTCGTCGCTACAGGTCACGCCCGACAACTACGGCTACATGGGCCCGATCAAAGCCGCGCTCGATTCCGCGTCGCGCTTCCTCGCGAAATCGTTCAGCGACCACAGCGAAGTGCGCTTCAACGTGGTGGGCGCGGGCCCGCTTAAAACAAGCGCGTCGGCCGGTATCCCGGGATATTTGGAAAGTTATCTCTACGCCGAAAAACTCACGCTGCGTAAACGCAACCTCGCGACGCAGGAGGTTGCCAACACCGCCGTGTTTCTCCTCAGCGAGCGCAGTAGCGGACTCAACGCCACCACCGTCACCGTGGACGCGGGACTCGGCAGCAATTTCTTCGACAAGGAAATCGTGCGCCTGACGATGCGCATGGAATCCAAGGCCTGATTTTCCGAAATGCGTTTCCGCCACACAGTCATCGAGTCGCTCGCCGTCGCGTTGCCCGACGAAGTCCTGACCACGACGCAAGTGGAGGAAACGCTGCGCCCACTTTACGAACGCCTAAAACTTCCCTTCGGCCGGCTCGAACTCATGACCGGCATTCGCGAGCGTCGTGTGTGGCCCGTGGGCACGCGGCCGTCCGATGCGAGCGCCGCCGCCGGAAAAGCTGCACTGGCTAAGTCGGGACTTCGCGCGGAGCAAGTCGAACTCTTCATTCACAGTGCGGTGTGCCGCGACATGATGGAGCCGGCGACCGCGTCGTTCGCGCATCGCAAAATCGGCCTGCCCGCATCCGCGCAGATCTTCGACGTGTCGAATGCGTGCCTCGGGTTTCTTAACGCGCTCACCGTCGCCGCCGGCCTCATCGAAAGCGGGCAAATCAAGTGCGCATTGATCGTCTCCGGCGAGAACGGCGGACCGCTGGTGCACCAGACATTGAAGACGCTGCTCGAAGCGCCGCTGGACCGTAACGGCATCAAACCGTTCTTCGCCAACCTCACCATCGGTTCCGGCGCAGTCGGCGCCGTGGTTTGTCACGAATCGCTGCTGCCTGCCGGAACGCGCGCGCATCGCCTGCTCGGCGGCATCGCTCGCGCGGCCACGGCGCACAGCGACCTTTGCCAAGGCGACACGCATGGTGCCGACGCGTTGGCGATGCAGACCGACAGCGAAGCACTGCTCACCGCCGGGCTCTCGCTCGCGCGCGACACGTGGGACGCGTTCACGGTTGAAACCGGCTACAACGCAACAAGCGCCGACCGTTTTATTTGCCACCAAGTTGGCAGCACCCATCGCCGTAAACTTTACGAGACGCTCGGCCTCGATCTCGCCAAGGATTTTTCCACGTTTGAAACCCTCGGCAACACCGGCTCGGTGGCGCTGCCCGCCACGCTCGCCAAAGCGGTCGAAGCCGGCGCGGTGGGCGAGGGGACCAAGGTCGCGCTGCTCGGCATCGGCAGCGGACTCAATTGCCTGATGCTCGCACTCGAATGGTAACTCTTCCCGACTGGCTCACGCCGCTGTATCCGTTTACGCCGAAATCCTTCGCTACGCCGCGGGGTGCGCGCATGAGCTACCTCGACGAAGGCGGGGAGCCCGGCGCGGACGAAGCCGTGCTGATGCTGCACGGCAATCCGACGTGGTCATTCTATTACCGCGAGCTGGTGCAGGCGGTCGCACCACAGCTGCGTTGTATCGCGCCCGATCACATCGGCATGGGCCTCTCCGAAAAACCACAGGATTACCCGTATACGTTGGAGGCGCGTATTGGAGATGTGGATGCGCTCGTCACCAATCTGGGATTAAAACGCATCCATCTGGTTGTGCACGATTGGGGCGGGGCGATTGGCTTCGGTTACGCGGCGCGGTATCCGCAGCGCATCGGCAAACTGGTCGTCTTAAACACAGGCGCGTTTCCGTCGCCGCATATGCCGCGTCGCATCGGCCTCTGCAAAACGAGCTTCCCTGGCACGGCGCTCGTGCGCGGGCTGAATGGCTTCGCGGGACCCGCCGTCTGGATGTCGATGAACCGGCGCAGCCTTTCGCGCGATGAGAAGCGTGGCTTTTTGCTTCCGTATGATTCGTGGGCGAATCGCGTGGCGGTGGATGCTTTTGTGAAGGACATCCCGATGTCATCGGCGCACCCGACGTGGCGCACGCTCACCGACACGTCCGCCGGCATAAAACAGTTTAAGCAAAACCCCGCGTTGATCGTCTGGGGCGGGCGCGACTTCTGTTTCAACGACCATTTCTACAACGAGTGGAAAGCCCGTCTGCCGCAGGCGCAGACGTGTTACCTCGACGATGCGGGCCACTATGTGTTGGCCGACGCTAACGACGAGGTGATCCCGCGCATCGCGGCGTTCTTGCGCGGTTGAGCGGTGCGAGGGGCGGGAGCCTGCAAACAGGCTCCCGCTCTTTCGATCACCGTCCCGAAACCGACGCCAATTCGCGAAGGTAGGCCGCGCCGCCTTCGTGGTGCAATTGGCGCAATTGCGTCTCGGCGTAACGCCATTGCCAGTTGCCGACCGCTTCGCCCGGGGTGTTGAAACGGCCTTCGCCGCCCACGCTGAAGAAGTCCTGCAGGGGAATGATCGCAAGGTTGCTCACGGAGGCATACGCCGTGCGGATAAAATCCCAACCGATCTCGTCACCGCTGACGCGGAGGTAGCGGCGCACATGGTCGCGTTCTTTCTCGGAAGCCGCGCGATACCAGCCGAGCGTCGTGTTGTTGTCGTGAGTTCCTGGATACACGACGGAATTGTGATGCAGGTTGTGCGGGAGGTAGAGATTGTCCGACTCGCCGCCGAACGCGAATTGGAGGATCGTCATGCCGGGCAGTCCTGTGGCGTCGCGCAGGTCGCGGACCGATGGAAACAAGTCGCCAAGATCTTCGGCAATGAGGCGCGCGCCGGGCAGGGCGGTCTTTATCGCTTTGAAAAACGCGATGCCGGGACCCTGTTTCCATTCGCCGTGTTTCGCGGTCGTGGCGTTGGCGGGGATGGACCAATAGGTGTCGAAGGCGCGGAAGTGGTCGATGCGCACGATGTCGCAGAGGGCGAAGTTGGCCTCAAGGCGGGCGATCCACCAAGCGTAACCGTCGGCGGCGTGCGCGGTCCAATCGTAGAGCGGGTTACCCCAGAGTTGTCCGTCGGCCGAGAAGTAGTCGGGCGGCACGCCAGCCACGGCGAGCGGGGCACCCGTGCGTTTATCGAGTTGGAATAGCTGCGGAGACGCCCAGACGTCGGCGCTGTCGCGCGCAACAAAGATAGGCGCGTCGCCGATGATCTCGATGCCGAGATTCGTGGCCAAGGTGCGCACACGATTCCATTGGCCGAAAAAGAGGTATTGGAAAAAGGCGTGAGCTTCGGCGCGTGCGGCGACGGTTTGGGCGAGGGTGCTTTTTTTGGCCTGCGCAAAGAACCGAACCTCCGGCGGCCAATCCCACCAAGCGGCGCCATGATAATGGTCTTTGAGGGCGAGAAAGAGTGAGTAGGGTTCCAGCCATGCGGACTGGGCGGACTTGAACGCTTCAAAATCGCCGTAGGGGAGTTTTACGGAATCGCGGCGTCCGGCGAACGTCTCGAACGCGCGGAAAAGCAGCGGGAACTTCGTGACGTAGAGCCAACCGTAATCGACATGATCGCGGGGCAGTTGGCGGACGTCGTTGAGATCGGAGTCGTTGAGCAGGCCGCAATGAACGAGCGGCAGGAGATCGATGAGATAGGGATTACCCGCGAACGATGAGAAGCATTGGTAGGGCGAATCGCCGTAGCCAGTCGGGCCAAGCGGACAAATCTGCCATTGGCGGATACCGGAGTCTTTTAGGAAGCCGAGGAACTGATCGACTGCGCCATCGAGCACACCGATGCCTTGGTCGTTAGGCAGACTGGTCGGGTGGAGCAGAACACCGGCAGAGCGTTTCTGAAGCCAAGAGAAGAGCGGTTTGGAAGAAGACAGATCGTGTGCATAAGCCAACTCCTTCCAATTCCTTGATTAGACATAATGTTTATTGTGCGATAAGCATCACGATCCCGGAACCGGGGCTGGTTTACTGCGGCTCAGTAAGGAGTTGCACGAACGCGCTACAACCCGGAATCCATCTGCACCGCCAAGATTCGGAGATTCTCCCACTTTGCGGTTGGCTTGGCGCACCACCGCGTCGCGGCCAGTTGCGGGATTCCCGTCCACCACCCGGTGCATGAAAGAACGAACCACCTTTTCACGGAGCCGGGCCCCAGCGTTTCGTGAACGGATAATAGATGAACAACGGCCGCCCCACTACGTCCTTGGCCGGCACGGCTCCCCAGTAGCGGCTGTCTTGGCTGTTCGCGGAATTATCACCGAGCGCGATGTAGGAATCCGGTGGCACGGTGTAGGTCCGACCTTGGGCGAGAACGCCCACTGCTCGGTAGCCCGGATAATCACCTTCCTTCGTAGCGTTTTGGCCGAAGGCCTTGGCACCCTCGATCGGACTGCCATTGCGCATCAATGTGGTGTTGCGGATCTCCAGCGTGTCGCCCGGAGTGCCAACCAGACGCTTGATGTAATACTGTTCGATCTGACGCCCTGTAGCCCTGTTTCGCATGTCCGGATGATCAATATTGTCGGTGCGAAATACAAAACCATCGCCCACCTGTGGTTTCACAAAATGATAGCTCATCCGATCCACGAAAAGCTGGTCGCCTGTAAGAATATCAAATGACAACACGCGTTCACCGGCGTTCACTCGCTTCCCGGTGCGCCAGAATTGGTGCCCATCTTGGGTCTTCACGATCTGCCCTGGATTCGCGTTGATGTGAGCCGCGATTCCAGTGCTGCCCGAATCATGGCGATCGGAGTTTTGCGGCACGAAGGCGTCGCGCACGGCCCATTCAAAATCAAAGTCGAGCGGGACAGTTACCGTGACCGGACGCTGACCGACGAGCAGCGTATATTGCTTGTGACGCGAAGGCAGGATGAACCAGTCACGCCCCTTCACTTCTTGGAACGGGATCACGATCCGATCATAGCCAACGCCGACCAAGGGCACCAAAACCTCGCCCTCGACCGGAGCATCGACCGTGCGCGGACGCGCACCCATCGCAATCAGACGAAGCGCCCTGCCCGCTGTGCTCGGTTCGTCGGCCTGTGTCGCGAACACCTCGGGCGTCATGCCATTGTAGCTCGGCCACATCGAATTCGTAGGAATCTTGAACGGCTGCACGAAATACATGCGCACGCCGAGAATCACGATCGCGGCCACAAGGAAAAACTCGACGTTTTCCATCCAGCCCGACCGCGGATAATGTGAGCCGCCGGTGCGACGCAGCACGTTTTCCAGCGCCTCGATACCGAGCTTCAGTTTGCTCGCATCGCTCTTCTCGCGCAGTTGGCGGCGCAGCGAGGCCGACGCCATTTGCAACGCGCTCCGTTCGGCTTCGGACAGCACGTCGCGACGGTAGTTGTAAACCTTGTCGGCCAGCTCGAGCCAGTTCGCGGCGGTGGCTCGCATCTTCGTTTCGACCGACGAGAAGAGTCCGAAAAACATGGCGTGGTGGGATGACCGTTGAGGTGCGTGGATTGGGAAACGCGGGAAGCAAGCGTGCTCGCGATGCTTGGAATCGGATCCGGAATCGCGAGCACGCTCGCTTCCCTCGTTTCCCGGTGAATCAGTTTTTGAGGATCTGGATGAAGGTGTCGGGCGGGATGTTCACCTTGCCGATCATCTTCATCTTCTTTTTGCCCTCTTTCTGTTTGTCGAGGAGCTTGCGCTTACGGGAGATGTCACCGCCGTAGCACTTCGCGGTCACGTCCTTGCGCATTTCCTTCACGTTGTCGCGGGCGATGATCTTGCCGCCGATGGCCGCCTGGATCGGGATGACGAACAGATGGGGCGGGATCAGCTCCTTCATCTTCTCGACCATGGAGCGGCCGCGCATCTCGGCCCGGCCGCGGTGGACCAGCATGCTGAGGGCGTCGACCGGCTCGGCATTGACGAGGATGTTCATCTTCACAAGGTCGCCGACCTTGTACTCGCTGAGCTCATAGTCGAACGAGGCATAGCCCTTGGAGATGGATTTGAGGCGGTCGTAGAAGTCGAAGACGACCTCGTTCAGCGGCAGCTCATAGACCACCAGGGCGCGGGAGCCGACGTAGCTGAGCTCGACCTGGGAGCCGCGGCGGTCCTGGCAGAGCTTGATGACGCCGCCGAGGTATTCGTCGGGGGTCAGGATGGTGGCCTTGATCCA
>DFYA01000216.1 GCA_002382525.1 Opitutaceae bacterium UBA4094
GCTACAGGTTCGGAGCAAGAAACTTAACGGACCACGCGGGCGCCGCCGCCCTTCATGAGTTTCTCGATTTCTTTTTGCGTGGCCATCGAGGTGTCGCCGGGCGTGGTGCTCGCGAACGCGCCGTGGGCGGCTCCGTATTCCACCGCGGCCTGCGGATCGTTCTTGGAGAGAAACCCGAACTGGAGACCCGAGGCGAAGCTGTCGCCTCCGCCGACGCGGTCGAGGATTTCGAGGCGCGGGTATTTGCGGCTCTCGAAGAATTTGCCCTCGTGCCAGAGGATCGCCGACCAGTCGTTAACCGTCGCGGTGTGCACGTGGCGAAGCGTGGTCGCGGCGACCTTGAAGTTGGGGAACTCTTTCACGGCGGTCTCGATCATCGCCTTAAAGGCGTCGGTCTCGATGTGCTTGAGGTCCTCGGCGCCCTTCACCTCGAAGCCGAGGGAGGCGGTGAAGTCTTCTTCGTTGCCGATCATCACATCGACATACTTGGCGATCTCACGGTTGACCTCCTGGGCCTTCTTGAGTCCGCCGATCGTCTTCCAAAGGGACGGGCGATAGTTGAGGTCGTAGGAGACGACGGTGCCGTATTTGTTGGCGGCTTTGACGGCCTCGATGGTGATTGCGGCGGTGCTCTCGGAGAGCGCGGCGAAGATGCCGCCGGTGTGGAACCAGCGCACGCCGAGTTTGCCGAAGATGTGATCCCAGTCGAAGTCGCCCGGCTTGAGTTGTGAGGCGGCGGTGTTGCCACGATCGGGAACACCGACGGCGCCGCGGATGCCGAAACCGCGCTCGGTGAAGTTGAGGCCGTTGCGCACGGTGCGGCCGATGCCGTCGTCTTCGCGCCACTTGATGAAGTCGGTGGCGACGCCGCCCTGCATGATGAAGTCCTCAACCAAGTGGCCGACCTCGTTGTCGACGAACGCGGTGCAGACGGCGGTCTTCAGGTTGAAACATTTGCGGAGGCCGCGGGAGGTGTTGTATTCGCCGCCGCCTTCCCAGGCGGTGAATTGGCGGGCGGTGCGCACGCGGCCCTCGCCCGGATCGAGGCGGAGCATGACTTCGCCCAGCGAAAGCTGGTCGTAGTGACATTCGGAGGCGGGACGGATTTTAAGACTCATGGGTTTTTCTGAGGGTGTGAAGAGCGGTCGAAACGAGCAGCGAGGCTAGCGAAGGCGGTTGAGACGGGAAAAGGGTTAAGTTCTCCGAAGTCTGGATAGAACCGACGGACGATAGCACGCAGCCGACGCCAACAAAGGGATGGGGAAAACGCACGCGGCCCGGTCGGCAAACAGATGCAGACGCGACCGACGCCGGGAAACGGGAGGAACCGTGCTAGCGCGAATACGCCTGGCGATATTCGGATGCGGAGCGGCCGAAGAACTTGCGAAACGCCCGGCAGAAGCTCTCCGCGTTCGGGTAACCCACCTCCGTCGCCACGGCCTTCACTGACTGATTGCCCGTGGCCAAGGCGTGCCCCGCGATGCGCAGCCGTTTCTGGATCAGGTATTGGTGCGGACTTTCGCCGAGGTGCGCGCGAAACAACATGTGCAGGTGCGACACGCTGACGTCCGCCGCTTTCGCCACGTCGTCCAGCGACAGGGATTTTCCGTAGTTTCGGTTGATGTAGTCGGTCGCGAGGCTCAGCTGCGGCGGCACGGATTGGGTGCGGGCCAGCAAACGCGAACGCTCCAACTCGAACTCAAGGCGCGCGCGTATCAGGTTTCCCACTACTTCCTTGTCCAGCCCGGCGTAGTGGAACGCGTGGAGCATCTCCTGCACGAAGGTGTGCATCGACTTGCGGTCTTTGCATTGAAACACCCGCGGCCAGTCCGCCGGGAAAATTTCGGGTGGGCACACAAACCGCGCCACGCAGCAGTGATAGTAGCTTTTCGGCGGTGATTCGGAGACCGAGATCTGACTGGCCCGATGGCAAAACACCGCGCCCTCGGTGTGAAGCACGGGTGTCTTTTCCATCCCATAGACGGAGCCCTCTTGGATGATCTCAAAGAGCACTTCGTCGGGTGCCGCCGACGTCGGGCGACGTGAGCCTCCCAAGGGGCTCGCATAGGTGCCGAGTCCCCGGAGCCGCGCCGGTAGGTTTCGCCAGTGGTTCATAGGTTTAGTCAATTCGTGGTTGGAAAAGCTTCTGCTATACTGGGCTTCGTTAACTCCTCGTGTAGCTTTTGACAAGCTGCGCGCAACGCCACCTCCCATGATCCCTCAAATTACCGTTCAGCTCTACAGCGTCCGCGACCTCGCAAAACAAGACTACGCCGGCACGATCCGCGCGATCGCCGAAACCGGTTTCGGCTGCGTGGAGACCGCCGGATATCCTGGTTCCTCGGCCAAAGACGCCGCCAAGCTTTTCAGCGAACTTGGCATCAAAGCCCCCACCGCCCACATCGGTTTGCCGATCGGCGAAAAGAAGAACGCGATTATCGAGGAGGCGCTCATGATGGGGCATAAATACCTCATCACCGGTTGTCCGCCCAAGTTTCAGGAACACTACACATCTCTGGATAACGTGAAGGCGATGGCCGACCTCTACTGCGAAGCCGCCGCCAACGTTGCGCCCCACGGCCTGCAGGTGGGTTATCATAACCACGATTGGGATCTCGCCGTGGTCGAAGGGCGTCGCGCCTATCAGCTCTTCCTTGAGAAGACGCCCGAGACGGTGCTCTACGAAGCCGACGTGTTCTGGGTTGCCCGCGCCGGGCTCGATCCCGCAGCGTTCATCCAAGAGATCGGAGCGCGCGGTAAGGTGCTCCACTTTAAAGACGGCATTGTCTCCAATCAGGCCGCTTTCAAGGAAGCGGAAACGGAGAGCGGCAAGATTATGGTGAGCGACGCGATTCCCTTCCGCGCCGCCGGCACCGGTCAAGTTAACCTGATCGCGGCGTCGAAAGCCGTCCGCCACGCCGAATACATCGCGGTCGAACTCGACAGCTTCGAAGGCGACATGATGCAGGCGATCAAGGACAGCTACCGCTACCTCACGACCCACCAGATCGCCCAAGGCACCAAATAAATTCTCTCCTCATGCCTAACCAAATCGGAATCGGTATCATCGGCTGCGGCAACATCTCGCAGGCTTACTTCAACGGAGCGAAGCTCTTCGAGGTGCTCAAGGTCGTGTCCTGCGCGGACCTCAACACTGCGCTCGCCGAGGCCAAAGCCGCGGAGAACGGATGCAAAGCCCAGACGGTCGACGAACTCCTCGCCAATCCCGAGGTGCAACTCGTCATCAACCTCACCATCCCGGCCGTGCACGCGCAGGTGAGCCTCGCCGCGCTCGCCGCCGGCAAACACGTGCACAGCGAGAAGCCCCTCGCGGTGAGCTTGGAGGACGGCAAGAAGGTCATCGATACCGCCACGGCGAAAGGCCTCCTCGTCGGTTGCGCGCCCGACACCTTTATGGGCGGCGGCTTCCAGACCTGCCGCAAGCTTGTGGACGACGGTTGGCTGGGCAAGGTCGTCGGCGGCACCGCGTTTCTGATGAGCCGCGGACCCGAAAGCTGGCATCCGAATCCGTCGTTCTTCTACGAGACTGGCGCTGGCCCGATGTTTGACATGGGGCCGTATTACATCACCGCGTTGGTTCACCTGCTCGGACCGGTGAAGCGCGTGAGTGCGATCACCAGCAAGGCCTTCGAGCAGCGCATCGCCACCTGCAAAGAGCAGTTCGGCAAGCTGCTTCCAGTCGCGATTCCGACGCACTACTCGGGCTCGTTGGAGTTTCACTCCGGCGCGGTCATCACCACGACGATTTCGTTCGACGTGTATAAGCACGGCCACAGCCCGATTGAGCTCTACGGCACGGAAGGTTCGATGAAGGCGCCTGATCCGAACACGTTTGGCGGTCCAATCCAGCTCTGGACGCCCTCCACCAACGAGTGGCAGACGCAGGCCTTCAGCCATCGCTACCTGATGAACTCGCGCAGCATCGGCGCCGCCGACCTGGCTTATGCGATTCTGAGTGACGGCAAGCGCAATCACCGCGCGAGCGGCGCGCTGGCCTACCATGCGCTCGAAGTCATGCACTCGTTCGAGAAGTCGTCGAAGACCGGCACGAGCATCGAAATCGTCTCGCGCCCCGAGCAGCCCGAAGCGCTCCCGCTCGGATTGATCGAGGGGCGGCTGTAAACCGTGCGAGGTCTGTGCGACGGGCCGACCGGATGCCCACGGCCTCGCATGCTAAACTCAAGCGGCCGCCCTCTCTTCGGGGGCGGCCGTTTTGAATCGCACATGGCCGCGAGCGTGAGCGAGCGGTGAAACTGAATCGAACGACGGGGGGCTCGGATGAGCTCGGAGGGTTTCCCACGGGCCACACGGATCACACGGAATAACCGGCAGGATGGGGCACGGTGCGGTTTAACCACGAAGCACACGGGCGTTGGCGGGAGCGCGCGCCGGCTCGAGAAGGCGAAGGGCGAACAGTGCCGGATGGGACTAGCGTGGGGCCAACAGCCGCAGCGTGGCGTCGTCGGGTTGGCCGGCGTAGAACTGATCAAGAGCGTCCTGCCAGAGACCCGACGAGGGCGTCGGGTCTCCAGGGGGC
>DFYA01000145.1:0-2619 GCA_002382525.1 Opitutaceae bacterium UBA4094
ATTTTTATGGCGCGGATGAACGTGAGACAAATGTGGGCGGCGAAGCTGGCGGGGGCTCCATTGCCGGCGCCGACGGCAGCGCCTGTGATGCGGTCGGCGAACGCGGGCGGGACACCGGCGGCGTTTTCGTTGCAGCGCGCGCCTTATGTCGGGGCGATTCTCGGGATCGATCCGTCGTTGCGCGGGACGGGACTCGCGCTGATCGAGTTTGCGCAGGGTCGTCAGCCGTTGTTGCTGAAATGTCGCACGGTGAAGATCCCGGCGAGTCGTTCGATGTCGTATGCGTTGGGCGAAATCCACCGTGCGGTGGCGTCGTTTCTGGCGGACTACCGAGTGAGACACGTTGCGCTGGAACAGACAATTTTTGTGCAGAATTTTCAGACCGCGCAGATCCTCGGGGCGGCGCGCGGGGCTGCGATCTCGGCGGCGGCGCTCGGCGGGCTGGAGGTTTTTGAATACGCGCCGTTGCGAGTGAAGCAGGCGGTGACCGGCGGCGGTCGCGCGAGCAAGGAGCAGATGGCGCGCGCGGTGATGGCGATGCTCGGTCACGGCAGCATGTTGGCGAGCGACGAAGCCGACGCGGCGGGCGTGGCGTTGTGCCACGCGTTCACGTGGCGGGAGTGAGAGGTGCGCGTGGCTGGAGCGGCGGGCGTATGATGTCGGGAATAGGTCCTATGGATTTTATGAGGCCTATATGACCTATGGTCCGAGCCACCTATCAGGACTTGCCTAACGCGGCTTTGATGGTCCGGCCTAGGTCGCCCACGCGGTAGGGCTTGGACAGGTAACCGACAAACCCCATGTCGCGGTAGCGACGGGCCATCTCTTCGCTGTCGTAGCCGCTGTTGACGATTGCTCGCACCTCGGGGTGGAGATCGCGGAGGTGTTTAAAACATTCTTCGCCGCCCATGCCGCCCACGACGTTGAGGTCGAGGATGACCACATCGTAAGGCCGCCCGACGTTGAGGTAGCGGCGATAGAAAGCGATGGCGTCCTCGCCGGTGCGCACGACGTCGTGCGTGTATTCGAGGCTCGTGAGCATGCCGGCGGTGAGCTCGCAGATCTTCGGGTCGTCGTCGAGAAACAGGATGCGGCCGGTGCCGAAGCGGAGTGCCGGGGCGACGCGGGCGGCCGTTTCGACGGGGCGGTCGGCTTTCGGGAAAAACAGCGTGAACGTCGTGCCGGCGCCGACGGTGGAATCAACTCCGATTTGACCACCGTGTTGGCGGACGATCGAGAGCACCGTGGCAAGGCCGAGGCCGGTGCCGGTCTTCTTCGTGGTGTAGAACTGCTCGAAGATCTTGTCGATGTGCTCGGGGGGGATGCCGCTGCCGTTGTCTTGCACTTCAATCTGCACGTAGTCGCCGGCGGGGAGAGGGGGCACGTCGTTCTCGGCGAGTCTCACGTTGCCGGCGCGGAGATCCACACGGCCCCTGGCAAGTTCGGGCATTGCCTGGAGCGCGTTGATGACGAGGTTTTGGAAGACCTGAATAATCTGCCCGCGATCGGCGAGGATCGGAGACACGTTGTCAGTCGCGTTGACGGTGACGACGGCGGTGGTGCCGGCTGCGGCAATACGCACGGCATCGTGAAGGAGGTCGTCGGTCGCGACGACTTGTTGCGTGGCCGAGGCGCCGCCTTTGGCGAAGGTGAGAAGTTGGCGCGTGAGGGACTTGGCGGCCATGCACGCGCTTTCGGCGTCTTCCAACTTGGTGTAATCGCGATTGTCCTTCGCGGTGGAGATACCGCCGAGGATGGTAGTGAGAAGATTGTTGAAGTCGTGTGCGATGCCACCGGCGAGTTGGCCGAGGGAATCGAACCGGTTGGCGCGAATGATCTCCTCGGGCGTGAGGGTCATCTCTTGCGGATCGCGGAAAACAACCACGATACCGGTCGCACCGCCCTCTTCGTCAGCGCGAATTTGACGGACGGTCCAGACGATCGGAGCGGGCGGCGTGTCACCAAAATTGGATACAATGGCGTGTTCGGCGTAGAGGCGGGGCTGTTCTTCGGCGGCGAGCACGAGATCCACCGCAGTGTCATCGGGGCGACCGTCCTCGCGACGGATAAGTTTGAAGACCTCGCCGAGCTTCATGCGTCGGGCTTGTGCCAGGGTGTAGCCGGTGAGCTTCTCCGCTTTTCCATTAAGATAGACAACTTGCGCACGGGCATCGGTGACGACCACGCCTTCACCGAGCGTGTCGAGTGCGCCGGGGATGAGCGTGGAGGGGATCGGGCCGTCGCTCGTGCCGGGCGGTAGCGGGAGGATAAAACCGACTACGCGAAGCAAGTCGTGTTTGCGGGACCATTGGCGATGAGCGCCGAGGAGGGCAGGGCGGTCGCCGTCGGCGGAGCGCACGGTGATCGTTTGCGTGAAAAACGTCTTCGCCGGAGCGGAGGACGAAAAGTAGCCGTGGAGACCCTGTTCGGATGCGGCCTCGGGCAACAGTTGGAGCAACGCGTCGGTAACGGAGTCGGGCGCGTTATGGTCGTTGCCGACCAAGTTGGAAAAAGCGATCGAGCTCCAGTGCGTGGCGGTGGCGAAATCGAGGTCGAAGACGGCGAGCGAACCGGCGTCGGCGAGTCTCTCGAGGCGATCTTCGCTGGCGAAGCCGAGTT
>DFYA01000145.1:2652-6281 GCA_002382525.1 Opitutaceae bacterium UBA4094
CGGCTACCGGTGAGCGGAGCTTTGCTGGCGCGGTCGGGAAGCGCAGCGGTGTCGTCGGGATGAATCAAACCGCGCCACGTTTCATGCGTGTCGGGCATTTCGTCGGCGGCATAACCGAGCATTTTTTTCCACGCGGGCGACGTGACGACTCGCCCTTGGAGGATATCCAAGTCGAAGAAACCGACCGCGCCGCGTCCCGCCAAAAGCGCCGGGCCGTCGGTAGGAAATTGCGAGCTCGCAAACGGCGCGGAGGAGTTGCGCGAGACGGAGGCGGGCGCGGCGGATTGAGCGGCGGAGCTCGAAGCGGACGTGGGCGCCGAGGGGGTTCCTGCCAACTCGATGCGCGCGAAGTAAGCGACATCCGGTCCATGGGCGGGCTGCAACTCGATCCGAATATCAAGGGCGGCGACCGGCTCGAAAGGCTGGGCTTGCAACGTCAACGGGCGCCCGAGCGACGTGGCGATCAAGACCTCCCATTGCGATTCGCGCCATGCGGGATCTGTCGACGTGATCTCAAAAGCGAACAGGGTGACGACGGGTTGACCGGCCAAGTCCGCCGGGGCGGTTTGCCAAAGTCGTCCGGCGGCGTCGTTGGCCGCGCGAACAGTGCCAGTTGCGTCGAGCACCAGCAGGGCGGTTTCAGCGGAAGACGGGTTCTTGGCGGGAGGATTCACTCTGCGAATGGACGACGGCCGGAGAGACGAGCCGGGCTCGACTCTCGAAAGCGGGCGTTGCCGCGACAACCTTATTCAGCCGCCGCGAGCGTCTGGGCGCGCTGGCCGGCCTGAACCTCCACAGGTTTGCGTCCGCCGAGCCAAGCACGCACGCGACCGGCGAGGAAATCGATGTAGGGCGGCTGGTCGTTGAGGCAGGGAATGTGTTGGAACCATTCGCCGCCAGCGTGGAGAAATTCCTCTTTCCCTTCGCCGGCGATTTCTTCGAGGGTCTCCAGGCAGTCGGTGACAAACGCAGGCGTCATCACGAGCAGGCGCTTTTTGCCTTCTTTGGGAAGACGGTTGAGTTCGTGGTCGGTGTAGGGCGTGAGCCACGGTTCGCCGACGAGGCGGGATTGGAACGAGACGGTGTGTTTGTCGGCGGCGATGCCGGCACGTTTCACAAAGGCCTGCGTGGTTTTAATTACTTGGGCTTTGTAACACGTGGCGTGCGCGGGGCTGCAGGTGTTGCAGCAATCGCGGGCGAGCGTGCAATGGGCGTGCGAGGAGTCGGCTTCGCGCAGGTGGCGCTCGGGGATGCTGTGGTAGCTGACGAGCAGCATGTCGTGCTGCTGCGACAAGTAGGGCGCGGTGACTTGGTAAAGCGCCTCGATGTAATCGGCGTCTTCGTAAAACGGTTGGACGGTCTCGATGTGCGGCGGCTTGCCGAGGAGGGCCGCTTCGTCGCGGACCTTTACGACAACCGTTTCCCACGACGACATGGCGTAGTGTGGGTATTGCGGAAAGAGAAGGATGTCGGTCACACCGTCGGCGGCCATTTTGGCGAGGACGGAGGCGATGGACGGGTTGCCGTATCGCATCGCCAAATACACGGGGGCTTCTGCGCCAAGTTCGGCGGCGAGTTTTTCGCGCACACTTTTTGATGTGACCACGAGTGGCGAACCGGCGTCGGTCCAGATTTCCTGGTAGGCCTTGGAGGACTTGGGCGCACGAAGGGGCGTGATGATGCCGTTGACGAGAACGGTGCGGAGAAACTTGGCACGGGGTTTATCGATGACCCGTTCGTCGCCGAGAAACTCGTTGAGATAGCGACGCACATCGGGAACGGATGTGGAGTCAGGAGAACCGAGATTAACGAGGAGAACGGCGCGCTTGGACATGCGGGCGGATTGGTCCGCTTTTTTGCGCCAATGTCAACCGATGCCCGCGCTTTTGCCCCCCTCGCGCAACCCTCTGATGAGCGCGATCAAGCGATGGACGTTCTCCGGTGCGATGCGGTCGGTGACAACGGTGCGCGGATAGTTGTGCTCGATGTCGAGGTGGAGGCCGTCCTCGCTGCCGGGGCGGACAAAATCTTCGATGAAATCCATGCCGCCGCGCGGCTTGATCCACTGGTAATACGCGTCGGGATCGTCGGACTCGATCACCACGTGATCGTGCAGGAAGATGTGGCAGTAGAGCGTGAGATCCCGGAACGACGCGAACCACGTCGGCGGGTTGATCAACTGGTCTCGAATTATCAGGTTCATCGAGGAAGTTCTGTGAGCATGACCACTGCCACCTGCGGCCGGTTCCTCGCAAATGAGCGGACAACTTCCACAAAAAGCGCGGCGAGTTTAGCCTTTTGTCCGGCACTTTCTGCCTTCATGCGTGAGGGCTTTGATTTTATGAGCACTCCTCGCAAACCTGTCCTCCTCATCATCCGCGACGGCTGGGGTAGCAACCCGCATCCCGAGCAAGCGTCCACCAACGCGGTGGCACTCGCGAAGAAGCCGGCCGACGATGCGCTGCAAGCCTCCGCGCCCGTCGCCTACGTCTCGGCCAGCGGTCTCGATGTCGGCTTGCCCGTTGGTCAAATGGGCAACTCCGAGGTGGGCCACGAGAACATCGGCGCGGGCCGGATCGTTGACCAGGAACTCGTGCGCCTGAACAAACTTTTCACCGATAAACAACTCGCGAACAACACGACTTGGCACGGTGTGGTGGCGCGCATTAAGGCGTCGCCTACTGCCAAATTGCATCTGATGGGCATCGTTTCAGACGGCGGCGTGCACGGTATGTTGGAGCACCTCTACGGCCTGCTCGTTCAGGCCAAACTCGACGGCATCCCGGCCGACCGCGTCTTTATTCATGGTTTTACCGACGGTCGCGACACGCCTCCGTCCGGTGGCATCGGCTACGTGCGTCAGGTCGAAGCGAAGATCAAAGAGCTGGGCTACGGCCGCATCGCGTCGATCACCGGCCGCTTCTGGGCGATGGACCGCGACAACCGTTGGGAGCGCGTGCAAAAGGCCTACGATTGCCTCACCGGCCGCGCCTTCGCAGCGACCGCCACCTCGGCCGAGGCTGCAATTCAGCACTATTACGAAAACCCGCTTAGTGAGACGCAGAAGGGCGACGAGTTCGTGCCCGCCACTGCGATTGTGAATGCCGCCGGCCAGCCCCTTGCGACGTTCCAAAACGGCGACGCGGTCGTGTTCTATAACTACCGTGGCGACCGCCCGCGCGAGATTACCCGGGCGTTTGTCATCGACGATTTCGCCGGCTTCGATCGCGGTCCGAAGCTCGACCTCTACTACGCCACGATGACCGAATACGAAGCCGGCCTCCCGGTGAAGGTCATCTCACCGAAACCCGAGCGGTTGAAAAACATTCTCGGCGAAGTTGTATCCAACGCGGGGATACCGCAGTTCCGCTGTGCCGAGACCGAGAAGAACCCGCATGTGACGTTCTTCTTTAACAACTATCGCAAAGACCCGTTCCCTGGCCAGGTCAACGCCTGCCCGGCGAGCCCCAAGGTGCCGACTTACGATATGCAGCCCGAGATGAGCGCCGCCGAGGTCACCGCGTTGTCGAAGGCAGCGAGTCTCTCCGGCCAATACGGAATCATCGCCGTCAATTACGCGACTCCCGACATGGTGGGCCACACCGGTTCAGTCACCGCCACGGTCAAAG
>DFYA01000211.1 GCA_002382525.1 Opitutaceae bacterium UBA4094
AGGTCGCCGCCCGAGGCACTCGAACCAGCGGGCGTGGTCGCCCGTGTGTATCTGAGTGCGGCGGCAAGACCATCGGTTTCCACTTCACGAGGCTCGGGCCTATATTGAAGACCTCGACTAAGGGATGAAGTGAAAGTGGTGCCCCCACGGGGTCCTTTCCTGAGAGGAGAGGACTGAAGCGCACACCCGGCGCATACACTGCATTCAACCACCTACGGCGCTTTAGCAAAGCGCTGCCTTGTGTTGCTTACGAGCGCCGTGCCTCAAGGTAAGCGTCGATATCTGCCCGCTTGACCAACCGCACGCCCCGCCTTCCCGCTCGTCCGCTGATGAGCACGGACGGCAGGCGCTTGCCGAGGTCCTCCGATTTGCAGAGGCGGCAAAGCATCGACGCGTCGATGCCGTAGATTTCTTCAATATCGCGCGGACGAAGCCACACGGCGCGCTCAAGATCGCGGACCGTGCGACGGCGCTGAACTGGCGGCGCCGATGCAGCGGCCTGCGACCCTGCTAACTTGGACGGCTTCCTCTTTGTTTCGTTCATGGTCTATTCAACCCGGAACTTCGCGAGGAACGCCTCAAGGTCGGTGCGCTTGATGAGGCGCACGCCGCGCTTGCTTTTCTTTCCGCCCACGAGGTAGGACGGCAGGCGGTCAACCTTCTGGTTTGCCCAGCGGTGCAGCGTGCTGCTCGGCACGCCGTAGAGGTCGAACACGTCACGCGGGCGCAGCGTTACGGCGTTGGCGAGATCGCGGGCGGTGCGCTTGCGCTGCACGGGGGGGATTTTATCGCTTGTGGCACTCACGCGGCGAGAGCCTTGAGGCGGTTATAGCGCTGCATGATTTCTCGTTGCCATTCCGTGTCCGAGGACCGCCCCGGCGTGGTGTCCTCATTTGGCCACAGTGCAACGAGCTGTTTGTAGATGGGTATCATTCGAGCGGTATCTACCGGCACTTCACAGAGCCCTTCCCGCGCCTCTGATTCTATTGCCGATGCTAAGTCTTCGCCGCGATAATACTCAAACCGTGGATCCCCACTGAAGCCGGCCTCGATCTGAACCAACACGGCATTCAGTTGGGACAATGACTTGATTTCCAACTCAAGCTTTACGCCGCCGGGTTGCCAGCGTGGGGCAACGGTCGGCTTCTTTTCCTGTAGCCGTTCCAAGATGTCGGCGAGCGTATCGTGCATGTGCTTGAGCTGCTCAGCGTGCGCACGTTCATCTGGGCGCATGCTTACGTGATCTTCGACGAACCTCGGCGACTCGCGGCGCCATTTCTTCACGGCGGTTTTCCGGTTTTGTCCTCCCGCAGCGGAGAGCAACATATCGGCGAGCAGTTCAGACAAGACGGCCCGCTCGGTGGCGGATAATCTCAGGGAGCTTTCCGCTTCCGCTTTGGCTCCGGAAACAGGATCGGCCATAGCCGGTCGAGCGTTTCGCCGCGTGGGGTGCGTGTTGCCTGCTCCCATTTTTTCAGCGTCGAGAGCGGAACGCCCCACGCCTTCGCCGCTTCGCTTTGAGAAAGGCCGAGTCGTTCCCTTGCCTGCTGTATCTGGCTTGAAAGCCTTAGTGATTCTGCTGTCATTTTTCATGTTCTGATCCGTGGTTAACTGCTGACGGGTTGGATTTGTAGGCGATCTGTGTTCCTAGCACGGGTCGCCTTTTAACGGCGCTAACTAGGCCCCAGTTTGGGGCATAGCGTCAACCCTTATTTTGCCGCGCGAATATCGCACTGCACGCTGCCGAGGTTGCGCAGCTCTCCCGATTCGAGGAGCGCATTCAGCAGGGACTGGCGTCGTTTATCGAGGTCGGTGAGGCGCTTTCCGCTATCCGCGCCCAACGCCTCTACCGCGCCGCGCACGGCACGTTTGAAGACTACTGCCGCGAGAAGTGGGGGATGAGTCGCTTCTACGCTCACCGCGTCATTGAAGCCGCCGAGACCGTAAGCGCGTTGCCAATTGGCAACAGGGAGAAAATCGGGACGGAGTCCCAAGCCCGTGAACTCTCCCGCGTCGAGCCCGAGCAGCGCGCCGCCGTAGTTGAGAAGGCAATACAGGCGACAGGCGGCAAGATCACCGCCGCCGCGATTCGTGAGAGAAAGCCTCAGCGATCTTTGAGCGGTTTATATGCTGCGAACTCCAACCGTTCCGCCCGCAACTGCTCGCGCACGAATTCGAGGGCGCCGGGGGTGGAAGCGGAAGCATGGATCTCTTTTCCGGCTTGCTCCAACAGGACGACCCACCCGCTCGGCTTAACCCCATCGCGGTAGCGCTCTCCCAGCGCTGCATAGTTGGTGTCACTATTTTCCAGCACGTCGGAAAAAAACACGTCCTCATGACCGAGGCCGCGCGTCACCTTGAAGGGAGCGGAGGCCGAAAAATAAACGACGGTCGTTTTATAGGTCTGGTCGATGCCGGTGAGCGCAATTTTGATCGTCACATCTTCATCCGCTCCGTTGTCGATGGTCTGTGCCCTGACTTTGAGGCCGCGCGCAAATGCGGCCTCTTTTGCATAGCTGCCATAGCTGGTTTTCCACGTCGTCCCCTTGGTGTCGAATTGCACCATCTCGACCTTCACGGAGATCGTGAGAGGACGCAGCGGACGCCCCTTCCATGCTGCCACAAAAAGCCGGTCCTGCTCACTGAGCGCAGAAAGTGGAAGGGTAAAATCCCGCCCGTCGCGGCGTATCTTCACCTCGTTTTCCGTGCGACTGATTAGCTCGGCTTCGATGGTGCGCCCGTCGGCGGAGGTCCATGTTCGCTGTTCAGCCGGCGCCACGCCGGAGAGTGAACAGGCGATGGCGATTAAGATTAAAAGCCTTCGCATTGCCGTTAAGTGCCCCGTGCAGCCTTGCGGGCGAGGTGCTCCGCAATGTCAGGATCTGTTTCATCCGATGTGGGAGCCTGAGTCACGAGACGCTGGGACAATGGCTTTGTCGCAGCCGCCTGAATCTTCGCCGTCTGCCGTAGCTGTGCCGCCATCAAATCCGTAGCGTCGGCGGTGCGCTCGTTGTGGTAGGCGCTGCGGGCGAGGTATTCGACAGCCTGCCCGATGCCGAGATAAACGAGGCCGGAGAACGCCAAGGCGACGGCGACTCCAACGCCGATATACGCGGGCGTTTCCCGACTGCTCCCGGCAAAGCCGACAATTAACACAAACACAGCCGCGAGGAAAAACAGCGCGGCGAAGATCTGAAACACCGACGTTAGAATGGGGGTCTTGTATTGCGTTTTCATGAGCCGGAAAGGACTGGCTGCGTCCGAGATACAACCTCGGACGGCTCACTTGCAACGCATTTACCGGGCTTGTCACCCGTGCATCAAGCTAGTCAGGAAATCGCCCTCGATTACAGTTAGGGGATCGCGCGCAGGGTTGTTGATCTGCTCCTCTCGTGCGCCGCGAATCGCCTCGACGAACGACGCCGTGACCTTCGCCACAGAGATAAGGCGTTTGGAGGTCCGGAGCCGGTCCAATCTCACGGCGCGCAGGGTTGCGCCGAGATCGTAGGTTGCGGGGCCGTTACGTTTGGCGAGGCCTTCGTCGGCCATTTGGCGGACGCGGCGGTCAGTGACGGCGAGCATGGCGGCGAGTTCGAGTTCGGAAACGGTGATGACTGAACCAGACGCCGGGGCGCTGGGCTTTTTGGATGCTTTTTGTTTGGTGGGCATAAAATGGCGGAAGGAAATGGGGTTTAAAAAACTCGTGGCTAGGAAATGGTCGGGGCTGTGTAAAACCCCTGCAACAAGGGGTGGCCTAGGAAGGACCCTTGGGAATATTTTTGGAAAGCTGTGCCGTCCGGGCTATGGCGTTCACGTCTTGCACAAGTTCACGCGCGAACCAGAACGCCCATGATTCGATTCTAAGGGCTGCGGCTTCCGGGGTATCACACCACACGACCGGCACGTCGAAACGGGCTTCTAGGGCTTGCACGGTGGCAAGGACGGCGCGCGGGGCGATGCGGCTGCGGTATTCGCCGGCCTCGACCTCGGCAATGGTGCCGATGATCACTAGACGCTTGAACCTGTATCCACGGAGCCGATGCAGTTCACGAAAGAAGCGCTCGCGGTTCTCACCAACGCAACAGGCGACGAGGTCTGGAATGGTTTTGCGTTCGATGGCAAACGACTCCTCACCGCCTGCGAAAGAGTAGTCTCCGCTCGTGAGTGTGCCGGCGGTTGATTGAAGGCGGGTGAAGCGAAGCGGGGTTTGCTCCCGCGTGTCGATGACGACGACGGGGCGAACGTCCGCGAGGGTGCCGAGGCTGCGCAGGGCCGGTAGTGTGGGGATGGGATCGGCGTTCATTTTTCATCCTCTTTCCCGGCTGAAACCGCGTGAGGGTAACGGCTGTTTTGCCTGCCCTCTCTTTTACCCTCACCGCCCCCCCTCTATAAGAGGGGGCGTGAGGGTTGAGGGTAGGCCTCCCATCATGAGGGCGGTTTGAGGGTTGTTTGAGGGTTGAGGGTTCATCAGGCGGCGAGTGCGTATTTTCCGTCACCTGCGAAGCGGATGATCTGCCCCTTCTTCATCTCACCGACGCGACGCTCTGCGGTGGCTCGACTGCATCCGCGTGCGGTTTCAATCGCCTTGGTGATGGCGGTGTAGGGCAACGCTGACACTCCATCGAACACCTCGACGGCAAGCTCCCGGAGTTCTGCGGTCTTCCCCTGCTCGCGCCCGTTTGCGACGCTCGCGGTGCTGACGTGCATTTGAAGGGCGTCACTCCACTGGAACGCTGGCCCGTCCTTCTCCAAGATGGGCGCGCCACGTTGTAGTTGTTCGGCAAATACCACCGTCACGCCCTCGGTCTTCTTGAGCCTGAGGTTGCTTTCTGCCTTGCGGATGAGCTGGGAGCCGAGGTGACCGCGAGCCTTGCCCGTGTCCTGCGTCGGGTTCTCGTGAATGACGGTGACGACCGGGCAATCATACTTGATCGCCATGCCTTGGATCTCCGCAACGAAGGGGTTGCAGGTGTCGGGGTCGTTCACGTCGTCCACGAGGTCGGCGACGCCGTCCACAATGACCGCGAACACCCCGCCGGCCGCTTCCGCTTGTGGAAGGAGCATGGAGAGCGCGACGCGAATTTGAGACGGCCCGAAACCGGCGAGGTGGTAACTCCAAAGCCATTCCGGGGCGGCGTCCGCACTTGCACGGGCAAGCGCTCGCCTGATGTGGCTGTCGGCATCGTAGAGGCTTTGCTCCGTGTCGATGTGAAGGAGAATGCGACCGCGCGGCGGGACGGAGGAAACGCCGAGGGTGTCGGCTTGTTCTCCCGATTCTGCGACCATGGCGGCGGCGAGCCATGCACCGATAAGCGCGCTTTTGCCGCTCTTAGCCTGGGCGATGATGTTGCAGATGTTGCCGGGGGTCGCGACGCCCTTTCCTTGAATCAGGAATCGCGGTTCCGGCTTCTTGAGCTGACGGGCGAAATCAAAGCGGCGATCTTCTACGAGTTGGCGAAGCGCCTCGGGGACCGCGCTGGCCCCGACGGTGCCTCCGCGTTCGATAGCGCGCTTCATTGGGGCGAGAACCTCTCCGATATCGCCAGAATATGCGTAAGCGCGTTCGACGCCTTCCGTCGCCCCTCGAATGATTTCCCGCAACGCTGCGAGCGTCTGAACTCTTTCGATAAAGAAGGCAGATTGCGCGGTTGTTGGAACGCGGGTGCTGATCTGCGTTAGATATGCATAGCCGCCTATTTCCTCGAGTTGGCGCCGGGTTTTCAGCTCCTCGGCCAAGACCATCAGGTCAATTGATTTCCCCGCTTGGTGCATCTCCACGAGCGCCTCAAAAATCACCCTGTTGGCGGGCACGTAAAAAGCGGCGGGGGCTAACTTTGCCTCCGTGCACCGCGCCACAATGTCGGCGCCATCAAGGAAACAGCACGAAAGCAGATACTCCTCTGCTTCGATGCTGTGGGGTGGAGTGCGACCAATGGCAGAATCTGACGTGTTGCTCATCGCGTGCCCTCCCGCTTGTCGAGTGCGGCGAGTTCGCGGCGGATACGGGCGATCTCTCCAATGGCGATCACCCGTTCAACCGGGCAATAGGTGGCGGCGTCGTTTTCGTTGAAGGCGTCGATGGCTGCGGCGAGTTGGTCGGTGAGCTGCTCGCGCGTGGTGACGGTGGCAACGGGCATCTCCTGAGAAATGGAATCATTACAAATAGACATGTATGGGTGTTCCGTCTGGCTGGCTGGAACGTTGGTGGTTTGGGCTGTGCTCCGCCCTTCCGGCCCTCGGCCGGTGGTTGCGAGCTAGGTCCGCTTAACGGTGGGCATCGCCCCCCGACTCGGTGGTAAGATCGGTCCCGCAGCTTGCGGCGTATTCCGCCATACGGGTTTGAACTTCGATGAGAGCGCCGAGGTTCACGGCTACATGGGCAATCGCCGTTGCCATGTTGGTGTTCGTGACGGATGCGTTGGCGAGTCGGCCAACACTTTTGCACAAGCTGATTCGCAGGTCGTTGCGCAGCTGTGCGACCTCGCGCCCGGAAAGGGCTTGAGGATTGGTTCGGAGAGTAGAAAGGTGTGGGTGCATAGGTTGTTAGTTTTCTTGCCCGCCATCCGCGCTAACGGACGGCGGGCTTTTTTGTAGTTAGGATTTCAATACGTTAAGCGGCTGAACATTTCTCAGCTGGGATCCAGGTCAGGCCCGTGGCGGACCTCCCGAGAATGAATTTGCCGGTAGTCGGTGGCGCGGGGTGGATGACCCACCCGCTACCGCTCCAATCAAGAATGTCGTTGGTGTTCACGCCGGAAGGAAGCAGGCGGCGCCCTGCTCCATCACTGACAGCAACGGCAATATCGGAAGCCGAAGGCGTGATCTTGATTCCACGTCCGGCCTTCAGATTAAGGATCGGCGTCATCGCTTGCGCGGTTTCGTTAATCTTCTCCGCAAGTGCGACGGCGCACGCGGGGGCATGGGTTATTTTGGTGATCTGGTTCATGCTGCGTTGCAGGTTTCAGGTGTGTCCCAATAGGGCCGCGTCCCGTTGTGGCGGAGCACCGGCTTGGGGTTTGAGACGGTGGGCGGGGCTATGGTCCCCCACTGCGAACCGTCGTTGTAGATCATGGAGCCGGGGGCCGTGCCAGATGACCGCCTGGCTTTGCATCCGATGGTGATGCTGCTCGCGCTTTTCGTGACTTGGACGCCACCGGCGCCCCGCAGGTTGAGAAGCGGCCGCAGCGCGGCGCCGACCTCGTTGGTTTTCACAGCCAGCGGGATCAAGCAGGCCGGAGCCTCGGTGATAGGTTTGATTTCTGTGGGCATTTTCGGGGCTCCTACTTGATGGCTTTGGGTTGGAGGTGGCCCTCGATCTTCGTGAGCAAGTCCTCGGTGCGCTTGAGCTGAGAGCCGGCATCGTTGCCAATGCGGCCGGAGTCGGTGATGCGGCTGCGCATGGCGTCGCGGTTAAGCGATGCGTTGCGGGCGCGCGTATTGTCGCTACGGGCGGCGTCTGCCTCGCTGACAACGGCGCCGCGCAGGCGCAGCTTACCGTCGGCGCCGCGCGTGCGCCCGCCGCCCTCGTCGCCCGTCTCGGCGGTGGTCGCGTCCTTCTTCGCGCCGTTGATCTCGTCGCGCAGGTCCAGCCACTTCTTGCGGGCCTTTTCGAGCGCAACGAGGTTTTCCGAGCTGGCGTCTTTGTCGTAGGCGGCTTGTGCCTCGCGCCCTTCCTTGCGGACTTGCGCGATCTTCTGCTCGTCGGTCGCGAATCGCCACGCGCGCTCGTATCGCATGTCGGCAATTTCGCGCAGGCGTTCGGCTTCTTCTTTCTCGCGTCTCTTTGCTACCTCCGCCGCCTTCGCGTCAACAGCCTCAAACAGCGCGGCGATCTCCTTGATATCCGCTTTGTCCTTCTCGGTGGCCTCATCGCGCTTCTGGATATATTCCCCAACCTGCTTCAGGCTCTCCGCGTGAAGCTTCCGGTCAGCCTTCTCTAGCTCGATTGAAAGACGCAGCCGCTCGGCTTGGTTTACGGAGGTGACTGGCTTCGCTTTGATCTCGGCAATTTTCTTCTCGATTTCCTGAACCTCGGTCAAAGCACGGGTGTAGGCGTCGAGCTTCGAGAGGTCTGTTTCGCGCTGCTCCACGCCGAGTTTTTCGACGAGCTCCGGGATCTCCGCCGCCGCTTTCGCGTGTGCCGCCTTCATCTTCTCTAACGCGGCCTCCTGCCGGTCAGCGGCTTTCTCCGACGCTTCGGCGATGTCGTCGTAGGCCTTGTCTATCGGGTCGCGGAACTTATCGCCGATATTTCGCCCCCACCCGGCGAGCGTGCCGAGGACGGACGCGCCCGCATCCTTGATGGAATTCCCGAATGACTCGAACTCCTTGCCCCATGTCGCCGCGCTTTTCTGTGCAGCCGTGGCTTTATCGCCAAGCTGTGCGGCGTAATCCGCAAAGCTCTTCATCTGGCCGATGACAAGGCTGATGCCCATGCCCACCGCGCCGCCTTTCAATAGGCCCATGCCCTTTGCCATGGACGCGTTGGCCTTGTCGAGTCGCTGGGTAACGCCCTCGATTTCCTTCTTACCGTCGATGGCTTTGACCGCCTGCTCGTAGCGCTTCGTCGCGCGAACGGCTTGAAGCATCTTCGCCTCAACCTCGCTCACGTCTGCGCCAAAGTGTGCTGTAATTTTTCCACTCATTGGTTGTGTAGTTGTTTTTTGGTTACTGGTTGGACGCTTCGAGCAGCCCGATCATCAGGCCGCACACCACGCGATCCGGCGTCACCTTGGCGCTGGTGGTGAGGATGACGTGAGGCAGCGACAGGGTCAGCGTGATGGTGTCGGTCTTGAACTGCGCGAGGTGGGCGGTTGCCCAGGGCAAAACCCGCGCGTCCATAAACGCGCGGATGTCTTCGCCGGTGCTTTCGAGACGGAGCCGCCCCTGCGCCGTGCCGTCGATGACCTCCGCATGAAGGAGGGCGACGTTTTCGCCCTCCCGGAGCACAAGCAGGCCGTCGCGTTGATCTTCGGGGGCGCTCATTCGGCCCCCGCGAGTTCGCGGGCTTCCTGACCGTTCGGGCAACCGGCCTCGATTAGCATTCCGTCGCCGACTTCCGTCGCCGGGTTGCGCCTCCCGGCGCTGGCAAAGATGCCGTTGTGTGCGGAAAGGCGTTCGACACGGGCGAAGCGCTCCGTTTGCGGGATCGCGCCCATCACCTCACCCGCGAGGTATTCGCCGTGTTGCCCAAGCGAATCAACAAGGAGGCGATATGCCTTCGTGAATGCGGCGAGCGCCTCGCGCCCGGTCTTTACGTCGTCGGCGATTTGATCGGTGACGAGTTCACGACCCCACGAATAGACGGCGTCCATGTGGGCGCCCTCGGCTGCGCGCAGTCGCTCTTCAAGGTTGGCGAGCACGCCGTCGGCGGTTTCCTCTTCCTCGCGGGCGGTGCGCCTGCTCGCAGGAACTTTTAACGGTGCCCCGCCTTTGATGGCGGCGTCGGCGGATGCGCGGATGTGCTCGGCATCGGCAGCGGCGCGCGCCGTCTTGGCGTCGGCTGCGGTTTGCTTCTGCCGTTCGATTGCCTGCCGAATGCTGGTGACGGCGGCGGCTGCTTCGATGACCGGGGCGGGAGGTTCGGGAATGGTGATTGGTTGGCTCATGATGTGTGGTGTTGAGCGGTGGCGATTAGGCGGTCAGCGGCTGCAAGCCGTGTTTCGCGCGGGTTTCGTTCAACTCCATGGCGAACCGGGCGCGCTCGATGGCGTAGGCCGGCGAGCCCTTTTGCGTGGAAGGACTCCGGGGCTTAAAGTCAGCGAGCTGGTCGCGGGTGTAGCGGTCAACGCGCGCCGCCTCTCGGATCGCCTCGCCGCGTTTGCGCGCTTCCTCGTGAACCTTTTCGTTGCGGGCTTTCTGCTCGGCCTGCTGCTTGAGCCGCTCTTTCTCGTCGGCGGTAAATTCCTGCGTGTAGCCAAGACGCTTAAGGACGATTTCGAGCGCGGCGTCGTATGCCATAGGCATGTAGCGCACAGCGTCGGCAATGGTGACGTGGCGCATGGAGTTGTGAAGAAGGCGGGCAAGATCTTCGGCGGCATGGTCGCACTCGGCGCGCAGCTCGCCGCCGACGTAGTTCCCATTCGCGTCCCGGATAGGCGGGAGCGGGTCGTTGTTCTTAGGCGTGGGAAAAAAATGACGGATGTATTTCGGTTCTGACATGGTAGTGTGTTTTTGGGTGTTAAGCTGACGGTTTATCTGTCGTGATTTTATGGATACGATCGAACGTGTCGCGGGCTACGCGGCCCGCTTCGATGGCCTCGCCGGCAATGGCGGTGACGCCAAGAACGGGGGGCATTTTCTGAAACGCACCGAGGGCCAAGACTTGGACTCCTTCGGCGCGGGCTTTGAGTTCAGCCGGCGAAAGGCGCTTGCCACTGACGATCCAGCGGGGCGCGGATTCATCCGGCGGGACTGGGAACGCGGCTGGCTTCATGCGGCCATCCGTGCCCGTCCAAGGGTGTTTGTTTGCCGGAGAGGAGCGCCGACCGTGCGAGCGTCCATCCATGCTTCAAGATCCCGTTCGCGGAAGATGATCCGCCGGGCAGAGACTCGCACGTAGGGAATGCCTGCGCGCTTCGCAGCTTGAAGGAAACTCGTGGTGTCGTTGTAGCCGAGAATCCCCATGGCCTCGGCGCTCGTGAAGTTTCTACCGGAAGCAAGAATGGCCGGCGATTTGGTAAGGTGCGCAGCTTTCAAGCCGGCCTCCCCTCGCCGGCGACCAGCGCACGGATAGAGCTTTCGGTGTAACGCACCATGCGGCCGCTGACTCGAACAGCTTGGATCAGCCCCTTGGCGGAGTGTGCTCGTGCAACGTGGCTGGTTTTGCACGTCGAACCGATGCGGGCGTAATACTCGCGGAACGTCAAAAGCCGGTCCCCTTCCGGGGTGGCGTCCTTTGCCGATTTATTTCCCGACGGGTCGGCGGCCCGTTGCGGCTTGGTGATTTGAACCATGCCGCAAAATTACGTAACCGTTCGCTCTACTACTAACTAAGGTTATATATTTTCTTAATCTTATCCCCGCCGAGCAGCGGTTTCAAAACCTCGCGTGCGGCCTGCCGTAGCAACGCGCGATCATTTACTGCGGCACTACCAAGCGCGGATTTATGGGCGACAATTGGCCGAAGCCCGCCCCCTTTCCCACCGTTGGATTTCGGGTCTTGAATGCTCTGTGGCCAGTTGCTCAAGACCCAATCCACGAAATCTGTGGCCCATTGTCCGAGATCGTATCCGCCGTCATTCAGTCGTAAGCGCGCCCGAACATTGTCCGGGATTGGGCAGCGGCCAAGGAATGACTCCGCGCCGAGCGCCTGCACGGTATCGCCTTCGAGAACGCGCATAACAAACACAGGCGCTAGGCTGTCCAAAAGATCCCCCTTGAAGGCCTTTCGCTTGGGCTTTAGCGGGTAGGGCTTGAGGAGATGCACCGGCGGGCAACTGTATTCCAGTGGGACGAGTTCATCAGGAAGACTGCTGTGTAGACCGGCTATGTAGTGTCGGTTCTGAACTTCTTCCAGAAAACCATTCTGCTCCGAATCCTGCATCATGTGCTCATACTTAAGGCGGTGAATCGCCCGGCATGCAGTTTCAGCGATATCAAGCACGGCCGCGATTGCGCTCCGGGAAAGTGGAGCGGCCTCAAGAGTAGCAATGGCGTCGAGGGCAATTCGTCGCATTTCGTCGAGGTCGCAAGCAACGCCCGCACGCTTTTTGGCCTGAACGTCCTCCCATTCTTGGACGTGAGGGAAAAGCCCGCTCGGCGTCCCTTGGGCTGAATTATCCGGCTCCGGCGTTTTCTTTCGCACGGGCTTCTTCATGCTGGTGCGTCCTTTCGACTTGTGGCGTTCAGGCGTGCTCATTTTGAGAATCCCTCCACTACTTTCGCGACGGCCTTCGGGGTAAGATCAAACCACGCCTCACCGTCCGCTTTGGCTACAAGCTCTCTGTAGTGCTTAAAAACTACAGCCGCAGAATTCCCGGCTTCCTGCGCCGTCCCCGCCACGTCACCCGTTGCCGCGCATCGATACGAGATGAACGAATGGCGGAAGGCGTTCCCCGGCGTCTCAATGTCCTTCTCTCGTGCGAGCGTGCGCACGCGATCGATGCCCCAAGCCGGCGACACGAGTTTGCCGTCTTCACCTTCCGCGCGTGGGCAAAGCTTCAACCACTCGACAGCAGCCGGGCAGAGATGCACGAGGCGGTAGCTGACGGTGTTGCGCTTCGCCGCAGTGACACGGAGCAACCCGCGATCAAGGTGCACGTCGGCCCACGCCTGCGAGTGCAATTCCGTCCGGCGCATACCGGCGAATCCGGCGAGCACCGCAACGGCCAGATACTTCGGATGGCTCTCTTTGAGGAGGTGCAGGATCCGCGCGAAGTCGTCCACGGAAAGGATGCCGATGCGCTGCGCGTCAGCCGGCATCAAATCGAGTTTCTCCGCCTCCGTCATCGCGACCTCGGGAAGATAGCCCTGTTTCCGCGACCATCGCCACAGCGCGACCAATCGCTTGCGACCGGTGTTGAACGTGCCGGGGTGCGCGACCTCGGTTTCCTCGTTCCCGTAGCGCTCATGAAGCCAGTCCTCCAGCGCCGACGCGCTGACCGTCGCGAGCGATGCCGCGCCCATGTCCGTTGCCAAGTGCGGGAGAAAGGCGCCGTAGCTGTGCGTAGTGACGCCTGCCCGCTTCTTTGCGGTCATGAACGCTTCGACTGCCTCCTTCACACTGACGGCCTTCGTCGCCCGCTTGCTATCCGCCCAAGCCTTCGCCGCCACGATGAGGTTGTCACCGCATAGGGCCTTCGCCCTCGCCCACTCCTCCAACGCGGCGAGCGGGGGCGTTTTGCCTGCAACCCGGCGCAGCTCGGAGATCAATGCCACGTCATCCATTGCCAGACCGACAGCGGCCTCGGAGCGGCCGGCGCTGAGGGCCTCCGCCTTTAGCTTCGCCTCCGCCTTCGCCGCTTCAAGATCCGCAAACTGCTTCAACCGACGGATGCCGGCAACGTGCCACGAAACCGAGTAGAACGTGCGCGCTCCCCTCCCCCGCTCCGCTGCTCGTGTCTGGCGATAGATCTTCACCGCCACGGACCCGGAACGAATGGTGATCGGGAACGCGGGTTTGGGCATGGCTCTGTGTATGCGCATACAGGCGCACACACGCAATCCCATTTATAGACACGAAAAACCCCGTTACCTACCTAGGCAACGGGGTAAATTGGTGCCCCCACGGGGAATCGAACCCCGCTTTTAGGATTGAGAATCCCATGTCCTAACCGATAGACGATGAGGGCGTCTGACGAAGCGCTCGACAGTCCGGTTTTCCGGGGGCGCGTCAAGCGCGAGTTTTGTTAAAAGCGCGGCGACGCTCAAACCGCTCCCGGTGCCGCAAACCCGCACGACGCGTCGTCCACCACCAGGATCCAATCGATCGTCTCGCCCTCGTCCGGCGAAGAAAAGCTGCGCCCGGCCGGATCATTCGTCCACTCGCCGATCCACGTCGCCGAGCCGTCCCGCGGATTGAACCACCACGCACGCAAGCGATCGCCCGAGATCACCCGCGTGTTGACCGTGAACGCCCGCCCCACCGGCGCATACACCATCGCGAAGCTGCCTTCCTCATCTCGGGTCGCCGCGAAAAACGCCCGGCCCGCACCGGGGATCACGTTGGGCACCGGATGCGGCGCGAGAACGGTTTGATCCGGGATCCGTGTCAAAAACGGACGGGACTCCAACAGTCGGCGGGCGTGTTGCATCTGCGATGCGCCGGGTCGCTCAAGCGCGTCGCGCCACGACATCAACGGATCCAGTATCGGCGCGCGCCCCGGAGCCCACATCTGCCACACCGAATTGTGTCCATAGGTGTGCCCGCAGGCCCCGGTGAACAGGTTCCAATAGAGCGCCCGCCGCACGTCCGCCGCGTGGGCGTGGCCGTGTTTCGCCGCGTTGAAATCGATGCCGATGTCTTCGTAAACCGGCTCGCCATCGAGCACGGGTTTCACCGGCGTTCGATCGTAATCGGCGCGCGTGGCGTCATAGCGCCCCGTGTAATCCACGGCGTGGCCGTTCTGACGGAAATTAAAATCCAACCACTCCTCGTCGTGGAAATACGCCGAGGAACCACACGCGCCTTGTGTGTGAAACGTGCGCAGGTGCCGCCCGCCGTCTCCGCGATGCACCCCCGCCGCCATGCGCCGCGTGATCTCACGATGCGTCTCTGTTTCCACCGGACGATCTCCACCTAGTATCCAAACAATGGATGCGTCCCGATAACGGCGCCCCACCCATTCTCCGTAAGCTTCGGCGTTGTCCGGCGTGAAGATCTCAGGGCCCGCGCCATGCTTCCGGTTCCACTTGTCACCCCACGTCGGCAGAAATCCCACCACCAGTCCCAGTCGGTTCGCTTCGGCGACCACCCTGTCAATGTGCTGCCAATACGCCTCCACCGGACGCAGCGGGTCGTTGTTCATCAACGGACAATGCCCATACGCATTCGGCGTGTTGAGCCCCTCCAATTCGGCGAGCGCGACCGCTTGGATTACGTTAAAACCTTTGCGCGCGCGATCCGCCAAATAGTGCGCCGCTTCCTCGCGGGTGAGTCGGTGGAACAACGCCCAGGCGGTGTCGCCGAGCCAGAAGAAAGGAGATCCGTCCTCCCGCACGAGATAGCGTCGGTTTGAGGAGCATCTTAAGCGGAGCGGAGCCGGAAGTGACGAAAAGGGGAACACTAAAGAAGGGGACATGGGGAACGGTTAAAGGGCGGGCCGTGATAACGCTTCACGCCGCGTCGAACGGGAAGCGCATAGAATGGAGAAGTCGTCGCGATTGGAAGCCCGCGCTCCGGGAGACCTGAGTGACTATAACTCGAAACGCTACTGCCCAAGCAGCGAGACCCGATTACTGTAACTACAGGTTTGCTTCTGCCCCCCATGAATATCCTTCCCCAACCTCGTTCCTTCACTCGTGGCATGACCCTCGTGGAATTGCTCACCGTCATCGCCATCATCGGCATCCTCGCGGCGATCATCATTCCGGTGACCAACAAAGTCCGTGAAAACGCCCGCGCAAGCCAGTGTCTCTCCAACGTGCGCCAACTCGCCTTGGCCAACCTGATCTACGCCGGCGAGAACAAGGGGCAGCTCATCGTGCACTTGCCGGCAAATGTCGGCGGGCAGCCGATTCTCCCGGAAAGCGTCCGCAACGAGGGCAACTGGCAGAAGGCCGTGTCCCGCTACCTGAGCATGGACAAGGCATCCGCCCGTTCACGGTTCATCTGTCCGTCCGCAGACATGAGCGGTGTGAGCCAAGCAAATATCGATAATGGACAGCACTCCACTTACACGGTCTCCATGTGGCTGCACCATCACGCCTCCGGCTACGGCAGACTCCAAGCCATGCCCGCCCCGGTGGTCATGGTCGCCGAGATGCGGGTGTCGAATTCAGACGGCACCTACCCATGGAATGTGAATGCCAATGGCACCGGCTCACATGACACGCGCATCGCGCTGTTCCGCCACGCCGGTTCAACGCGTCGCAACGTCGCCATGACCGATGGTTCCGCCCATGCACTCAGCCCCATCCGCGACGGTGTGTTCCGCGAGGGCACCGGCTTGATGAAAAACTATTGGCTGCCTCCCGGCGCCACCACCTCCGCGACCATCGGTGTGGCGAATCGGACCGACACCATACCGTCCAGCTAAGATCTCAGCCCTCCCAACGCCCGGCTGAACTGCTCGTGCCACCATCCGACCTACAGACAACCTCGGCCGGGCCACTGCCTCGCCTTGCAAGAATCAGCCTCGTCGCGTTTGCGGTTATAACGAACACGCTCGGCGCCTCCGCCGAGACCGTGCTGGTGCATGAAACCTTCGATACCATGCGCAGCAGCAGCGGCCCCGGCGCCGATACTGATCGCGAGGATCTGAGCGCGGCGGGCTGGCGGTTCTGGAACAGAAATCCCAGCGCCAGCTACCGGTCGATTAGCCGGCCCGCCGGCAGCACAAGTCAGGTGTTGCGCAACAACAGTAGCAGCGAACACACGTTTGCATTCATCCAGTGGGATGCCGTTTCGCTCGACGACAGCGGCAGCTCCCTGTCCGTCTCCTTCGACTATCGCGCCCTCCCCGCCGCCGGAGATCCGGACTTCGAGGTCGCCTTCCTGTCCGCAAATCCGATCAGCAGCCGACTCGGTGGAGCAAACCCCACGGCAACTTCACCGGGTTACGGTTACCGCCAAACATCCGGCGGCACTCACGGGTTGACGAAATTCGCCACCCGAACGGGGGCGCCCCTTCGCTTGAATCACGAACCCAGCGGGCCGATCAGGTTCACCGACGCGCACTACCGGATTGTCTTCACGATGACCCGCCTTTCGGGAGGCATTTTACTGGATTTCTCCGTCAACGGCTCGACGGTCTCTCGTCATTTGGAAACGGCCTCGGATCAAACCCGGTTTGATACCCTGCGCTTCGCCTCACGGAACAGCCAGGTCGATAACGTCTCGGTTATCCACACCCCCGCGATCCCCGAACCGTCCATTTACGCGGGTGCACGGTGAGCCGTAGAACTTCGGTCGCGACTGAGTTCACTTTGCCTGCGGCTCGCGCATGGCGAGTTCCTCAAACAACGCAGCGATCTTGGGCGCATCAGCGGGGTTCTTGAGCTCCGAGGTGTAGCGACGAAGCGGATGGTCCGGCTCTTCGCGCCAGGCATTGCGACCAATCTCGTCAATGTGGTTGGAGCCACGCTCGACCACCTTGAACCACGGCTCGAAACCACGCACGCCCACGAGCAGCGCGATCGAATCCGCCGAGTGCCGCACCGGACCGACCTTCGCTTTCCCGAGATAACTCCGGTAAGCGAGGCTCACTGGAGAGCGGGTGGGATCAAGTTTCACGATCTTCCGACCGATCGCCATCGAGTGCGCAAACTCGCCGCCACCGGTGAAGGTGAGCATCGTGGGCCACAGGTCGTTGACTTCGCGGGTCGATTCGGGGTCCGGACGGAAGTTGCCCCACTTGCTCGTGCCGGGGTCGGTTTCCGCCGGATAACGGCTGCCCATGCACACATAATGCGCGACCTTGAGCTCAACCAGATCGCGCCCGTTGAGCCGACTGTGCTCGTCGGGGCCGGAGGCGAGCAGCGCGGCCAGATTGGTCAGATCGCCCACGCTCACAATCACCACGCTGCTATCCGGACGTGCCGCCAGCGATCGACGGTAGAGCGCCACCGCCTCGATCTTCTCGTGCTTCGCCTGGAAATCCTGGGGAAACGCCTCCGCGACCTCACGGGCAAAAAAACTATCCTGGCGGATGCCACGCGTGCCCGACACGAGGCCAATGGGCAAATCGGGGCGTTGATAAAATGTATTGAGCGCATCGATACATGGAGCCGACCACTCGTTGTGGCCGGAAACCATGACCGCGAGAATCTCGACCTCGCCCATGTCGGCAAACGCATGGAGTTGCGCCAGCGCGGCGACATCATCCACATCCGAATCCATGTCGGTGTCGAAGATCACTGGAAGCGGCGCGGCGCAGAGCGAACATGTGAACAACAAGGCAAGAGGCAGAACACGTAACAGGGTCATGCAGCTAGTGAGAAGAACCCGTTAGCGGACTGGCAAGGGTTCGGCAGGAGCTCGTTGGGATACAGTAACGTTGGTCATTCACCGAAAACAAAAAGGCCTTGAGCACAAAGCCCAAGGCCTGAACGGGCGGATTAAGCGTCTCGCTTTAACGACGACCGCGGAAGCGACGACCGAACGCGAGACCGAGAGCCGCCACACCAGCCAAGCTGGCAAAAGTGGAGGGCTCAGGAATGTTGGAAAATTCAGTTAACACGACGTTATCAATCGCACGGTTCACAGTGGAGGAGTTGGTCGCAGAGACCCATAACTTAAGCGTGTCAAAACTCAGCGGACCGGTAACCGACGTGTCGATCCAACTGGCGATCACGGAGCTTCCATCCGAGAAGGAGATTTCAGCACCCGTCTCGACCAGCTTGACTGAAAAAGTAAATGCGGACGCACCGAGGATATCCGGTTGGGTGACCAAATTGCTGCGGATCGTGGTGGTATCGAATCCGTTCGAGGCTGCGGTGGTCGTGACAATGCCGGCGGAGGTAGGTTCGCCACTGGTGTATGTCTGCTCGTAGCCATAACCGGTAGATCCGGCGATCACGCTTGCAGAGCCACCGGCGATGCCACCTGTGCTATAACTGTTCGCTGTGATCGCGGTGCCGCCGGTGTCGAAAAGAGATACGTTGAAGCGTCCGGGAAGATTGAAGCTTACGTCGAACGAGACTGACACCGCATCGCCGATATTGGTGAGAGTGGTCCCTGCCCATTGGGTGAGCGCCCACGAATTGGCAGAGCTGCCTGTTCCACCGCGCAACACATTGCCGGACATCGTGCCAGCCGCGTAGGCTTGGGGCCCAGGCCAGTAGGTCGTGCTGTTGGAGCCGTGACGGTAATACCAACCGGCGTTGTTCAACGCGGTGTTGTCGGCGATTGTGTCGAAATTCTGGTTGATGTGAACGGTGGTGGCGGCGGGGAGCGACGCGGCCGTGACTGCGGCGGCGGCTCCGATGACAAACAGGCGTGCGATGGGTGTTAGTAGGGATGGGGTGGCCATGGGGATAGTTTTCAGCCCAAACCCGATCCCAATAAACACAAAGTCAGAGATATAGTAACTCACTCTAGTAACCTAAGCCGATTACACCCAGATCACTTTCATTCCGCTCGCGTCCATACAGGGGAAACACGTCCGTGCGCATGCTTCGAATGCAGCGGGCAATGCGTTTCGCCGACTCTCAGACGGCTTATGTGTATTTGATTCTATGATACGTAAATCCCCCTCTCGCATCCGCCCCCAATCCGCCAATCCCGCATAATAACACACCCCCGGGTTAAAACCGTTTTCGGAATGCACCGCCCGTCGCCAAACGCACAACTCCCGCGTCGCAACGAAGCAACGCGGGAGCCGTCATTCGAACGGGGACTTCGTCAGGTGATCCAAATCAACGTTCGCGGATCGTGAAGATCGCCCCGGACCACTTTTCGATTTTCACCTCAATACCCTCATTCGCAAGTCGCTCCGCCGTGCCGCTGAATACGGTCTTCCCGTCTTCGGACACGAGCGAGAATTCGCCTTTGCGCTCCAGTCGCGGGTAAACGCGGGTGGCGTCGCCGGCGGAGCGGCGATAGACGAGAAAATGCGCGGGGCCGTTCACCAGCTGAAACTCGGTCGAGGTCTTCCGGTCCACCGCGACTCCGCTCTTGTCGAGGAATTCGCCGATGGCGGCGACGTCGATGCGGCGGGTTTCATCAAACTCCAGCACGGGCACGCCGGCTCCACGAATGATGTCGAGCGTGCGTTTGTCCACGTTGCGGGTGTCCACGACAATCGCCTTGTAGGAACCGAGACCTTCACCCGAGGCGTCCACTTGCTCGAAGCCGCGCGAGAACATCGTCTGTCCGGTGAACACGAGTTGCTGGTCAGTCATGTAGTGAACGGGCTGGAGGTGCAGATCGAGCACGGCGCGGGCAAACTGAACGGCGGCATGGTTGTGTCCGTTGGCGTTGCTCTCGGCCGCCGGATGCTGAACGAAGAGAATCTTCGCGTTCTGAAAATCAACCGGGCCAGCGCGAAACACCGGTGAATAACGCTCGAAGAGCACGCGGTTCGGTTCGGTGGTGTGGTTCCAGAACGTGTGGTTCCACATCGTCCACTCGAAGTAGCCGGTCATTCCGTTGGCATAGGTCTGGAAGATCTGCGCCTCGATCTGGATACGGGTCGCCTGCTTGAGCGGGAGATCGGGCAGGAACGACTCGGCGCCATGTCCGCCGCCTTCGCCGTTATAGAACGGGTATTTGACATTCGAATACGGAAGCGCGAGCGCGACGAGACCGACGCTGAGCGATGGCTCGACCTCGCGGGCGAGGTAAGGATATTTGCGCTTGTTGGCGTCTTCACGGACCGGAATCGGGCCGTTGCCGACGTAGAAGTGCGGCCCCATGCCGTCGAGTTGGTCGGGCGGGAGCCAGGTGGAGGAGATGAAGACGTTTTCATGACCCCAGCCGGAAGGCATGCCGAAGGCCAGCATGTCAGGCGCGGCGGATTTCACCGCGGCGGCGGACTGCGCGGTGAGACGGCGCCAGGCAAGGTCATTGGAAACGGCGCGTTCGTGCGGTTCGTTGTAGGGCACCTCGAAGCCGAGAATGGCGGTGTCATCCTTGAAGGCGCCGGCGAGCCAACCGGTGGTGTCGAGGAGCGCCTTCACCTGGCGGGGCTCGGTGACGAGCACGAACACCGGGTGGTCCTCCTTCGGATACGCGTCGCTCGGCATCGCGAGCCAGGCGAGCGGCGATCCGGGCTTTCCCGTGCCGCGGTCCTTGTCCTCGCCACCGATGAAATAACGGTAGGGATCCATGGCGCTCTCGTGCCAATCGAAGACGATACGAATGCCGTGATGATGGCCGAGGTCGGCGGCGTAGCGGAGAAGCGCGAAGAAATTCGGATCAAGACCGGCGTTCCGCAGGACTTCGGTATATTCAGGCGAATCGGGAAACACGCCAGGAGCCGGTTGGATCATGGCCATCGCGATCGGCATGCGCACGGCGTGGATGCCCCAGTCGGCCATTTCCTGGAAGTTGGCGGCGAGAAGTTCGAAGTTCGCGCGCCGGCTGAAGCCGAGCAGGAATTGCGTGTAGTTCACGCCGAGGAAGGCGTAAGGCTTTCCGTCTACCGACAGGTGGCTGCCGTCACGGACGACGCGGTCAAGGCGCCTGGACGAATCGATTATCGGGTAGTTGAAAAACGAATACATACCCGGGGCGGCATCCCTGCCGGGGGCGGCAGGAACCAGGCTGAGTCGCACGCTTCCGGGGAGTTGAGTGCGATCCAGATCGAAGGAGAACGAACCGTCCGCCGCGATCACGGGCGTCCACGTCGCGACGACTTTCTTCTTCGCGTCGATCGCTTGGACGGTTGCGTTGGACCCGGCGCTGCCTTCGGCACGACCGGTGATGCGCACCGGATTCCGCGAGGAACGCCAGACGTTTTCCGTCGGGATCACGAGATTCGCGTGGGTCGGAGTGCCGACCGCCAGGCCGGTGATGGTGAGCGGCGGCAGGGCATCCTTGGCGGCGAAGGTCACGCGCACATGGGAAACGCTTCCGGTGAAACCTCCGGGCAACGGCGGATAGATGGCGACGTCGGTGTTGGCAGGAACGGTGACGCCGGTGACGGTGCCGCCCTTCAGCGCTCCCGAGTCGGTTTGGAGCGATGTGCCGACATCCAGGACCGTGTCGCGCTCCGAGCGCACCACCACTCGCAGCAGTGCGTCGTTACCGCGCGGCCAATCGAGCAACGATTTTTTCACGTGGCCCGCATACCACCAAGAAACCGAGGCAGATCTACCTTTCTTGATAGGCAGGTGGACCGCGGCCATCGCCCCGCCTTCATCTTTGCGCGGTTCCGGCTCGAGGCCGGCCTGTTCGTTGAAACCGCCCATCCCGCGAGAGGGAACGATATGCGTAAAGGCCGAGAATATCGGCTCGGCGGCGTGCGCGGAAACCGTCGCGGCAAAGGCGAGGATCCCGAGCAAACATACCGAAAATATTCGCGGAGGCGGGAGGTAGGATGGGGGTTTTACGTTACTCATGGAGAGTGAAAAAATAGGGCGGGGACATTGAGCCTCAGAGATGCACAAACAAAAGGAGTCCTCGGCGGTATTCCCGCGATCAGGGGTAGCCCGAACTCAGCGCACCTGGCTCTCGTCGAACTGAGCGCCTTTCAGCGCGGCCTTCACGAACGCGCCGAAATACGGGGTTGGCTCCATGTCGTAGGTGTCGATCACGTGCGGACCCGCGCGCGGATGGAAACTCCACGCGGTCCAATGCAGACCGTGCTTCTGCGCAAAGCCGAGAAACGCCGGCAC
This sequence comes from Opitutaceae bacterium UBA4094, assembly GCA_002382525.1. Classification (GTDB taxonomy): domain Bacteria; phylum Verrucomicrobiota; class Verrucomicrobiia; order Opitutales; family Opitutaceae; genus Rariglobus. The sequence goes on from DFYA01000211.1 coordinate 21,940, forward strand.
CCAGGTGTAAGGTGACTCAAATTTCGCCGCGCTGCTGCCGGTCGCTGGAATGTCGCGCGTGTCCGCGCCCCACTCGCCCACCAGAATCGGATGTTTATCCGCCACGCACAGCACCTTCCCGGTCCAGTTTCGTTTCCAATTGTAGATGTGCGCGTCGTAGATCAGCCCGTTGCCGCCGCGTTGATCGATCTCGTGCCCGGCCGCCACTCCCGTGAGGTCATAGGCCCAATCGAGCCCGCCCACCACGACGATATTGCGCGCACCGGTCTCACGGACGGCGTCCACCACCGCCTGCATGCCGACGGAGTCATAGCGCACCGTTTCTCCGGTCTTTTTGATCTTATATTCGACGGGGCCGCCTTTCTGCCACACCTCCCACGAGGTGCTGAACGCCTCGTTGAAAACACCGAATAAAACCGCCGGGTGGTTTTTGTAACGCGTGGCCGCGTCGCGCCAGAACACCAACGCATCCTCGTCCGGCGCGCGGTAATGGTGCAGGTCAAGGAGCACGTAGGCGCCTTTCGCCGCGGCTTGCGCCACCACCTGATCCACGATCCAGCGATAGGCTTCGTCCGCCCCGCGTCGCTTGGTGTCTTCGCGGCCAAACCAGTATTTCGACTTCACGGGAAGACGGATGATCTTGGCCTGCCATTCGCCCAAGGCTCCTTCCACCAGACGGAAAAGCGCCTGCCCTTCGGGATTCCACTCCAAACTCGGCACATTCAACCCACGCAACAACACCGGCTCGCCGTCGGGGCCGACGACCTTGTTGCCCACCGTCTTGAGCTCCACCGCCTTGTTGGTCTGCGGATCCGGCACAATCGTGCGCGACGGCGTGATCGTCGTATCCAAAACCACCTGCCGCACCTTCACCGGCGGTGCAGCGTCGGGGAGCGGCGGGATACTCGGCTCCGCGGCGCGCGCCGCGGTTGCGATGAGGCCCGTTGCGATGAACAAGCGTAGTGAACTAACAACTACAGAAGTGAAGGAACGTTCGGAATGGGGCATGATAAATTCGATGGATTAGCGCAAGGGAACAGGATGACGCGGGCACTCCAGCACCAGCGCGCCTTCGTCGGAAACCGTCGTCAGGGTCACGGTGTGGTCCTCCACCGTCGCCCTCGACCGCGTTTTCGCCTTAGGGTCTCCTGATCCCACGGAAAGATGAAACGCGATCGCTACATTGCGCATCGCCGCGGGCCTGAGTTCAACGCCGGCGCCACCGTTGATCACCGCGCGCACCGCGGCTTTGCCGTCCGTCGAACCGACGCACCAGGCGACCGGATACGTATCGAACTCGGCGTGCATCGGCGTCACTCGCACGGTCCGTGTGCCGGCCACCAATTGAAACCCGTCGTCTTCCGATCCGGTCACGCGCGCACCGGGAGCGGTCAGCTCGATGGAAAGCGCCAGGTCGCTCAACCGGAACACCCCATCGGCCGGCATATCCATGTGATCGTGCGAATCCGCTTTGTTGGTCACGAGCGAGCAACAGGCGATCAATTCGCCCCCCCGTTGCTCCGTTCGCAGCACGCCGGAAGCGAAATCCTTCCCGCCGTGAATGAGGCGCACGCGCAAAAGAGCCACCGCGTTTCCAATACGCCAATAACCGAGCACCGGGCGCCGTTGCTGCCAGAGGTTCTCCACATTGATCGATCCCAGGCACGCGTCGTCGTCGAACCACATCGCCCCGCTCCGCCGCACCTCGGGATCGGAGTGTCGCACGTAGTCCGGACGCAGAAACCGCTTTCCCGGCGCGTCGAAGATCGCGCGCTTTACCGCTTCCGCACACGGCACGCGCGGAATCAGCAGGAGGTTGATCGCGTCCCGTCCACCTTCGTGAGGCTCGGCCCGGCCCGCGGGTTCGAACAACGGCACGCCCAACTCTGCACCAAGCAGTCCCGCGTGTGTGGCGCTCAACAAGTCATCATAGGCCCGTGCGTGCGGGCCGCAGAGTTGCCCGGTCGGCAAGTGCAGGCTCGTTGCCATCGCGCGCCAACACATCGCGTGAATCGCGAGGAGGTTTTCGCGGGCTTCGGCATCTTGAACAATGAGCAAGCCGCGCTCGACTTCCATCAACACAAGCGCGCCGTAGGGAGGACTGTTGTATTCGGTGAAGCCGCCTTGGGCTTCGGTGTGCGCGAGGAAACGCGCCAAGCGTTCGCGCCCATAAGACAGCAGCAACCCGTCGCCCAATTGCTCGCCGGCCATCACCGCGACCACGCCGCCTTTCACCGCGATGTTGGTGTAATCCGGCCCCATGTTGCGGCGAAAAATCGAATACGCGGCATGGTGCAACGCCTTCCCTATTTTCGCGCGCAGCGCCTCGGGCAACCGGTCGCTGTGCCGCCCGAGGACGTGCGCGAGCCGCACGCCGATGAAGTCCGCCCAGTTCCAATCCGGCGGGCGCATCGCCTCCAGCGGCTCGTCGAAAAACCAAGGCCACAAGCCAAACGTGCGGTTGCAGGGGTGCGTGTCTTGCACCGCGAGCACGCGCTCCACAATCGTCAACGCACGAGCCACCGACGCGTCACCACCTTCCTCCAGCAAGGCCAGCGCATAGTCCATCGCGTCGCGCGTCGGCCGCACCGGCGTGCCGTTCGGCACCGTGGTATGGTAGCCTTGTCCACACAGGACGCGCGCGGGCAGCACGTCGTCGTTCGCGCACCGGCGCTCGCATTCCATCACAAACTCGCGCAACTGCATTTGCGTCGTTTCGGTCGCTGATCCGCTGGCTGTGGGCGTGGGCACGCCCTCCAGGGGACTTGCCTCCTTGACCGTCGTAAACGGGGCCCTAGCGTTACAGTCACCCACCCCTCTCGCTTAATGGATACACCCAAGGCAACCCTGCAAGAACTCGCCGATCTTCTTGGCATCAGCAAAATGAGCATCTCTCGCGCGCTCAAGGGCGGACGAGGCGTCTCGGAGAAAACGCGAGCGAAGGTCCGCGCGTTTGCCGATAAAATGGGCTACACCCCCGACCCGACGATCTCGGCCGCGATGTCACGCATGCGGGGCCGCAAAACCGCCGAGAAGGAAACCATCGCTTGGCTCAGCTCCCACGGTGCGCCCGGCGTTTGGCGCTCCAACTATATGCTCTCCGAGATGCATCAGGGGGCCGCCGAGCAGGCGAGACGCATGGGTTACCGGCTTGAGGAATTTTGCCTCAACGAGAAAGGCATGACGCCGAAACGCGTGGGCAACATTCTCTATAGTCGCGGCATCCGAGGCGTCGTGGTCGCCCCGTTGCGCGAGCAAGGCTCCATCGAGGCTTTTCCCTGGCAGCACTTCGCCTCCATCTGCTGCGGCCACTCGCTTCTCGCACCGCCGCTCCACCGGATTGCCGCCGACCAGTTCCAAGTCGTGCAGGTCGCTTGGCGGAACCTCGTTCAAAAAGGTTACAAGCGCATCGGCCTCGTCGCGTCGCAGGCCGACAACTCCCGGGTCAATCACCTGTGGCTCGGTTCTTGTCTCGCGTGGCAGCACAACCTTTCCCGCGAGTCCGCCGTGCCGCCTATGATCACGGACGACTGGAACGCCACGACGTTCATGGAATGGTTCCGCGCCCACCAACCCGACGTCGTGCTTTCGTTCCCCGAAGTGCATGGCTGGATGCGCGCGGCCGGCATCCGCGTTCCGCAGGACTGCGGCTTCGCGTTGTTGAACTTTGAAGATAGTCGCACGCTCGCCGGCGTGGACCATCGCGTCCGTCATCTCGGGGCCGCCGCTGTTTCGTTTGTCGCGGGCGAACTGGCCGCCAACCATTTCGGCCTCCCCGATGTGCGCAAGAGTCTCGCCGTGGAATCCGTCTGGCGTTTCGAACCCAGCGTGCGCAGACGCGTCTCCGCTACCGAGTCATCTCGCGGCTCCCGCAAGCGTCGCACCACGGGCACAGCGAACCAGTAGCCTCACCTCAACGCCCCCTGACCAAGGCGCCGCGCCGTGCCAACGAGAGCGGCGTCTGCGCCACCCACGCAAGCGCGGCATCGCGGTCCACCTCAAGCCAGCGTCGCGCCACCGCCTCGATCGCTGCATCGCGTTGGGCTGGCTCCATCAATGTCGCCGCCCACGGGGCCGCGAGTTCCGGGTAACGGACGCTCACTTGGTCCACGAAGGTCTTCACCGCCACCTCGCGCCCCTCGCCCGCATCGATCCCGGCCAACCAGCGGCTTGCGCCCACGGGATCAGCCGATGCCCAGCCGGCGCTCACCACGTGCAGCGCATGGTCTCGCGCCTCGCCGGGCGGCAACCCGCCGGCCCACGCCGCCGCACTCTCGGGCGCCGTGCCGGCCCACTGCGCAGCCACCGCTTGAATCGCCCGGTTGCGCAGGTCGCCGGGCGGAAGCGATCCAGTCACACGGGCGGCTTCGCTCGGCGCTCCGCCGGCAAGACCCGCGATCGCTTCCGTAAGGAGCAGGTCTCGCACGGCTGGGGGTTGCGCGTTCACCCATGCGAGCGCGGACGGCGCGTCCACGCTTCCCCACGTGCGCGCGATTTCACCGAGCACCGCGTTTTGCTTGTCGGCGGAAACCAGCGTCGGCACGAGCGCCACCGCTTCACGAGGGTTGGAACTTGAGAGCTGCTCGATCACCGCGCCGCTCGCCTGCCGGCGTCCATCGCCCTCGGGCAACGTCTTCACCCACGCGACCGCACCCGCGGAATCCTGCTGGGCGAAACTCCGCCCAACCGCGACCATCAATGCGTCGCGTTCGCCGCCGGGCGGGAGCGCGCCGACAAAATTCGCAGCGCCGCGGGCATCCGCGTGCGCCAACACATCGACGAGTTGGGACAGCGCCGCGTGTTTGGCGTCACCCGGCGGAAGCAACGTTGCCCACGCAAGACCCGCGGCGAGATCCCGGTGCGCGAAGCCGCTCGCGATCGACGTGATCGCATTGAGCCGCGCAATGCCCGCCGGCAACGCGTTCGCAAAGACCGACGCGATTTCCGGGTCCTCAAACGCGAGCGCGGAGACCACGCGTTCGAGCGCGCGTTGAACCTCCTCCGGCGACCCGATGCGTTGCAACCAGTTCAATGCGGCGTCGGTGTCGGTGAGCGCGAGCTGGCCGATCGCGACACTCATGAGATTGGATTTTTCCGGCCCGTCGGGCAGCGCGCTCGCCGCCACAAGCGCCGCCTTCGGATCGCGGATGACCAGTGGGATTTCGGCCGTCGGCTGGCTCCTCGGCGCCGGCTCGACGCGAGCTTCTCCCGCGCGGGTGAAGCGATTCGCTCCGACCAAGTCCTGCGCGGTCGCAATCTCGCGCCGACCTGCTACGTATCCGAACATGAATACAAGCACCCCAAGTGTTCCGGTAATGATAATGCGTTTCATGGACATCGCTCGGAAGGAGATGTGGGGGGTTAAGATGAAGGAGCCTGCTTACCTGTCGGGCTGGCGGTCGAATGGGAGCGAGCGCGCAAGCACGCCCGCTCCCACCACGGAAACCAATCAGTTGATCTCGATGCCGTTCACGATTGCCGCACCGGTCACACCGGTGAACGTGATGTAGATCACGCCAGTGCTGCTCGGATACACGGTGAACTGCTGCACGTTCGCCTTGTTGATCGCGCCGGCCGTCGCGCGGATGTCGAAGTTGGTGAGCTTCGGATTCGCGTTGATCGACACGTTGAACCGGCGCGAGCCCACCGTGTTGTAGGTGTTTTCACAGAAGTGCAGGCGCACGACCTTCGGCCCCGGGGAGATGCCGTTGAAGGTGTAGGTCATGTTGCCCGCGCGCTGCGAACGATAGACCGCGACCGGCGCAGGGTTGCTCACACCGGTCGTGACGATCGCGCCGCTCCAAGGGGTGGACGCGGCTCCGGCATTGTAGTTGGAGTCGGCCGCGAACGGGCTCGTCGCCGTGCCACCTGCGTTGACCTTCACGAGCCCGGTGGTCTGCGGCGGCAGGGTCGCGGTGACCATCTGGTTCTTTGCGATCTGGCCCCAAGTGGTCGGCGTGTAGTTGGTGAAATCCGAAATCATCTTCGGCCCGGCAGACTTGTGGAACGCCCAGCCGGTCCAGTGATAGCCATGGCTGTTCATCCAAGCGATGTGGTTGTTGGACCAGTTGATCACGCCTTGGGTGTCGAGCACGGGACCGCCGACGGGCTCCGGGTTGGTGTCCGCGCCGCATTCGCCGATGAGGATCGGGTGCGAGGCGGCGGCGACGGTGACTTTGGCGTCGAGGTTATTTTTCCACGGATAGATGTGCGAAGCATACACAATACCCTTGCCCGACGAGGTGTCGGTGAGCGCGTATCCGTTCATAATGCCAGAGAGATCGAACGCGTAAGCCATGCCGCCGACGACCACGACGTTGTTGGCGCCGGTGGCGCGCACGGCGTTCAGCAGGCCTTGCATGCCCGGGCTCGTGTAGGTGATGCCCGAAGCGGACTCAGTGACCGTGCCGCCGTTGCGCCACACCTCCCACGTGCTCGGATGCGGCTCGTTGTAGAGGTCGAAGAGCACCGCAGGGTTGTTCTTGTAGCGGTTGGCGCAGTCGGTCCAGAAGATGACCGAATTCATGTCGGGCATGACGGCTTGGGCGATGTTGGAGCCCCACACGCCTTTGTTCGACCAGTGGAGGTCGAGCAACACGTAGTAGTTGCCAGCCGACGCACGGCTCACAATGCCGTCAACCACCGCGCGATAAGCCGCACCGCCGTCGGACTGGCCCGGCGCGTGGCCAAACCAGCGATCCTGCGAGAGCGGGAAGCGGATGAGATTCGCCTTCCACACGTCGCGCAGATGCGTCTGCGAACCGACGATGTTCTCGCCGGTGTTGTGCCACTCGAGGCTCGGGATGTTCGCGCCCTGGAGGCGCACGATGTTGTTGTTGCTGTCTTTGATTTTATTGCCGTCCACGTGGAGCTGAAGCGGAGCTGCCTGCGTGGTGCCGAGAAGTCCCAGCGCCAAGGCCAGGATGGACATCGCGAACCGGGTTCGCGGATGGGGTGTGGGTTTCATGTTATTGGGGTTTGGACAGGCGGCGGCGTCGCCGGAATGGCGCGCCGGCCGCAAAGGGGATCGAGGGAAGCCATCGCCTTCGTCGCGGCGACGACGGTGCTCCCAATAAAACGAAAAACGTAACCAGGGGGTTAAGGGTAAGCCGGGCAACATGCCCGAGGGGTGCGGTCATGTTGCGCAAAGACGCCGAGGCGAACAGCGACGAAACAGGTTATAGTAACTTCATGCGTTCGAGTAGAGACAACGATGGACGCGTTACAATAACGCTCAAAATCAGTCCACAGCCCGACCGCTCCCTCGGTATAAAGTCATTGTGCCGCGTCCGCACTGAACCGCCTCACCACCGACGCCGCTTTTCTCGCGTTCCACCACTCTCGCCCTCAGCCATTCATGCCTGTCGCCACGCCGATCTTCACCGCCGCTTCTTGGAACATCGAAAAACTCAGCAGGGCGCCAGGGACGTTCCCGGCTCCCGCCGCCTTCAGCCGGTCCGATGCCGCGCCAACGATTCCCGAGGGTGTCCACGCCCTGTGCTTCAAAGGACTACCCTATCAGCGCAAACCCACGCGCGTCTTCGCCTTCTACGGCATCCCCGAAAACGCCACCGCGGCAAACCCCGCGCCCGGAATTGTATTGATTCATGGCGGCGGAGGCACCGCCTTCGCCCATTGGGTGAAGCGGTGGCTCGATCATGGCTACGCCGCCATCGCCTTTGATCACGACGGCGGAATTCCCGTTGGCAAACAGGGCGCCTGGGAGCGCGCCCCGACCGGAGCGGGTCCACGCCTCTGCGGTGTCGCCGACATCCTCCAACCCCTCAGGGACCAATGGATGTATCACGCGGTCGCGGACACCGTGCTCGCGCACAGTTTGCTCGCGTCGTTACCCGGTGTCGACGCCACGCGCATCGGCGTGACGGGCGTGTCGTGGGGCGCGGTGGTCGCCGCCAACGTCGCCGGCCTCGACCCGCGCTTGAAGTTCGCCGCGCCGGTTTACGGGTGCGGCACCCTCGCCGAAGACGATGACGACGGGTCGCGTTTTCTATGCGCGGACTCGCCGTGGGATACGGTCGACGAATCGCTGACGACATGGAGCCGACTATGGGACCCCAGAAACCGCTTGCCGCGCGCGCGCCTGCCGATCCTGTGGCTCAACGGCACGAACGATTTCGCGTTCACCCCTTTGGCGTGGCGTCGCTCCCATCGCCTCGCTCCGGGGCCGCGCGCCCTCTGCATGCGGGTGCGCATGCAGCATGGTCACGGCCCCGCGAGCGAAGGTCCGGCCGAGATCCCCGCGTTTGCCGACAGCATCGTCAACGACGGCGCTCCCCTCGCCCGCGTCCTTACCCAGGACTCACATGATGGCACCGCCTGGATCACGTTCGAGACAACCGTCCCCATCGTGCGCGCCGACTTCAACTTCACGCGCGACGAGGGCCGCTGGCAGGATCGGATGTGGAAAACCTTGCCCGCGACAATCGATCGCGGCCTCGCCACCATCCCGCTCCCCAGAAATGTAACCACCTATTTCTTCAATCTGATCGACGAACGCGGCTTGATCATCAGCGGAGAGCACCAAGAGCCCCTGTAAGGCCCCGCGGAGCGACCTCAACCAGCTCGACGTGTGCATCGTCCCGCAGAAGCAGCCGCCCAATGTCTCGGTGCTGGTCGCAGGCCGTCGAGCCCGCCCGAGATCCAGCGTATTCGCCTGACACCAGACCTTCACACGGAGGCACGATGATCGGTTTGCTTCGGACCGAACGAGACCAAGTCGGGTGTTCACGCGTTCAGGAGACGTGCCCCCTTGACGTTCGTAAACCGACAACCAGCGTTACAGTCACCCCTTTCCTCCCCGAGATGGATACCCCCAAAGCCTCCCTGCACGAACTCGCCGAGATACTTGGCGTCAGCAAAATGAGCGTTTCCCGCGCGTTGAAGGGAGCCCGCGGTGTCTCCGAGAAAACGCGAGCCGAGGTCCGCGCGCTGGCCACTAAAATGGGCTACGCTCCCGACCCGGCCATTTCCGCCGCGATGTCGCGCATGCGCGGCCGCAAAGCCCACGAGAACGAAACCATCGCGTGGTTGAGTTCCCACGGCGCGCCGGGCGCCTGGAAATCCAACTTCATGATTTCCGATATCTATCTGGGCGCCGCCGAGCAGGCCACGCGCATGGGGTATCGATTGGAGGAATTCTGTATCAACGAGAAGGGCATGTCTGCCAAACGCGTGGGTCATATTCTCTACAATCGGGGGATTCGCGGGGTCGTGGTGGCCCCGTTGCGCGAAAAGGGCGAGATCGTGGGTTTCCCGTGGCAGCATTTCGCCTCGGTTTGCTGCGGCTACTCGTTGCTCGCGCCCCGACTTCACCGCATCAGCGCGGACCAGTTTCAAGTGATCCAGGTCGCGTGGGAAAACCTCGTCCACAAGGGCTACCGGCGCATCGGTCTTTTCGCTTCGCAGGCCGACAACGCCCGGGTCAACAACCTATGGCTCGGCTCATGCCTCGGCTGGCAACACCAACACCCCGACGACTTTGTCGTGCCCCCCATGGTCACGGACGACTGGACCCCCGCCCGGTTCATGGAGTGGTTCCAAACGCATCAGCCCGACGTGGTGCTCTCGTTTCCCGAGGTGCACGGCTGGATGAAATCCGCCGGCATTCGCATCCCCGAGGACTGCGGATTTGCCGTCCTCAACTACGACCATAGCCGCACCCTCGCGGGCGTGGACCACCGCGTAAAGGAACTCGGCGGCGCCGCGCTCTCCTTCGTCGCGGGCGAACTCGCGGCCAACCACTTCGGGCTGCCGGAACTGCGAAAGAGCATTACCGGCGACTGCATCTGGCGGTTTGAACCCAGCGTGCGCCGGCGAAAAACGCCACTTACCCCGCGCAAGGCTGCCGCCACGGGAAACCCCAGTCTGCCCATACCAAAACCCTGACTGCCTGCCTCCGCGGTCGCGCTTGATTGGCCCGCCGAAGAATGTCGTTACAGTAACTTGAAATCTTTCTCCGCAACCGTCGCCCGACGTTCCACAATGCGCCCGTCCGAGAAACCCAATCCCCCCGCGTCAGCGACTCGTTCGCCGCGAAAAAAAATACCTCTCGTTATGATCCTCCGACTCCGCTCCGTTCCCGCCGCCTTCCGCCGCCTTTCGCTCGCCTTGCCGCTTTGCGCCGGCCTGTGCTTGCCCGCCCTCGCCTTCGGTTCCGACTCACTCCTCCCGCACAGCTCGCTCGAAGAGCCCAACGGTGCCGGCTCGTGGGCTCAAGGTTGGCCGAACGCCAAAAACGTCACGTGGGAGCAGGAAGACGGTAACCACTTTTTCCGCCTCAAGTCCGCCGCGCCCAACACCCAGGTCACGCTCTACGTGAATGCGCTGATCCCGCGCGGCGTGCAGGCGCTCGAACTCACATTCCGCGGCCGCGTCACCGGCCTCGAACGCGGTTCGGAAAACTGGCACGACGCGCGCGTCATCCTCAACTTCAAGGACGAGGCCGGCAAAAAGACCGCCGTCGCCCGCCTGCCCTACTTCAGCAAAGACACCGACGGTTGGGTGACCAAGACCCTGCGGTTTAAAGTTCCCGAGAACGCGGTCGCCCTTGAGGTCATGCCGACCCTCTTCCGCGTTTCCCACGGCGAGTTCGATATCGATGATATCGTCCTGACGCCGATCGACGCCGCGTCGCTGTAACGCTCGTTCGGCCCGCCGCCCTTCCCTGTCCGTCAGCCCTCGCCGCCGCCTTGCGGCGAGGGCCGGTTTTTTCGCGCCTTCATTTTTCCATGCAACGTCTATCCCTCGCCCTGCTCGCTCTTGTCCTCGCGGCTCCGGTCGCGTTTGGCCAGAGCTCCTCCCTCACACGATCCCTTCTGCCGAACGGAACGTTCGAAACCACCGACTCCGCCGGCCAGCCACGTGAGTGGCCCAAGGGCCGCGGCGTCTCGTGGCCAACCGAAGACGGCAACCGTTTCCTGCGCATCCAGTCCACCGCCCCGGGGCGCATGGACAGCGTGCACATGACCGTGCCGTTGTCCGCCGACATCCGTGCGCTTGAAGTCACCTACCGAGCCCGCGTCACCGGCCTGAAACGCGGCGAAAAGCCGTGGCACGACGCGCGCATCATTTTCAATTTCAAAGACG